>NZ_JBIIVK010000057.1:0-20448 GCF_044339515.1 Flavobacterium sp.
AGTTCAAATTCTTTTAAAATCTTAGCAATTTGGGTCGGGGTGAATTTACTCTTCTTCATATTGACAGTTTAAAATTAATACTTTTTTTTCTACTTTTAAACTGTACTATTTTTGGGGGAGCTTACAGTTCCATTGTTAGATGATTTATAATTTCTATTTCTCTGTCACGATATTTGATAACAATTGATTCAGAATCTTTTTTTACAAAATTTATCAAACCTAAGAATAAACCACCAAAAAGCGGAACATTGTTAATTGATTGAAGAAAATATAAATTCTTTATGTCAACAGATTCTATTTCCTCCAAATAGTAGTAATATAATTTACTTGAAGATAATTTCTTTTTGGTAATTGTTAATTCTGTTGTATTGATATTTACTTCAATTTTACCAAAAAAAGTCCACAGCAAATTTTTAAATACAAATAGTAGAATTAAAATCGTAAGTATGACAAAAGGAATAAGCACATACATCCTTTCAAAAAAAATTAAAAGTGCATACAAAGAAATCAAGAATAAACTCAAAATTATAATAAGAAACAACAAAACAATCGCAAACCAATTTTTGTGAGGATTGCAAATAAAAAAGTTATTATTAATTTCACTCATTTTTAAATATTACTTGATTTTAAAATTGAAAATAGCATGTTGCAATCTCAACAAGTACAGTAATTACGAAGATCTAAATTCTTCTGATTCGAATACTCCTTGTAGTAATCACAACAAATGAATAGTTTTCTATCGTGTGATTAAGTAGAAATTTTAATAAAATGGAAGTTATTTTCTCTAATTCAGAGTAATGATACCGCAATAAAATGACGCTGACTTGATTTTGATTGTACGCAAATATTAAATCTCCAAAATCTTTGTCTTCGGTTAAAATTATTTTTGGAGGATTTTGAGCTAATTTGATAATTTCAACATCTGATATACCTCTATAATTGTCAAAAATTGTAATTGTTTCAATTTTATTTTTGACCAAAGCATCAATTATTGGTAACGGAATATTTTCGTCTGCAATAATCATCTACACATCTAATAATTCTTCATTGCTGATAACATTTGCAGCATAATCCAAAACTGCCATTATTTGTTTGGCTGTAATTTGAGGATAAATTTTAAGTAAATCTTCTACCGTTGCTCCTTCGGATAACTTTTTTAAAATTAATTCAACCGTAATTCGTGTTCCTTTAATTAGAGGTTTTCCGTTCATTATTGCTAGGTCTCTAACAATTATTTCCTTTGTTGCATTCATAACTAAGTAGTTGAGTAAACAAATATACTAATTTTTGCTGGTTTCAGGTTTAAGGTTGCAAGTTTCAAACCTAAAAATGAAAACTTTGCTTTATATTTGCACACAATTCGCTAAGGAGCAGCCCCGATAGCTATCGGGAGAACAAAAGATACAGCGGACAGCCCGACCCTTGGGGAACGCCCAAAAAATTTGAATTAAACGAAGATGAAGAACATACGAAATTTTTGCATTATTGCTCATATTGACCACGGAAAAAGTACGCTGGCCGACCGATTATTGGGGGCTACACAAACCGTTACGGCACGTGAGGAAAAGGCTCAGTTGCTGGATAACATGGATTTGGAACGTGAACGTGGGATTACGATTAAGAGTCACGCGATTCAAATGGAATATACGTACAAAGGCGAGAAATATATTTTGAATTTGATTGATACGCCCGGTCACGTGGATTTTTCGTATGAAGTATCGCGTTCGATTGCCGCTTGTGAAGGGGCTTTGTTGATTGTGGATGCCGCACAAAGTATTCAGGCTCAAACGATTTCCAATTTATATTTGGCTTTAGAAAACGACTTGGAAATTATTCCGGTGTTGAACAAAGTGGATTTGCCCAGTGCTAATCCGGAGGAAGTGAGCGATGATATTATTGATTTATTAGGTTGTGATTTAGAAGATATTATTCATGCCTCGGGAAAAACCGGTTTTGGAGTGGAAAATATTTTAGCCGCGATTATCGACAAAATTCCGCCACCAAAAGGGGAAAAAGAAGAACCGCTGCAGGCGTTGATTTTTGACTCACATTACAATCCGTTTCGCGGTATTGAAGTTATTTTCCGAGTGAAAAACGGCGAGATTCGTAAAGGTCAAAAAATTAAATTTATGGCTACCGGCAAAGAATATTTTGCCGATGAAGTAGGTACGTTGAAGTTAAATCAGGTTCCGAAAGACGTGATTTCTACAGGTGATGTAGGCTATTTGATTTCCGGCATTAAGGAAGCCAAAGAGGTAAAAGTGGGTGACACGATTACCGATGCCAAAAACCCAACGACCAATATGATTACCGGTTTTGAAAACGTAAAACCGATGGTTTTTGCCGGAATTTATCCGGTAGATACCGAAGATTTTGAAGACTTGAGAGCTTCAATGGAAAAATTACAACTGAACGATGCTTCGTTGGTTTTTGCTCCTGAAAGCTCGGCTGCTCTTGGTTTTGGTTTCCGTTGTGGATTCTTGGGCATGTTGCATTTGGAAATTATTCAAGAGCGTTTAGAGCGTGAATTCGACATGACGGTAATTACCACGGTTCCTAACGTTTCGTATTTGGCTTATACCAAAAAAGAACCGGATACTGCTCTTATTGTAAATAATCCGTCAGACTTGCCGGAACCTTCTAAATTGGATCGAGTTGAAGAGCCTTTTATTAAAGCTACTATCATTACTAAATCGGATTTTGTAGGAAATGTGATGGGGTTGTGTATTGAAAAACGTGGCGTGATTACGAATCAAACTTATTTAACAACTGAACGTGTTGAATTGAATTTTGATATGCCGTTGGCCGAAATTGTATTTGATTTTTATGATCGTTTGAAAACGGTTTCCAAAGGATATGCTTCGTTTGATTACCACCCAATCGGGATGCGTGCTTCGAAATTGGTGAAATTGGATGTCCTTTTGAATGCCAATCAAGTGGATGCTTTATCCGCTTTGATTCACGAAGACAATGCCTATAATATTGGTAAGAAAATGTGTGAAAAACTGCGTGAGTTGATTCCAAGACAACAGTTTGACATTCCGATTCAGGCCGCTATTGGTGCCAAAATCATTGCCCGTGAAACCATTAAAGCGTTGCGTAAAGATGTAACCGCCAAATGTTACGGAGGAGATATTTCCCGTAAACGAAAACTGTTGGAAAAACAGAAAAAAGGGAAAAAGAGAATGCGTCAGGTGGGGAATGTAGAGATTCCACAAGAGGCGTTTATGGCGGTGTTGAAGTTGAATGATTAAATTTTTAATATCTTTATCTAAAAAACCATGTATCTAAATGATGAAATAAAAAAAGAACTCGATTATTTTAAAAGAATGAACGAGCATTTCACTATAAATGCAGGAATGAGTACAACAAATGTTTCAGAAGCTAGTAATGAAATTTTGTATATGGCTTTGAGTGCTTCTTTAGCAATGGATTTGTTTGAAGAAGGTTTTTTTGAGAACTTCAAGATTACAGATAAATTTATATCAGGTAAACAAGAATTATTATTAGATGCGTATGCTTTTATTGAAACCGAGTCAACAAATGAAAAACATCTTCATCTATTTCAATACAAGTTACATCAATCAGATAGAAACGCCACTTCTCCAACAGATTTAAGAGATTTTGCAACTCTAATGAATGATACTTTTGTTCATCCTGAACTAAGAGACAGTAATTTTTTATTAAATCCTGTATTAAATGAAATAGATCAACAAGTACAAAATTTTTTAAGTAAAAAAGGTCGTAAAATTGCTGTTTATTGTCATTTTATTAACAATGCTCAAGGAATAAATCGCTCTAATAATGATGCAATAAATAGTGTTTTAGGAAGATTTGAACAAGATAAACAATTATATCGTTTCAACATTCAAGTTTATGGTTTACAAGATATTATTGATTTAGCAGTTGATGGCAAAATTCGTGTAGTATCTGAAAATATTGACTTTATTTTGGATGGCCAACACTCATTTAGGTATGAAGATAACAGCAGAAGAACAAGTTTGGGATTACCAAAAAGAGTTTTTATTGGAATGTGTAATGTTAATGAATTTATACGTCTTCAAAATAAATATCATAACAATCAATTATATGCTGAAAACATTAGATTATATTTAGGTGATCGAGGAGCAGTAAACAAAGATATTATTAACACTATCACTAATATTGAAAGTATTTGGTTTCCATATATGAATAATGGAATTAGTATAATTTGCGATGAAATAACTCTAGGTACACCAAAAGCAAATAGTAGCATAAATGTAGAATTAAAAAATCTACAAATCATAAATGGATGCCAAACTGTAAACGCTTTGTTTAGTGCAAAATACGGAGAAAAAACAAAAGATAATTTTAAACCTGCAAATATATTAGTAAGGATCTATGAAATAGATTCTTCTCAAGCTGACTTTAAATTAAACGTAATCAAAGCAACTAATAATCAAAACGCTGTCAAAACATACTCATTATTAGCTAATGATCCTTTACAAATTGCTATTGGAAATTCAATAAAAGAGTTTGATTATTTGTATGACAGAAAAGGAGAAGCAAAACAATCTTCAACTAAAAAGATTGTAAGTATGCCAAATGGTGCATTAGCATATAGAGCTGTATATATGGCTGCTGCTCAATCTTTACGTTCTAGAATGGGTGAAAGTAGAGTTTTTCAAAAAACAGAATACGAGAAAATATATAAAAATTCAGCATTGGATGATATTGAAGAGCTTTATTTTTTAAGTAGTAAATTGCTAACAGCATCCCTAATTTTAGATACAATAAGAGATTTAGTTAGAGAAAATTCAGATAAATATTCTACTTCTCTTCTTGTTTTCAAAAAGAGTACATACTACATAGCTGGACTTATATATGCATTGAATAAGAATGAAATTGATAAATTGACGAATAAAATGGTTGATTTATTAATTGAAAATAATTATGCGAAAACTAAAGGAATTGATATACCAAACCAAATAATTTATCTTTTGAAAGATAAATTTTCATCAACAGTCGAAAATTTCACAACTTTTTATAATTCTACAGATTTAGAAAAAAATGATATTGATAATTTATTAAAAAGTAGTGATTTTGGTAAATCATATAAGAAGCATATAGAAAAAATTTCTGGACCTCTTGAAGAATAAATAGAAGAGTATGCGTCAAGTGGGAAATGTAGAAATTCCGCAAGAGGCGTTTATGGCGGTGTTGAAGTTGAATGATTAGTAGAGATGCTGAGTGGCTGAGTAGCTGAGTAGCTGAGAAATATTTAAGAACCCAATGACGAGAGTTGTTGGGTTTTTTTGTATTTTTACTTAAACATGAAAATTGAAAATGATAGAAATAAACTTATCAACACTAATTAATTTCATAAAAAAAGACAAACCTATTGATGGTTATTTAATTAATTTACAAGAGAAGGAAGAATTAATTTTATCAGACATTTACATAATTGATATAAAAATTTCTAATTGTAAATTCATAAACGGAGATTTACTAATTTATGACAAATACGACGGAATTACTGAAAAAAATGAAGGAGAGCTTAATAGGTTATTATATATAGAAAATTGTGAGTTTGAAGGGCTAAAATTTGAGAATTGTGAAATAAAAAACCTTGAAATAAAAAAGTCATTGATAACCAAAAATGAATTGAATATTCATACTTGTATTTTTGAAAAATTAGATATATGGGGGTTTAATAAATTATCTTTCAATTTATGCCTAAAAAATATAATTGTTCAAACGAAATGTCAAATTATAGGTAATGATTATAAAGAAAATGGATTGTTATCAATTATAAATTCAAGTTTAAAGAACTCCTCTTTTAGAGAAAGTAAATTTAATAGAATCAATTTATTTGAATCCAACTTTACAGGTTTTTTTGATTTTTATAAAAATTCCTTTTATAAATCAGGAGGTCAGTTTAATTTTTACGAATGCGTTTTTGAAAAGGCTAATTTTAATGAAACAACATTTAGTTATTATTCAGATTTTAAAAATTGTAAATTTTTTAAAACTACTTTGTTTCAAGATATAAAGTCATTAACTGAATCTTGTTTATATTTTGAAAATTGTTTATTTGATAGCTTTGTACAATTTAATCATGCATCAATTCATAAAATAGAAATTGACAACGTAAAGTTTAATGATGTAGCTTCTTTTCAAAATACTTATTTTGATAAAATATTTATTGACAGAACAATTTTTGAAAAGGCAGCTCTTTTTGATGATATTCAAATAAAAAATATTGATAGATGCAACAGAAGAACAATTAGAACTATAAAATTACAGCTTCAAAAAGCTGAAAATAAAATTGATTTCAACAGATTTAGAGTTTATGAATTTAATGCCTACCAAGAAGATATTAAACAAAAACTAACTTCTTTTAAAAAAGACGAAAAAAGATTTTACCATAGAAAAAGAGAACCAATTCAGTTAAAAAGAGATTTATTTATTCTAAGAATTAGTGAATTTGTATCTGAATATGGAACAGACTGGAAAAGAGCCCTAAAATTTACATTATTTTCAGGTTTGCTTTTTTATTCTATTCTTTACCGAATAGAAAATTCTGGAACATTTAACCTTGAGAAAACCAATGAATTCTTTGTCGGATTATTTCGCTTTTTTCTTGTTACTGATTTTTATAACCCCTTAATTACAGATAAAATTTATTTAACAAATCCTTTAAGTTGGACAGTATTTATTTTTGGGAAGATTGTAATCGCCTTTGGAATTTATGAAATGATTCAATCTTTTAGAAAATTTAAAGCTTAATTTGTATTGAAAAAAAATATAATAGAATTTGGTTAAACTAAGCACTATGTTGAGTCCCCAAATTCTTCCTACCTTTGTCTTTTGAAAAAAAACTATGTTAGAAGAAAAATCACCACAACGCACTTCCATCGCTCAATTGGGCGAATTTGGTTTAATTGACCATTTAACGAAGCATTTTGAAATCAACCAACCTTCTACCATAAAAGGGATTGGCGACGATTCTGCTGTTTTAGATTTCAAGGATAAAAAAACCGTTGTTTCCACCGATTTATTAATCGAAGGGGTGCATTTTGATTTGGCCTATATGCCGTTAAAACATTTAGGCTACAAAGCTGTGGTGGCGAATGTATCTGACATTTGTGCGATGAATGCAACGCCTACCCAAATTACGGTTTCCATTGCGGTTTCTAACCGATTTCCGCTCGAAGCGTTGGAAGAATTATTTGCCGGAATCACACTCGCATCCAAAGAATATCATGTAGATGTCATTGGTGGCGATACCACTTCGTCTCAAAAAGGATTAATCATTTCCATCACCGCGTTAGGCGAAGCAAATGCAGAAGATATTGTGTATAGAAGCGGTGCAAAAGAGAACGATTTGCTTGTAGTTACCGGCGATATCGGTGCGGCCTACATGGGCTTGCAAGTCTTAGAACGCGAAAAACAAGTATTTCAAGTCAACCCCAACAACCAACCTGATTTAGACAATTATACTTATTTAATCGAACGTCAACTAAAACCGGAAGCTCGAAAAGACATCAAAGAACTGTTAGAAAAATTGGAAGTAAAACCCACTTCGATGATTGATATTTCTGACGGATTATCCTCTGAAGTGATGCATATCTGCAAGCAATCTAATGTAGGTTGCACGATTTACGAGGAAAAATTACCCCTTGATCCTCAACTCATTTCCGTTTGCGAAGAATTCAACATTGATAGTACGACTGTAGCTATCAATGGTGGCGAAGATTATGAATTACTATTTACCATTGCGATGGAAGATTTTGACAAAATCAAAGCCAATCCGAACCTCACCGTCATTGGTCACATGACTAAAGCAACTGAGGGCAAACATTTGGTTACGCGGGCCAATCAAAAAATAGAACTCAAAGCCAGAGGCTGGAATGCTTTAGAAGAATAAATTGGGCGTACCCCTCCGTAAACTGCGGGTCGTGCTATCAAGGAAGTTTTAATTATAGACCTCACCCCCAACCCCTCTCCAAAGGAGAGGGGAGCGAGCTCTGTAAAAATTAGTACCAATCCGTGAAATTCGTGGCTAAAATTCAAATTAATCGATGGTAATCTCATCAAAACAAAAAAAGCGTTGCATTGGGGTGCATCGCTTTTTCTAGTGTTTAACTTTGTTAAGTAGCTGTTTTGGGTTGAATCAGATCTTTCGTTGGGGCAAAAGGGTGGTATTTCTTTTTCGATTTCGGCTACTTAGAACGTTCTTGGGTCAATATTTTTAATTATGAATAATTACTTCGTTATTGATGATGTAAAGATATATCGACCTACTTGATATCTAAATACGGTTTTACTCAGAATGTGTTACGGGTTTCTACCTTTTTGAGTGCGGTTTCCCGTAAACTTGATTTAACCGCAAATTCGCAAATTAAATGTTAGGTTTTATTTAATTGGTTTTTACAAGCTCATCAAAACAAAAAAGCGATAGTTTGGGGCCTATCGCTCTTTAGATTTTTTTGAGTTCCGATTAGTAGGTTAAGTCTTTGGGGACTTACAAAAGGGTGGTATTTTTTCGGTTTACTCTTCTTTCGTTCCTAGGTTATTCAGAAACTTCGGTATGCTAACTAACTCGGTGTAAAAGTAGTTTGATTTTCAGATAATTAGTTACGGTTAACCGCAAAATTCATTGTGGTTTCCTGCCAATTTTAGTACGGTTTAGTGTATTAAAAAAGGGTTGACTAAATCAACCCTTTGTTTTTTGCTTCGGTAATCAGTTCTATATCACTGCTTCCTTTGACGCCTAAAATCTCTTTCAAATTAAGCTTTCGCTTTTCAATGGCACTTAAGGAAAGTGGCACATAACTCGGTAAATCTTTCGTTTTTATTCCTTTTGATAAATGGTATAAAATCTGTTTATCAAACTCATCTACCTGTAAATTTTCATATTGTGACTGGCTCACAAACTTCACCACAGTTTGGCTGTAGTAATTGTCGTTATTTAAAATTTTATCAAACGCATTCAACAGCTCATCAAAGGTTAAATCGTTCTTTATGATTAATCCGTTAGGGTTAATTTCCTTGATAATAGTATTGATTTTAATTAATTCGGTATGCATGGTGAGCAAAATAATTTTGCAATCCGGCATGAGTTTGCGAAGTAATTTAGCCAAATCTTCACCAGACATGATGCCTTTTTCTTCATAAGGCGGCATACTAATGTCTAAAAACGCAATATCAAACGCTTGGGTAGCCGTTGTAATGGTTTCATACGCTGTTTTACAATTGTTGGCCTGAGTGGTCGTGTATTCAAACGAATTGGCACTGTAACTTTTTAAAGCATTTTTATAGGCTTCGATGATAAACGGATGATCATCAACAATAATGATTTGGTAATTTTTTGACATGATTTAGTTGTTGGTTGTCTATTTGGTTAAAAATAACATTCAAATATAAAAAAGAAAAAACACTTTTGAACGATTCAAAAGTGTTTGTTGAAAAATTATTAAAAAAAAGTCAAATGTGTTTCTTCAAATGCATAAAACAACTATCAATAAATCGTTTTATCAAAAAATAGATGGATTGAAAGATATAATTGCGATGCCAATGCAATCAACCCTTTTAATTTGTTGTGTCAAATTAGTTTAACCTTTTCTTTTTAACACCCTTTTTGTGTCTAATTGATGATTATGATACATTTTGACACGATTTTTGTGTTGATATTAAAAAAATATTTTTTGTTTAAAACAACCATAAAATTATTAGTATGTCACACTTTAAAAAAATAACCGGACTTACACAGGAGGAAATGGCCTTGTATCTCGGTGTTCATCGTTCACAATGGTCGATGTATGTGAGCGGAAAAAGAGCTTTGCCTCCGGAAGCTACTTTAAAACTAAGTAATCTTTTGGAACATTTGGAAAAAGGTAAGTTAAAAAAACAATCTTCTGCAATGCCGGATGAAGAAAAGAAATCCATGCAAACAGGATTGAAAAAAAAACTGCTCGAAATTGAGATTTTACTACATCAAGTGAACGTAAAAATTGATGAATTTCATCAAAATCGTGAAGAGCTTTTTACCAAAATAGACTCGCTTGATTTTATCAAAAATGAAAAAGACAACAACAATGCGATTACCACTGTTTTAGAAAAAAGAGTTGAAAAGTTGAAAAGCATGTATTCATTAAAAAATTTAGAAACCCTAACCATAAAAAAAGCAAGTTTGGAATTTGAAATAAACAGCATTAAAAAAAGATTACTTTAATCTATAATTCTTCCCTCTGGCTTATAATTTATCAATTAAAAATCTAGGCTAAACGGAAACAAAATAAGTTTTCTTATAATTTTAAAATAAGATTAACGCTACAAGTTAATTATTTTATAAACTTCTGATTTATAGTATTTTAAGGCATAATGCTTGCGTTTATGTAAGTATAATTTTAAAACTTTTAATTATGTACTCAGTAAGTAATTTAACAACAGTTGCCGATTGCGATGTGTTGTTGGGCATGGCCCAAAAAGAAAAATCTGATTTAAACTTTAAAAAGTTATCAGAAGAACGACTTGTTACCAACTACAGCAATACCGCTGTAGAGATTGATGCCATCTTGCAAGGCGTAATTGCAGAAATTGCCGCTGTGGATACTGTTCTTGCTGTTTTACCGGAAGGCCCGGCCCTACCAAGGATGCCGAAGAAAAACGCAAAGTACGGTTAGAATA
This sequence comes from Flavobacterium sp., assembly GCF_044339515.1. Lineage (GTDB taxonomy): Bacteria > Bacteroidota > Bacteroidia > Flavobacteriales > Flavobacteriaceae > Flavobacterium. The sequence goes on from NZ_JBIIVK010000057.1 coordinate 10,672, forward strand.
CCGCAAATTCTTGTTAGAAAACCGCAAAGAAAGTTACGGTGCGGTGGCACTGCTAGAAAAAGAATTAGACCTTGAACGCGTAAACAAACAGCTCGCCGAAGTTGATGTGTTTATCGCGGAAGTTACCGCCCACCGGGATACATTGTAAGAGTAATTGTAATGTAATGACCGCCCTGGAAGGGCGGTTTTTTTATGACAAAATATTCTCATATTCAATAGAAAGTATTTATTTAGAACAGCCGTTAATAATAGTTTTATGAATTTTTAAAGGATATTAAATTTTCTTACTAAATTTAGAACTTGATTAAATCTTTATCTAAAAATGTTATTATTCCAGCAATAAGTAATTTCAAAATATGTAAAAGATCAAAAAGCTAGCCTTTTGGATAGAACTAACCGCAACTAGAAAACGGACATGAATTAACAATTGCTGATTTTCAAAAAAGCTAGGTAAATGAAATTAAAACTATCCCTTTCCCTAGAATTAGAATGGGAAGATTACTTTTTGCAAGAGCAACAAAAAGCGGTTGCAATCAAAAATGAAATCGATGCCACCGACAAAGAAATTGATCGGATGGTTTATGAGTTGTATGGGTTGACGGAGGAGGAGATTAAAATTGTGGAGAATAGTTAAATTTAAAGAGATGTACATATCAAAAATTCACATAGAAAATTTCAAAAGCTTTAAGGGTTCTTTTAAACTTTTGTTAGAAAAAGGCATTAATATTATTGTTGGTGAAAATGAAGCAGGTAAATCTACTATTATTGAAGCTATCCATTTAGCTTTATCAGGCTTGCTTAATGGTAAATATTTAAATAACGAACTTACACAGTATATTTTCAATTACGAAGTCATAAGGGAATATCTTGACAATTTGAGTAATGGAGTAAATAGTGCACCTCCTCACATTCTAATAGAAATATTTATTGAAGGCGACAACATATCAGAATTTGAAGGAAATGGAAACAGTGAAAAATCTAATTCTAGTGGGATTTCTTTAAAAATTGCTTTTGATGAAAAATATAAAAAAGAGTACGAGGATTTAATTAAAATAGGAGGAATAAAATCGCTTCCAATCGAATATTATAATATTCTTTGGTCAAGTTTTGCACGTGATGAGAACATTACAATAAGAACAATTCCAATTAAATCAGCTTTAATTGATTCAGCTAGTAATAAATTTCAAAATGGTTCTGATGTTTATATTTCTCGAATTATTAAAGAGTTTTTAGAATCAAATGAAATAGTTGAAATATCTCAATCTCATAGGAAAATGAGAGATTTTTTTATGGCTGATGATTCAATAAAAAAGATTAATAAAAAAATAGAGGAAGCAACTAAAATTTCAGATAAAAAAGTAGAAATATCCGTTGAATTGTCATCAAAAAATGCTTGGGAAAATAGCTTAATGACTTATTTGGATGATATCCCATTTCATTATGTTGGCAAAGGTGAGCAATGTATTATAAAAACTAAATTAGCCCTTAGTCATAAAAAAGCAAAAGAAGCAAATATTATTTTATTGGAAGAACCAGAAAATCATCTTTCTCATGCCAAACTAAATCAATTAATATCAGATATTAAATGTCATAGTAGTGATAAGCAAATTTTAATTTCAACCCATAGTAGTTTTGTATCAAATAAACTAGGTTTAGAACATCTGATACTTTTGAATAATAAAAAGACAATTAGATTGAATGATTTGTCATTAGAAACTAAACTTTTTTTCGAAAAACTTTCTGGATACGATACACTTCGAATGATTCTTTGCAAAAAGGCAATTTTGGTCGAAGGTGATTCTGATGAATTAGTTGTTCAAAGAGCATTCATGGATGCTAATAATGGTTTGCTTCCTATTGAAAATGGTATTGATGTCATTTCAGTAGGGACTTCGTTTTTAAGGTTTCTTGAAATTGCTGAGAAATTAGGTAAAAATGTTGTTGTAGTTACTGATAATGATGGTGATGTAAATGCCTTAATTAAAAAGTATAAAAATTATTTATCGATAAATAAAAAGCAAAATATAAAAATTTGCTTTGACAGTATTATTGATACTGGAACCTTAAAAATAGGAACCTACGAGTTTAATTATAATACTCTTGAGCCAAAAATTTTAAAAGAGAATGGATTAAATAAAATGAATACTTTACTTGGTAAATCATTTGCTGATATTGATGAACTTCATAAACACATGAAATCAAATAAAACGGAATGTGCTTTTAAAATTTTTGACTCTAGTGAAAATATTAAATTTCCAGAATATATTCTGGATGCAATAAAAGAATAATGGTAAACAACAAACTTATCATCGCTGCAGCAGGATCAGGAAAAACTACTTATCTGATTGATGAAGCAATCAAGTACAGAGAAAAAAAGGTTTTAATAACAACTTATACACAAGCAAATGAAGCCGAAATAAAGAAAAAAATAATTGAAAAAATAAATTATATTCCGGAGAATATTACTGTTCAGACATGGTTCTCTTTTCTTTTGAAGCATGGTGTTAGACCTTATCAAGGAATAATTTTTGATAAAAGAATTAACGGACTAATTTTAGTTAATAATAAGTCGGCTTTATATATTAAAAAATCAGATACCGAAAAATATTACTTTACTAAAGAGACTAAGATATATTCAGATAAAATATCAGAGTTTGTATGTGCTATCAATGAAAAAACAAATAATGCAGTAGTTAATAGAATTTCAAAAATATACTCAAAAATATTTATTGATGAAATTCAAGATTTAGCTGGATATGATTTAGAGCTACTCAAACTACTATTTAGTTCTAACTCCGAGGTGCTACTTGTAGGTGACCCAAGACAAGGAACTTATTCTACTAATAGTTCTTCCAAGAACAAACAATTTAAAAAGGCTAATGTGATAAATTATTTTTTTCAAGATAAATCAATCAAAATTGAAACTGATGAAACCTCATTACTAGTGAATTATAGATGTAATGAACTTATATGTAATTTATCAAATAATTTATTCAAAAATTTTGTTAGAACAAAGTCAGGAAATAATTCTGTTACAGGTCATGATGGGGTATTTTTTATTAAAGAAAAAGATATTGAAGATTATTTGCAAAAATATGATCCGGTACAATTGAGAGAAAACAAGAAGAGAATAGTAAATGATAACTTTAAGGTGATGAATTTTGGTGAATCTAAAGGACTATCATTTGATAGAGTATTGATTTATCCTACTAAACCCTTTATCGATTGGTTTATCAATAATGAAAATGATTTAGCAGAAACTAGTCGATCAAAGTTATATGTAGCAATTACAAGGGCAAGATATAGTGTTGGAATTGTAATTGACAATAAGAAAAGTTTATCTGTAGAAGGTATTTTGAATTATTAACCATAATAATTAATATGAAAATCGGAAATTGTCATTTATGCGGTGAACTCAAAAAGCTAACATTTGAACACATTCCACCGAAATCTGCTTTTAATGATAAACCCATTTTAATACAAAACTATGAGCATCTTTTTGATAAAAAAAGTTACCTGTATGGTAAATCATTTAGAAGTAATAATGGCTCAGGTTCTTATTGCTTTTGTGAAAGTTGCAATAATAACACCGGAACATGGTACGCTAACGATTTTTCCAACTTTGTAAAACAAGCCTATGTTCATTTTGAAAAATCAAGTAGGGTTAGCAAACTAAATTTAATAGAATTTAATTATAAACCTTTGAATGTCCTAAAGCAAATCCTAACTATGTTCTTAGCGATAGATCATTCTGGTTATTTGAGAGATGATAAGAATTTAGTAGAATTCATTTTAGAAAAAGAAAACAAGTCACTTCCTGACAAATATCAAATTTACCTGTACATTACAATCTCAAAACACAAAAGACTTTTTGGAATACAATGGAATAATTTCAACGGTACTTTCAATGCACATTCTGAAATTACATTTAATCCGTTTGGTTATTTATTAGCGATTGATTCTCCACCTCCTATTGAAACAATGACAAACATTACTCAATTTAAAGATTATAATTTTAATGAAAATGCTCACTTTATAATACCCCTATTTTATTTAAAAACAGATGATAAGTTTTTGGGGCAATATAATTAAGTAAAAAATGAATCTTAATGAATGACTTTTTAAACGGTTGCAGACGAAATGTTTAATATTCTAGCTGTACTTCTAATTCCAACACCTTCTTTAATTAGCTGTATAATTGAAGAATTTATGCTTTTACAACATGCTTTGTTAGTATAGTAATCAATACTTCTTGTCTTGCAATTTTTGCAATAAAATTGTTGCTTTCGGTTTTTTGTAAAACCGTTTTTAATAATCTTTTTAGATTTACAATTAGAACAAATTCCAGTATCACTAATTTTGAAACACGTGGTGTCATTTTTCTTCATTACATTCGATTTAAGGCATTTTCAAATGTAAAAAAGACGAACAGTATTGTTCGTCTTTTGGTATTAAATTTTAATTATAAATTGATTTACAAATGGTTAAATTAAGGGTTTTGGTTCATCACTAACTTTGAAACATTACCCAACTTTCCTAAAGAAAAAACACTTTTGAATTTATCAAAAGTGCTTGTTTTAAAATTATTTAATTTTTAATCTTGTTTGACTGTTATTGTTATATCTTCTATGAATTTATACTCTCCTTTTTTAAATATTTCTTTATTGGATAATATAACTTCATAGGTATAAATGCCTTTTGGTAATTCAAAAACACATTCATTTCCATCTTTTTGGATAACTAATTCTTTTTTTACAACATCGTCTTCTTCATCTTTCCCCGTCAATACAAAAGTTATTTTGTCTGAGAGCTTGTTTTTTATACAAACATTTTCGACAACTTTTGAATAAGATTGTTTTACGTCAGAATTGTTGCTTTTAAGAAATGATAATCCGTTAACTATAATTTCACCACCTTTTAAAATATTATCAATATCCTTTTGTGCAAAAGATCTAGAATATATGAGTGATAAGAAAATCAATAATAGTGTTGTTATTTTATTCACAGTAATATTACTTTCATTTAAGTGTTAAACACTAATTGCTTGTTAAGAAAACTGACAATAAAGAATTTAAAGTTAAAAACTCCATTTTTATTTAGATTAGATTTAACGACCACAGAAAACTCATCAAACTAATTCCAATAAATATGAACAAAATTATAATTTTATATTTTGATATAGTTTTACTTTTATAACCTAAATATATAATGTAAGTAGAAAAAAAAGCTAATAAAATTAATAAAATTAGTTTTGTTTCAAAATTAACTTTTTCATTACCTCCTACAAATAAGATATAAATAACAATCAGAAATAATGGAATTAAATTTAGTTTATTTTTCATAGGTCAGTTTATTAAGAATTAATTTTCTCGGATGCAATCTAAATAATCTAGATAGGCATTATCATCTGCTGCTGCGTGAGCAAAAGCAACTGCAGCATGACAAATTAAACCAGGGATAACAGCTAGGTTTCCTGCGGTACATCCCAAGTGTGCAACAACAGCTGTTGCAAAATTAAAGGTCAATGCATTGTTGTATCTTCTTCTGCAATTAGTACCTAACGTTGTGTTTTCAGGTATAGGAAGTTGTATCGGATGAAAAATGGTTTCATCTGAATTTATAATTTCTAAAATTTCCACTGATATTACCTCAAACAATTGACTCTCATTATATTTTTTAAAATTATAACGATTGCTAACAGTTGACAAAATTTGATTTTGTCTGTTTAGATGATTACTGTAAGAAATTTTATTAGTATTAAATGCTGAAAAAAACTTATTTAAATCACTTTCATTTGTTACACCTTGAATTAGTTTCACTAATTTAGGGTCGCTCATTTTGATGAATTCAAGTTCGTTTTTCAAATAATTTTTAAAGTCTTGATCTTTATTTAAATTATTGATATCTTGTGATTTAGCGTTAAACACTAATAGTAATGTGGCTAAAAAGCCTAAAACTAAATTTTTCATATATTTGTATATATTTATTTTAAATATGCAGTCATACTTTTTGTCTTCCAAAACATTTCAAGGTATGGCTGCTTTTTTTTGGTTGGTTTGGTCGTTCAATATCATGCATAACAAACCTCTAAAAGCAAAATATTGTTTCTATAAAATACCAACAAAAATTAGAAAAGCATTTTTGTCTTTTGTCACTTTGTGGGGGTTAGTCACTTCTTTAACCAACATCTTTTTTGTTTTCTGATGTTGTAAAGTTAAACAAGTTCTTTTAATCCATTTTACAGATTTTCTGTAAAAATTGTTAAAAAATATTTTAAATAAACCTTCTTTTCTTCGCTTCCCTTATAATATCTTCGTCATTCCCTTTTTCAATGCCTAAAAATTGTTTGATTTTGAGCTTCCGTTTGTCAATGGCACTAGTGGTAAGTGGTAAGTGGTCATTGAGATTTTTGGTTTTAATGCCTTGATTTAATAACAGTATAATTTTCATGTCTAACAAGTCAAGGTAAAAATCCAACGCTTTGATTCTTTTTAAGGCTTCGAGCATCGTTTGGCTGTAATAGGTCTCGTTTTTGCTAATTACTTCAAAACTTTTTAAAAATTCATTGGCGGTGAAGTCACTTTTAATCAATATTCCATCAGGAGCATGATTTTTGTAGAGTGAAAAAAGCAAAAAATGTTCGGTGTGCGAAGTGATTATCACGATTTTGCTTTGTGGTTGGTGTTTTCGGATAATCGGAATCAAATCTTCTCCCGAAAACAATTTTAGCTCTTCACATTCGGGTAGCGTATAATCTACGAACACAAACTGATAAATCGTATTGTTCGTTGCGTCGGTTAAATGTTGATAGGCTTCTTGTGCACTATACACACTATGTGACTCAAAAGTATGGTTGTCACAATTAAAAGACAGGATACTTTTATATCCTTCAATCACAACCGCGTGGTCATCAATAAAGAGCAACTGAAAATGCATGGTTTATAAGGGTATATTTACTTTAATTGTTGTTCCTTTTTTCTTTTTCGAGCTAATGATGTAAGTGCCTTTCATGGTCCTTACTCTTTCTTTGATACTGGACAACCCGAATCCGCTTTTTGTTTTTTTAGGGTCAAAACCAAGTCCGTTATCTAAAATTTCCAGAATAAGTTGTTCTGACATTAATTGAAAGTGAACGTTTACTTCCGTTGCTTGTGAATGTTTTCTAATGTTATTGAAACACTCTTGCAAAATTCGATAACAATTCATCTTGATGATGGAGGAAACTGATTCCCACACTATTTCATTCTGAACCTCCAATGTAATATACACCCCCTCGTATTCATTTTCTCGTACCAATGTATTCAAGAGTGATGCATAATCATTTTTGGGTGAAAAAACATCCAAATTCAAATCATGAGCAATGTTACGGATTTCTTTTTCCACCGTATGTAGTTCTTCAATATGATGGATACAGCTTTCTATGGTTTCATCGTCTCGCTTTTTCTCTAAGCGAAAGAGGTTATACCTAATTCCTGCCAAGTTATTCATGATTCCATCATGCAGTTCTCGGGCGATTCTCTTCTTCTCTTTTTCGCGTCCTTCGTCAAATTTTATTTGTTGGTCTAAAAGGAGTTGGTATATTTCTTCGCTCGCTTTTTGTTGATTGTTAATCAACACCAGTTGTTTTTGCTTATTTCTTTGCCATAAAATAATTAGCAATAATCCGCCTGAAAACAGCACAAGAACCAAAATTAGCAACATTTGTTCTCGTTCTTGTTCCGCTTTTTCTTTTTCTAAAATCATTTCATCGGTTTCAAATTCAATGCGGGCAAATTTTTCGGCAATTTTTCGTTCCGTGTTTATTAGGCTATCGCTCAATTGTATTCTCTCTTTAGAGTGCTTGGCAAAATTTTCCTCATCAATATTTACTAACACATCTACAGCATCTAGGTGCAAACTCAATATCCCAGTTTCTTTAGCATTTTTATAGGCACTTTGAGCATAGAACAGAGCACTGTCTTTTTCTTTGATCGCGTCAAAATAATTGGATAAAGCCATCTCACTATTTGCTATAGCAGAAAGTAATTTAAACTTTTTCCTAATAACTTTAGATTTATGTAAATCATTTACAACAATTGAATAGTTTTTTAATTTCAAATTTACTCTTCCCCTATTGAAAAGTAATGTAGCATAAAGTCTGGGGTATTCTTCTTCAAGATTTGGTTCGTTCAGTGCTTCTTCAACTAAGACCAACGCCTTTTTATAGTTCTTTATTTCTATATTCAAGTAAGCTAAATTATTTATTGCCAATGCTTTAAGTTGAAATACGGAAAATTTTTGATCTAAATTTGAAGTGATGAGATTATATGCCTTGGAAAAATAATCCTGTGCTTTTAAAAAATCCTTTGTCTCAATACATGCAAGGCCCATCAAAGTGTAAGCATTAAACATTTGCTCCACATTTTTAACAAATCTAATGTAACTTGAGGCTACAACTGCGGTTTTTTCACATCCGAAATAATCTCCTAGTTGATATTTCTGAGAAGCTTTTTTTAAATTTACTTTTCCCACCCCCAGATTATCCCCCTTTTTTAAATATATTCTTTCTGCTTTGGTGTAATAATAAAATGTACTGTCAATATTTATTCCAGAAGCGTATGATTCACCAATATGTACGTAAGCCCTAGCCAAGTTGATTGAATCATTAAGCTTTTTTGCAACTTCAACCATTTCCCGATTAATTTCTCTAAATAAATCCTTCTCTCCAATATTATCATAAACATAAGAAACAAGAAAATTATTGATAATGTAAAGGGAATCTATTTTGGTTTGCTTGATCAATTCATGTGCTTTTGCCGTTGTATTGGCAATTTCCTCATTAGTACGTTTTAAGTCTGCTGACTTATTTAAATAATAACGTATACTATCCTGAACAGCGTCATTGTCAGAAAACTTTTCAGCATCACGACAACTGCAAAAACAGAGTAAACAAATAATGAAACCTACTAACTTTTTTTTCATAGATAAAAACCTAAGGTAATACTTCTTCTAACGGAATTTCAATTCTAATTGTTGTTCCTTTTCCAGTTTCAGATTTAATGTGGCATCGGGCTTTCATGCTTTGTGCTCGTTCTAAAATGTTCTTTATTCCTAATCCTCTTTTTTGGCTTTCCAAATCAAATCCTACTCCATCGTCAGTTATCTCAAGTTTTAAAATGCCATTTAACTCAGAAAAACGTACCTCAACTTTTTGGGGTTCTGCATGTTTGACAATGTTTGAAAAACTCTCTTGCAAAATTCGGTAACAATTCATCTTGATGATGGAAGAAATTGAATGCCATTCAATGGCTTTATCCATTTCAAGAATCAAGTCAAAGTCATACGTATCGTTTTCCTTAGCTAGTGTTTCAATCAAAGCCGAATAATCATTTTTGGGTGAAAAAATATCCATATTCAAATCGTGGGCAATACTTCGGATTTCCTTCTCCACGTGATGAAGTTCCGAAACATGCTGCAAACAGTCTTCGATAGTTGCACTATCTTGCTTGTTCTCTAATTTGAATAAATTAAAACGAATTCCGGCCAATTTATTCATAACTCCATCATGCAGTTCTCGGGCGATTCTCTTCTTCTCTTTTTCGCGTCCTTCGTCAAATTTTATTTGTTGGTCTAAAAGGAGTTGGTATATTTCTTCGCTCGCTTTTTGTTGGTTGTTAATCAACACCAGTTGTTTTTGCTTATTTCTTTGCCATAAAATAATTAGCAATAATCCGCCTGAAAACAGCACAAGAACCAAAATTAGCAACATTTGTTCTCGTTCTTGTTCCGCTTTTTCTT
>NZ_JBIIVK010000010.1:0-80537 GCF_044339515.1 Flavobacterium sp.
AAAATGAAGTCTACAAGCTTCTTCACTTCCAAAATTTGCCGTAAAACTGAATAAATTCATCGCTTTTTTTTATCAAATATAAGGCTTTTTATTTAATTATGGGTAATTGCGGACAATCAAAAAGTTTTTTTTTCATAATTAATAAATTAGTTGATTTGGGCAGATAAATTTTGATAGACTTCTACAGTTTACTCATTTATCGGACGGCTAAACTATAGACTATATGATTTTTTTGTACATTTCTTCTGTAACTAACCAAAAAACTCGATAAGTAGCACTTAAAATGCTGTTTGTGGAGTTTTTTGTCGATGAATAACCACTCTTTTTTCTTATATTTATACATCTTTCTGCGTTAATTTATTCTTAAATTCTTGTCGAATGCATAAAGTTGTTTTCATAAAAAAAATATTTTATCGATAAAATGCATAAAAATGACGATAAAAGGTGTTAAAATAAAATATAAGTAGGAAAATACATAATTAAAACTTTATTAATACCTATTGTTAATAAGTTAATTTGAATTCAAGTACTTCGATTAAATTAAAAATAGATTTATCACAGAAACGTAAATAATTGTTATTTTAATTCCAAATGTTATCAATTACATTGAATTGTAAAATTTTGTATTTAAATTACTTTAATAAAAAAATAATCTTAAATTGTATTGAAATTTTAACTCATTTTAAGAAGTTATCCTACTATGAAAAATTTAATATTAATCAGGCATGCAAAATCCAGTTGGGATGCACCTGTTCAAGATAAAGATAGAGTACTCGCCCAACGTGGTATTCGCGATGCTCATTTGGTTGCTAAAAATAGTACCGATTTGATCCCAAAGGTAAACCTGATTTGGAGTAGCACAGCTAAGAGAGCATCAGAGACAGCAATTATTTTTGCTCAGATTCAAATGTGGCCGTTGGAATGTATCGTTTTCAAGGATGAATTATATACGTTTGATGGTTATAAACTCGAAAAAATAATAAAATCATGCAATAATAGTTATGAAAATGTTATTCTTTTCGGTCATAATGAGGCAATCACAGAATTTGTTAATAAATTTGGAGATGTTTTTATTGATAATGTGCCCACTGCCGGATTTGTTTCTCTTTCGTTCGATGTAGACAGTTGGTCAACTATCCATAAAGGCAAAACCAATAAAGTACTTTTTCCAAGAGATTTAAAAGATGATTAAAGCGATAGAATACCGTTATGTTGACAGAGAGAAAAGTTGGTTATGTTTCAATGCCAGAGTGCTTCAAGAAGCCGCAGATCCAACAGTTCCATTATTAGATAGATTACGATTTTTAGGCATTTTTTCCAATAATTTAGATGAGTTTTTTCGGGTTCGCTTTGCGGCCATCAGAAGACTTTCTCTCTCCGGACAATCCGGAGAAAAAGTTTTGGGTGGAATTACGTCCCAACAGTTACTCAAAGACATCACCGACATTGTCATCAAACAGCAATCAGAAAGTTTGCGAATTCTCAATATCATTGAAAAAGAACTCGAAAAAGAAGGCGTTTTTATTATCAATGAAAAAGAAATTTCGAAAGAACAGGAAAATTATATCCATGATTTTTTTATTCAAAAAGTTAGTCCGGCTTTAGTCACCATCATCTTGAATGATTTGGCAGAATTCCCCCTTCTTAAAGATACATCCGGTTATTTAGCAGTAAAACTTGTCATGAAAAACGAATCGATTGAAAAATCATCTTTTTTAGGGTTCAAGAAAACTAAAAAAGACATTCGTTATGCGGTGATAGAAATCCCAAAAACAATCAATCGATTTGTTGTCTTGCCCTCTAACGGTGAAAAACAATTCATTATTCTTTTGGATGATGTGATTCGTTATAACCTGCAAAGTATTTTCAATATTTTTGAATATGAGAGTATTTCAGCTCACATGATTAAAATTACCCGCGATGCTCAGTTGGAAATTGACAGCGACATTAGTAAAAGTTTTGCCGAAAAAATTTCGGAAAGTGTTCGCGACAGAAGAATTGGAGAACCCGTTCGATTTGTCTATGATCAGTCGATTGATAAAGATACACTGAAGTTTTTTCTAGAAAAGATGAATATCGATTCAACCGATAGCATCATTCCGGGAGGACGTTACCACAATCGTCGCGACTATATGGATTTTCCAAATTTAGGGCGATACGATTTATTATACCAACCTAAAACGCCACTACCTGTTGATGGTTTAGGATTAGAGGGAAGCATCATTAAAAAGATTAGCGAAAAAGATTATTTGGTCAATGCACCCTATCAATCGTTTTCCTATTTAATCAAATTTCTTCGTGAAGCCGCTCTTGATCCAAAAGTCATCAGCATTAAAATCACACTTTATCGTTTGGCTAAGAATTCACAAATTATTAGTTCGTTGATAAATGCCGCAAAAAATGGTAAAAAAGTAACCGTTCAAATTGAACTACAAGCTCGTTTTGACGAAGCCAGTAATATTTCCTATGCCGAACAAATGCAAACTGAAGGAATTAATTTGATTTTTGGTGTAAAAGGATTAAAAGTACACAGCAAAATCTGTGTCATCGACCGATTTGAAGACAAAAAAATCAAACGTTACGGGTTCATTTCTACCGGAAATTTCAATGAATCTACAGCTAAAGTGTATACCGATGTGACATTGTTTACTAGTCATCAACAAATTTTAAAGGATGCCGACAAAGTATTCGATTTCTTTGAAGTCAATTACCGTGTGCATCGCTACAAGCATTTGGTTGTTTCGCCGCATTATACCCGAAATAAAATGTATAAACTCATTGATCGAGAAATTATGCATGCTCTTTCAGGAAAAGAAACGTATATTAAGTTAAAGATGAACAGTTTATCCGATACGCGAATGATTGATAAATTGTATGATGCGAGTCGTGCCGGTGTAAAAATTCAATTGATTATTCGCGGAATTTGTTGTTTGATTCCGGGTGTAAAGGGAATGAGCGAAAACATTGAAGCCATCAGTATTGTTGATAATTTCCTTGAGCATTCAAGGATTTTTATCTTTGGAAATCAAGGCAAACCGGAAGTATTTATTTCTTCTGCCGATTTTATGACCCGAAACATCGATGCCAGAGTAGAAGTAACTTGTCCGATTTACGACGAAAGCATCAAATTAGAACTCATTGAAAGTTTTGATGTAGGCTGGAAAGGAAATGTAAAAGCCCGCTACCATTCCGAAAAATTAGACAATAAATACCGTGTTCGAAAAGAAAGTGACCGTGTTTTCAGAGCACAAATTGAAACCTATAATTACTATCGAAACCAATTAGAAGTAATTACTGAAAAAATATAACCCCAAATTAAAAAGCATAAATGATTACAATAAAAAGATACGCTGCCATTGATATTGGCTCCAATGCCATGCGGTTGTTGGTGTCTAACATCGTTGAGCAAGAAGGAAAAGATACACAATTTAACAAAAGTTCGTTGGTTCGTGTGCCTATTCGTTTAGGGCAAGATGTTTTTACAGTTGGAGAAATATCCGATGAAAATATCGAACGAATGATTGATGCGATGAAAGCCTTTAAACTATTGATGAAAGTGCACAAAGTGGAACGGTACAAAGCCTGTGCAACTTCGGCCATGCGTGAAGCTGATAATAATAGTGATGTGGTTGAAATTATTCAGCGAGAAGCCGATATTCAAATTGATATTATTGATGGTAAAAAAGAAGCAGTCATAATTGCTTCTTCCGATTTAAAAGAATATATCGCTACCGACAAAACCTATTTATATGTAGATGTAGGTGGTGGAAGTACCGAATTCTCTTTATTTTCTAACGGAAAAATCATCGCTTCCAAATCATTCAAAAACGGAACTGTGCGAATGTTGAATAATATGGTCAATGAAGTTGTTTGGGTGGAAATCGAAAAATGGATAAAATTAAATACAGCACCCTTTGACGATGTTACGATGATTGGCTCAGGTGGAAACATCAACAAACTTTTTAAAATGACCGGAAAACAGCAAGATAAACCGCTTACTTATTTGGGTTTAAATGCTCAATACTCGATGTTGAACAAAATGACCTATGACGAACGTATTTCTGAATTAGCCTTAAACCCCGACCGTGCCGACGTAATCATCCCCGCCACAAAAATCTACTTAAACGCAATGAAGTGGAGTGGAGCCCGCCATCTATACGTTCCCAAAATCGGACTTTCTGATGGAATTGTAAAGGCGATGTATTATGGGAGGATTTAAAAATAAATAAATTTATTACTTTTGCTTTATGGAAACTAAAGGAATTTTTGAAATTAGAGTTTCAGGAACTAAAGGAAATGAATCTTTAAGTCCTGAAAATACTGATGTAAAAGAAATAAAAGCTATGTTAGATAACATAGAGGATATTCTTTATCCAAATCAAAAAGATCGACCAACTATTAGTTATGCAATTGAAGAGGGTTCTGTTAAACATGTTTTCAAAGTCGCAACACAAGCTTTAATTGGCTTGTCGGCTAATTTGGAAGTAGTAGAAACTAACCAAAGTATTGATTTTTTAGAGTTAAAGACAGCACAAGCTATAGAAAGGATTCAAAATATTGCTTACAGTAAACAATATTCTTTTGAAATAAAAACCATCCTTTCTAATAAAGAGCATCTGTTTGAGGTCAATCCCAAAACTAACTATAAAAGAACATTAGACTTGTGGGTAGATTCAGAATTGTATTTTTATGGAGAAATCACCAATGCTGGAGGTAAGCAAAAATCAAATGTCCACTTAAATACTGAGGAATTTGGAACTGTAATTATTGATACTCCGAAAGAGTTTTTTGAAAAAGAAGAAAAAAATTTAATTTACAGAAGATATGGTTTTAGAGTAACTGCCAAACAAAATATTGAAAGTGGTGAATTTGACAAAACCTCACTAAAATATTTAGAAATGTTCCCATATTCACCAAAGTTTGATGAAGATTATCTAAACAAATTAATTAAGAAATCTACATCTAAATGGAAAGGAATTGATGCTGATAATTGGTTACGAGATATGAGAGGAGGATATGATGCATAGTGGGGTATTATTAGATACAAGTTTTTTTATAAGATTACTTAATGGAGAGGATGTTCTTCATGAGAATGCTAAAGCTTATTTTAAGTATTTTGTTGAAAATGATATTGTTATGAAATTTTCCACTGTTTCAATTGCCGAATTTTGTGTAAAAGATGAATTAGAAAGTTTGCCATTAAGAAACATACAAATTATACCTTTCAATTTAGATCATGCCAAAACAGCTGGATTATTCACTAAAGCAATTTATGATCAAAAAGGTATAAATTCAACTGAAATAAGACCCAGAGCTATTATTCCAAATGATTCAAAGTTGTTTGCACAAGCTCATTTAGATAAATCAATTCAATTCTATGTTACTTCCGATATTGAATCAGGAAAAACAATAAATCTTTTGAGAAAAGAAATTGAAGTGAGTTTTACTTTTGTAGACATTTCAAAACCTTTCAATGAAGTATTTGGAATCTTGTTTTAATTCCCCACTAAACATCCAAATCAAACGTCTTCCGCAACAACTCCAAATTCGGATTAATTTCATTCAATCGATTAAATTTATCTTGCGGAGTAAACGCCCGTTTGTTCTCCATTTTTTCATTCACAACCAACTCAATTTCAATATCGTGGTTATGAAGCATTCCACGCAAATAGCCTAACAATTCATTCTTAGTTCGCTCAAATTCCAAACGTGTTCCTTCGTTGGGCAATTCGTGTGTGATTTTAGCTCCGTCTAGTTTTGGATCGTTAATCAGCATCAGCGAATGCATAATCATTTGCCCTTTTTCCTCTAACTTCATCGCAAATTTGTTCCATTGCAACAACATATCCGTTTCAGTAAAAGACTCGGTTGGGTATTGAATTGCTTCTTTCGTAACTAGTTTTTGAGCTTCCGCCAGTTCTTTTTTCTGTTTGATACTCGCCAATGAAAAAGCAGAAACCTTTGGTTCACCATTAGTAATAGTCGGAATAGCAATGTTGGGTTTGGTAGTTTCTTCCACAACAGTTTCGTTGAAAGAAGGAGTTTCCACTTTCAGAATTTCTTTCGGCACATTCGGAACCACTTCCACCGAAGCAGTTGCCACTTCAATAGCACCTAATTTTCCCAGAAAATGAAAAGGGGGAATTATATAGCCGTCAACTTTTTTTTTTCTCCATCAAAAGTGATAGAGCCCAATTGCATCAAACAAAGTTCGATAAGTAAACGTTGGTTCTGACTCACTTTGTATTTTAAATCAGTATCATTCGCAAGTTCAATTGCTTTCAATAAAAACTCCTGACTGCATTTTTGAGCCTGAATACCATACAACTTCTGAGCTTGTTCGCCAGCTTCCAACAACACTAACGTGGCAGGATTTTTACAAACCAATAAATCCCTAAAGTGAGAAGCTAAACCTTGAATAAAATGATGAGCATCAAAACCGCGAGCCAAAATATCATTAAATGCCATCAACAATTCCGGTAATTTATTTTCCAGAAGTAAATCGGTTACATTAATATAGGATTCATAATCCAACACATTCAAATTTTCTGTAACCGCCTGACGAGTCAGATTATTTCCGCAATACGAAACCACTCTGTCAAAAATCGATAACGCATCCCGCATCGCTCCATCTGCTTTTTGAGCAATAATGTGTAACGCATCGTCTTCAAATTGAATGCCTTGGTTTTCGGCTACATAGGCCAAATGTTCTTTAGCATCTTTTACCGTAATTCGTTTAAAATCAAAAATCTGACAACGTGACAAGATGGTCGGAATGATTTTATGTTTTTCGGTCGTAGCCAAAATAAAGATGGCGTGTTTTGGTGGTTCTTCCAACGTTTTCAAAAAAGCATTGAAAGCAGCAGACGAAAGCATGTGCACCTCGTCAATGATATACACTTTATATTGTCCGGTTTGTGGCGGTATGCGAACTTGGTCAATCAAATTCCGAATATCGTCCACCGAATTGTTTGAAGCCGCATCCAATTCAAATACATTAAACGCAAAATCTTCATTCGGATCATCATAACCGGGTTGGTTAATCTTACGAGCCAAAATTCTCGCACAAGTTGTTTTTCCCACTCCACGAGGTCCGGTAAAAAGCAAAGCTTGAGCTAAATGATTGTTTTCGATGGCATTAAGCAAAGTGTTGGTAATAGCCTGCTGACCCACCACGTCAATAAACGTCTGGGGTCTGTATTTTCGGGCTGATACTACAAATTGTTCCATCAAAAAAGTTTGGATGACAAATATAAAATTTAATTATCGATTGGCAAGGGAAGTAGGGAAATAAGTTAAAATGTGAATTAGTCAATGTGATTATTGATTAACGAATGAAGAATAGCGATTGTTGATTTTTGAACTTAGTTGAAATTTATCTCTGAAATCTGAGCACTGCGACTGCAAACTGAACACTACATTACGCTAACGTTAAATCTCTCAATGTTTTACCCAAAAGTTTTTTATGTAGAAATAAAGTGTACCTTTGCACCCTGAAAAAAACACAGATGGAATCAATTAGAAACATTGCAATTATTGCCCACGTTGACCACGGTAAAACCACTTTGGTTGACAAAATTATGTATCACTGTCAACTTTTTCGTGAAAACGAAAACACCGGTGATTTAATCTTAGACAACAATGACTTAGAACGTGAACGTGGAATTACCATTACCTCTAAAAATGTTTCTGTAGTATATAAAGGTACAAAAATTAACATTATTGACACACCTGGTCACGCTGATTTTGGTGGAGAAGTTGAACGCGTATTGAACATGGCTGATGGAGTATGTTTGTTAGTTGATGCTTTTGAAGGACCTATGCCGCAAACACGTTTCGTTTTGCAAAAAGCCATCGATTTAGGCCTGAAACCATGTGTTGTTATCAATAAAGTGGATAAAGAAAATTGTACTCCGGAAGAAGTACACGAAAAAGTATTCGACTTGATGTTTGAATTAGGAGCAGAAGAATGGCAATTGGATTTCCCAACGGTTTATGGTTCTGCCAAAAACAATTGGATGTCTGAAGACTGGAAAAACATAACGACCAACATCGAACCTTTGTTAGATATGGTAGTACAACACGTTCCAGCTCCAAGAATTTCTGAAGGAACACCACAAATGTTGATTACTTCCTTAGACTTTTCCTCCTTCACGGGTCGTATCGCGATTGGACGTTTAGAAAGAGGTGTTTTAAAAGAAGGAATGCCTATTTCTTTAGTTAAAAGAGATGGTAAAATCATTAAATCCAGAATCAAAGAGTTACATACCTTTGAAGGTCTTGGACGTAAAAAAGTAACCGAAGTAATTGCGGGCGACATCTGTGCGATTGTAGGAATCGAAGGTTTTGAAATTGGTGATACAGTGGCTGATTTTGAAAATCCGGAAGCCTTACAAACCATTGCTATTGATGAGCCTACAATGAGCATGTTGTTTACCATCAACGATTCGCCTTTCTTTGGAAAAGAAGGAAAATTTGTTACATCAAGACACGTAAAAGATCGTTTAGCAAAAGAATTAGAGAAAAACTTAGCTCTTCGTGTATCGGATACAGATTCGGCTGATAAATTTATGGTATTTGGCCGTGGCGTATTGCACTTATCGGTTTTAATTGAAACCATGCGTCGAGAAGGATATGAGCTGCAAATTGGTCAGCCACAAGTAATCATTAAAGAAATTGATGGTCAAAAATGTGAGCCAATTGAAGAATTAACCATTGACTTACCTGAGCATGTTTCAGGAAGAGCGGTTGAGTTTGTTTCAGTCAGAAAAGGAGAAATGTTAAGTATGGAAGGTAAAGGAGAACGAATGATAATCAAATTTAATATTCCGTCTCGCGGAATCATTGGATTGAGAAACCAATTGTTAACCGCCACTGCCGGAGAAGCGATTATGGCTCATCGTTTTATTGGTTATGAACCATTCAAAGGAGAAATTGCAGGTCGTATCAACGGTTCTTTAATTTCGATGGAAAATGGTAAAGCGATTCCTTATTCTATCAATAAACTACAAGACCGTGGTAAATTCTTTGTGGATCCAAATGAAGATATTTATGAAGGTCAAGTGGTGGGTGAAAACTCTAGAGGTGATGATATGACGATAAACATTACCAAAACAAAACAGTTAACCAACTTCCGTTCTGCGGGAGCTGATGATAAAACAAAAATTATTCCGGCGATTAAATTCTCTTTAGAAGAAGCGTTAGAATACATTCAAAAAGATGAGTACGTGGAGGTAACGCCAAAATCGATACGTTTGCGTAAGATTTACCTGAATGAAAACGACAGAAAACGTTATAAAATATAAAGTATTAAAATCCCGTTTAAGCGGGATTTTTTTATTTTTTTAGTCAAGGATTACGGCATTTTAAACAAATCGTTTTTAAGAGAATTGTTGTAATTCTTGGCTTCACTAAAATTTTTACTGCAACCCAACGTTATTTAAAAACTTTCGAAAGAAATGTTAAAGCAATACGATTGAAAAATGTATTTTTGTAGCAATGGAATTTTCTTCAAAATTGTTGGAAAAAGCAGTGAACGAAATGGCACAATTACCAGGAATTGGTAAGCGTACTGCTCTTCGTTTGGTTTTGCATTTGTTGAAACAACCCAAAGAGCAAACACAATTTTTGACCGAATCATTGCAAACCATGCGTTATGAGGTGAAGTATTGTAAAAGTTGCCATAATATTTCCGATGTAGAACTTTGCGAAATTTGTTCAAACGAAAAAAGAAATCATCAAATGATTTGTGTGGTGGAAGATATTCGTGATGTAATGGCCATTGAAAACACGGGTCAGTTTAAAGGAGTTTATCATGTATTGGGCGGAAAGATTTCTCCGATTGATGGAGTAGGACCAAGTCAATTAAACATCGCTACATTGGTTGAAAAAGTGAGTGCAGGAAAGGTGTCTGAAGTTATCTTTGCGTTAAGTTCTACGATGGAGGGTGACACGACCAATTTTTATATTTTCAGACAAATTCAACACTATGAAATTAAAACTTCGACTATTGCAAGAGGGATTTCGGTGGGTGACGAATTGGAGTATGCTGATGAAATTACATTAGGAAGAAGTATTTTAAATCGAATTCCATTTGAAAACACCATGAAAAGCAATTAATAATAAGTAAACTTGTTTTTATATTCTGATGGAAAAACTATATTTGTCAGCTAAAATTTTTAAAATGAACAAAAACCATATATTTCTTTTACTTTTTCTAGTTCTTTTGACGGTGTCTTGTGTACCCACTAAAGATTTAAAGTATCTTCAAAATCAAAATGATAGCAATGATACATTAGTCATGAGTGAGATTGTGAAGAAGCCCTATCGAATACAAAGTAATGATATTTTGGTTATTAATATTAAGACAATAGACCCAGATTTAACAGAAATGTTTAAGGTCTCTGATGGGAATAGAAATATAGTGAGTGAGCAAGTTATGTTTTTTGAAGGTTTTAATGTTGATGATCATGGTAACATAAGAATCCCCATATTAAATGAAGTGAAAGTGTTGGGGCTTACCACAGAAGAGGTTAGAAAAAACATCGAACGGCGTTTGTTAGATGAATATTTTAATGCTGAGGCAAGTTTATTTGTTACAGTAAAATTGGCGGGTATTCGCTATACCATTAATGGAGAAATTAAAAGCCCTGGAACGAATATAATTTATAATGAGCGTGCAACAATCATGGATGCTATTTCCAATTCGGGTGATATTACAATGACCGGTGACAGGAAAAATGTACTTATTATTCGGCAATATCCCCACGGGGTTGAAATGCATACAATTAATCTTCTAGATAAAAAAGCATTAGAATCACCTTATTATTATATTCAACCCAATGATTTTATTTTAATTAATCCATTAAAGCAAAAATCATGGGGAACCGGAACCACCGGAATTCAAACCTTAACTACAATTATTTCAGCATTGTCGTTAGTTACCTCTATTATTGTTCTATCACGTTTATAATATAAAAAAATGCTTGATTCTAAAGATTTTACACTTTTTGAAAACCAAATTAAGTTTGATTTAAAAGGCTTTATTATAAAATTAGCGGGCTATTGGAAATGGTTTGTTATTAGTTGGATAGTTGCTTTTTTGATTGCTTATAATGTTAATATTCGAAAAGAAAAAATCTATGAATTAGATACAACAATTGCTATTAAAGAGGAGAGTAACCCATTTTTTACTTCTAATACGAGTTTGGTTTTTAATTGGGGAGGAACTTCTGATCAAGTACAAAGTTTGGCTTCAACTTTAAAATCAAGATCCCATAATGAGGTGGTAGTAGATAAATTAGACTTTTATCTAGATTATTTAAAAAGAGGAAAGTACTACATGCGGGATGTTTATGGTTCAGTTCCTTTTAAAGTTGAAATTGACAAAAGTAAGCCACAATTATTAAGAACTTTAATAGGAATTAAGTTTGTTTCTGAAACAAAATATGAAGTTCGTATTATTTTTGAAAATGATCAAGCAGAAACATTCGTTTATAATACCAATACTTCTACAAAAAATGGAGTTACTAGCGGTACATTTACTAAAAGGTTTAATCTAAATCAAGCAACTAATTTGTCATTTTTGAATATAACTCTAAAAAGAGATGATTTTTTAGGGAACTATGTTGGACAAGAATATTTTATTAAATTCAATCGATTTGATGATATTGTTACGAGATACAGAGGTATAAAAACTACAATTGATAAAAATGCACAGTCGATTGTAAAATTAAGCTTGGAGGGAACAAATAAGAATCGTTTAGTAGATTATTTAAATGAAACTGTTAAAACAATCGTAAAAGCTCAATTGGATCGGAAAAATCAATTTGCTACCAATACCATTGCATTTATTGATAGTACTTTGTTGGCTATGGAGGATAAATTGAAAGACAATGAAGATGAATTAAAAAACTTTACTAAAAATAAAAACTATTATCAAATTAATACCGGAGGTAGTCAGATTTCAGCTAAGATTTTAGCTTTTGAAGTTGAAAAAGACGGTATAAACCGCAAAATTGCCTACTACAATTCCTTAAGAAATTATTTGGTAAATAGTGTTGATTTTTCCAAACTTCCAGCTCCTTCAGTGGCGGGTGTTGACGATCCTAATATTGCACAAAACGTTTCTAAAATTATTGACTTATCTACCGAGAGGGCACAAAAGCCTTATTTGGTTAAAAATAAGAAAATGTTCAAAGATTTTGATGTTCAAATGGACGCATTAAAAAGTGTTTTGTTAGAGAATATTAAATCTGCAAAAGCTTCTTTAGAGTATGATTTATCCGTTGTTAATTCCAAATTAAATCAAGCTGAATCAGAAATTAGCCAATTACCTGCTGATGAACAAGAGATTTTGAAAATTTCTAGAAAGTATGATTTAAATAATACAATTTTTACCAGCTTTTTGAGTAAGCGAAATGAGGCAAATATTGTTAAAGCTGCCAATTTAGCTGATATTCACTTCATCGACCCTGCGAAAGATATTGGAGGTGGACTAATTGGGCCAAATACAAAAGTAAATTATGTTTTAGCGTTCTTTCTTGGTTTGTTTATTCCTTTAATTGCCGTTTTTATTATTTTCTTTTTAGAAAATACAATTTTGAATG
Source organism: Flavobacterium sp. (assembly GCF_044339515.1). Classification (GTDB taxonomy): domain Bacteria; phylum Bacteroidota; class Bacteroidia; order Flavobacteriales; family Flavobacteriaceae; genus Flavobacterium. The sequence goes on from NZ_JBIIVK010000010.1 coordinate 12,609, forward strand.
CTGAGGATATAAGTAAGTTGACCTCTATTCCTATCATTGGAATTATTGGAATGAAACAAACAAAATCTAATTTAGCTGTCTTCGAAAAACAAAAGTCATCTTTATCTGAGTCTTTTAGAGCAATTCGTTCTTCTCTTCAATTCATGTATAAAAAACAAAAGATTAATGGTTCAAAAACTTTAATGCTCACCTCATCTATAAGTGGAGAGGGTAAAACGTTTTGTTCGATTAATATTGCCACGGTTTTTGCTTTAAGTGAGAAAAAAACAGTGATTGTAGGTCTTGATTTACGCAAGCCTAAAATTTTTGACGATTTTAAAATTAAGAATGATATTGGTGTAGTTAATCACCTGATCGGTCAAAAAACATTAGAAGAAGTTATTCAACATACGCATATACCTTATTTAGACGTTATTACTTCCGGTCCGGTGCCACCTAACCCATCTGAATTATTAATAGGTGAATCTATGGATTTATTTATGAATAATCTTAGAGAGCGATATGACTATATTATTTTGGATACACCGCCGGTTGGTCTAGTTGCCGATGCTATTGAGTTAGCTCCTTATGCCGACGCAACTTTATATATTATTCGTCAAAACTATACTAAAAAGGAGATGATTAACTTGCTAAATAATAGAATGCAGCGAGAGGAATTAAAAAATGTAAGTATTGTTTTTAATGGTTTTGAAAACAGAGCAAAATACGGTACAGGTTATGGATACGGTTATGGATATGGATATGGATATAGTTATATTTATGGTAACTATACCAATGCTTATGGAGAGGAAGAGAAACCAAAAACCTTCCTAGATAAAATTAAGAGAGCAATCAAAAAAATATAATGGAAATTACAAATCAAAAGTTTACTATTATAGTTACCGGCGGTGCCGGTTTTATAGGTTCTAACCTTTGTAATTATTTTTTAGAAAAGGGCCACCAAGTTTGTTGTTTAGATAATTTTGCGACAGGACATCGTCATAATATTGAACCGTTTTTAAAAAACCCTCATTTTAAACTTATCGAAGGAGATATAAGGAATTTGGATACTTGCCGTTTGGCGGTTAATGGAGTAGATTATGTTTTACATCAAGCAGCGTTAGGGTCTGTGCCAAGGTCTATTAATGATCCTATTACTTCTAATGAGGTTAATGTTTCGGGTTTTTTGAATATGTTGGTTGCTGCGAGAGATGCCCAAGTGAAGCGATTTATCTATGCAGCCAGTTCATCTACTTATGGGGATTCTGAATCGCTGCCGAAGGTTGAGGAAATTATTGGAAAACCGCTTTCACCTTATGCAATTACTAAATATGTAAATGAATTGTATGCTGAAATATTCAGTAAAACATATGGATTGGAAACCATTGGTTTGCGTTATTTTAATGTATTTGGAAGAAGGCAAGATCCGGATGGAGCTTACGCTGCTGTGATTCCAAAATTTGTAAAATCTTTGATTAAGCATGAAAGTCCAGTTATTAATGGAGATGGTTTGTTTTCAAGGGATTTTACATATATTGATAATGTGATACAAATGAATGAATTAGCTATGTTGACTGAAAATCCGGAGGCAGTGAACACGGTGTATAATACTGCCTATGGCGATAGGGTTACTTTGAATCAAATGGTAGCGTTGTTGAAAGAGTATTTATCTGTATATGATTCTGAGATTAGTCATGTAGAAGTTATTTATGGTCCTCAGCGAGCGGGAGATATACCCCATTCTTTGGCCAGTGTTGAAAAAGCAAAACGATTACTCCACTATCAACCACAATTTTCTTTTAGTCAAGGACTAAAGGAAGCAGTAGATTGGTATTGGAACAACTTATAATGATAAAAATACAAGCATGAAAATTACAAAAATTTGTTGTATTGGAGCCGGTTATGTAGGAGGTCCTACTATGGCTGTAATTGCTCAAAAGTGCCCTCACATACAAGTAACAGTAGTTGATTTAAACGAGCAACGAATTAATTTATGGAATGATCCTAATGTAGAAAATATTCCTATTTATGAACCGGGTTTAAGTTCGGTTGTTGCTCAGGCTCGTGGTAGAAATCTATTTTTTTCTACTGACGTTGATCAAGCTATAGACGAAGCTGAAATGATTTTTATTTCGGTTAACACACCAACCAAAACTTATGGTTCCGGTAAAGGTTTGGCGGCTGATTTAAAATATATTGAGTTATGTGCTCGTCAAATTGCCCGTGTTTCAAAAACGGATAAAATTGTAGTTGAAAAATCTACTTTACCTGTTAGAACTGCTGAAGCGATTAAAAGCATTTTGCATAATACAGGTAATGGTGTTAAATATCAAATACTTTCTAATCCTGAATTTTTGGCAGAAGGTACAGCGGTCGAAGACTTATTTAGTCCTGATAGGGTTTTAATTGGAGGTGAAGTGACACCGGAAGGTGAAAAAGCCATTCAGTCTTTGGTGGAGGTGTATGCCAATTGGGTTCCTAAAGACCGAATCTTAACCACTAATGTTTGGTCTTCTGAATTATCAAAATTGGTTGCTAATGCCTTTTTAGCTCAACGGGTATCGTCTATCAATGCTATTTCTGAACTGTGTGAAAAAACGGGTGCTGATGTGAATGAAGTTTCAAAGGCTATTGGTATGGATAGTAGAATTGGTTCTAAGTTTCTGAAAGCCTCTGTTGGTTTTGGTGGTTCTTGTTTTCAAAAAGATATTTTAAATTTGGTTTACATTGCTAAATCGTACGGATTAAACGAAGTGGCTGATTATTGGGAGCAGGTTATCATTATGAACGATCACCAGAAAAACCGATTTTCAAAAAAAATTGTTACGACGCTCTACAATACTGTTGCCGGAAAAAAAATTACTTTTTTGGGCTGGGCTTTCAAAAAGGATACTAATGATACACGCGAGTCGGCCGCTATTTATGTGGCTGATAATTTATTGTTTGAACAAGCCAATATTGTTGTTTTTGACCCTAAAGTGAGTTATAAACAAGTTTTATCGGATTTAAATTATTTAAACTCCAGGACAGAAAATGAAAATGCGGATCAAATTTCTGCAATTTCAGATCCTTATGAAGCTTGTCAAGGTGCTCACGCTATTGCAGTGCTTACCGAATGGGATGAATTTAAAAACTATGATTGGCAGCGTATTTATGACAATATGAATAAGCCTGCTTTTGTTTTTGACGGTAGAAATTTATTAGACAGAGAAAAATTAACCCGTATAGGTTTTAAATACCAAGCGATTGGTTCTTAAATTAACAGAAAGATGAATATAAAAATAGCTGTAATCGGTTTAGGATATGTTGGATTGCCCTTGGCGAGGCTTTTTGCAACAAAATATCCAGTGGTAGGTTTTGATATTAACCAAAAACGAATTGATGAACTTAATCAGGGTTTGGATACGACGTTGGAGGTGGATGAAGCGTTATTGAAATCTGTTTTAATTGAGCAACCCTTGGTTCAGGATGGACTTTATTGTTCCTCCCGTTTGGAAGATATTGCTGAATGTACTTATTATATTGTAACGGTTCCTACACCGGTTGATAAAAACAATCGACCTGATTTAACTCCTTTATATAAATCGAGTGAGACGGTTGGAAAAGTTTTGAAAAAGGGTGACATAGTAGTTTATGAATCGACTGTTTATCCGGGAGTCACTGAAGAGGAATGTGTACCGGTTTTAGAAAAAATCAGTGGATTACAGTTTAATGTTGATTTTTATGCCGGTTATTCACCTGAGCGAATTAATCCGGGCGATAAAGAGCATACCGTAGAAAAAATCCTAAAAGTAACAGCAGGTTCTACTCCTGAAATAGGTAAAAAAGTTGACGATTTATATAAATCCGTTATCACCGCCGGAACTCATTTAGCTCCCACCATCAAAGTGGCGGAAGCAGCAAAAGTGATTGAAAATTCGCAACGAGATATTAATATTGCCTTTGTAAATGAATTGGCCAAAATATTTAATATTCTAAACATAGATACGCAAGCTGTATTGAAAGCTGCCGGCACTAAATGGAATTTTCTTCCTTTTAAACCCGGTTTAGTAGGTGGTCATTGCATCGGTGTTGATCCTTATTATTTGGCACAGAAAGCACAAGAGGCCGGTTATCATCCAGAAATAATTTTAGCCGGAAGACGTTTGAATGACAGTATGGGAGAGTATGTAGCCTCGCAGGTAGTCAAGCTAATGATAAAAAAAGGCATTACGATTAACAGTGCCCGAGTATTGATGTTAGGAATAACTTTTAAAGAAAACTGTCCGGATGTTCGCAATACTAAAATTGTTGATGTTATTCATGCGTTATCTGATTATGGAATAGATGTTTCTATTTACGATCCATGGGCTAGTGCAGCGGAAGTGAAACACGAATATGGTTTAACCCTTTCGAATCAATTAACAAACGAGCAATTTGACGGAATTGTTTTGGGGGTTGCACATAAGGAATTTTTAACACTTGATTTTGATTCTATCAAAAAAGAACATGCGGTAGTGTATGATGTGAAAGGTATTTTAACAACACAAGCAGACGGGAGACTATAGTCGGTTGTAGGTTGTAGGTTGTAGGTTGTAGGTTGTGGGTTGTAGGTTGTAGGTTGTAGGTTGTAGGTTGTAGGTTGTGGGTTGTGGGTGTAGGTTTAATGAATAAAAATAGTGTAGTTTTATGAGAAAAATTTTAATTACAGGTGGGGCAGGGTTTATTGGTTCACATGTTGTTAGACGATTTGTGAACAACTATCCTAACGTTCAAATTTTTAATTTGGATGCCTTGACCTATGCCGGTAATTTAGAAAATATTAAGGATATTGAGCAAGCACCTCATTATACCTTTATCAAAGGTGATATTACCGATGCCCCTTTTATTGATGCTCTTTTTCAACAGCATCAGTTTGACGGTGTCATTCATTTGGCTGCTGAATCGCACGTTGACCGTTCCATCACTGATCCGTTGGCATTTGTAAAGACTAACGTAATCGGGACGATGAATCTGTTGAATGCTTCACGAGCCATTTGGAAAGATAGTACTGAAGGTAAACGTTTTTATCATATTTCAACCGATGAAGTATATGGTACATTAGGAGCTACCGGTTTGTTTACCGAAGCATCTTCTTATGAACCTAATTCGCCTTATTCGGCTTCAAAAGCTGCCTCCGATCATTTTGTACGGGCCTATGGTGAGACTTATGGTTTACCTTATGTAATCACCAATTGTTCAAATAATTACGGACCTAATCATTTTCCTGAAAAGTTAATTCCGTTGTTCATCAATAATATTATTCACAACAAACCATTGCCTGTTTACGGTGATGGCAATTATACCCGTGATTGGTTATTTGTTATCGATCATGCGATTGCCATTGACTTGGTATTTCATCAAGGAAAAAATCACGAAACCTACAACATTGGCGGTTTTAACGAGTGGAAAAATATAGATTTAGTTCATCTTTTGTGTCAAAAGATGGATGTTAAATTAAATCGACCCGTCGGTACCTCTGCACAATTGATTACCTATGTAAAGGACCGCCCCGGTCACGATTTGCGTTATGCTATCGATGCTACCAAAATTAATAAAGACTTGGGTTGGAAACCCTCTGTGACCTTTGAGCAAGGTTTGGAAAAGACAATTGAATGGTTTTTAAGCAATGAAGAATGGCTTTCCAGTGTTACGTCCGGTGAATATCAGCGTTACTACGAAAAGCAATATTTATCCTAAAAGCAAATAGATATGAAAGTATTGGTTACGGGAGCGGCCGGTTTTATTGGGTATCATTTGTCTGAGAAATTACTTTCAGCCGGTTATACCGTGGTTGGATTAGATAATTTGAATGACTATTATGATGTTAATCTGAAATTTGGGCGTTTGGAACAACTCGGAATTACTGCTTCCTCTTTTACTTATAATACGTTGTATTCCGGTTCAAAACACCCTCAACATTTTAGTTTTATAAAACTCAATTTAGAAGATAAGGATGCTGTTGATGCATTATTTGCGAATGAGAAGTTTGATTTGGTTTGTAATTTAGCCGCTCAAGCCGGAGTTCGGTACAGTCTTGAACAGCCTTTTCAATATGTTGACAGTAATGTGAGTGGTTTTTTATCTATTTTGGAAGGTTGCCGGAATCATGGGGTTAAGAAATTAATGTATGCGAGTAGTTCCAGTGTTTACGGCTTGAATGAAAAGATTCCATTTTCCACTGATGATGTTGTAGATCATCCGATTAGTTTGTATGCTGCCACCAAAAAAGCGAATGAATTAATGGCTCATACCTACAGTCATCTTTTCGGTATTCAAACTATTGGGTTGCGTTTTTTTACCGTGTATGGTCCATGGGGAAGGCCTGATATGGCCATGTTTTTGTTTACCGATGCGATTTTAAACAATAAACCAATAAAAGTTTTTAATCACGGCAATTTGTCCAGAGATTTCACCTATGTGGATGATATTGTAGGCGGCATGTTAAAAATTGCTCAGGCATTTCGCGATGATACCATTACAACAACCTATAAATTGTATAATATTGGGAACAGTAAACCAGTTAAGTTAATGGATTTTATTGATGCCATTGAGACAATTACTAATAAAAAAGCAATCAAAGAACTGTTGCCAATGCAACCCGGTGATGTAGAAAAAACATGGGCTGATGTTGAAGATTTAAAGAACGATTTTAACTATAACCCCAACACTGATGTTAACGCAGGTGTTGCTGCTTTTGTTGAATGGTATAAGGATTATTATTCACTTTAATCAGATGATAAAACTATCTGTTGTCATACCGGTTTATAATGCCGAGAAACACCTTAAAGCGTGTATTGAATCGCTTTTAAGTCAAACTCTTGCCGGGTTGGAATTCATTTTTGTAAACGATGGTTCCCAAGACAACAGTCCGCAAATTATTGCCTCTTACCAAGCCACTGATTCACGGATTACACTAATTAATCAATCTAATCAAGGGGTTAGTGTTGCCAGAAATAACGGGATAACAGTAGCTCAAGGCGAATACATCGGTTTTGTAGATGCGGATGATACAATATCAGCTGATTTTTTTGAACATCACTACACGTTGGCAGTTCAACATCAAGTTGACATTGTGGTATCTAACTTTATGCAAGAGCAAGGAGGTTATATTATTCAGGTTAAATCAACATTTTCCTCAGAAAAAGTATTGGATAAGAGCTATATTGATTCTATTTTATTACCAACCTTTATAAAAAATAGTTCTTTAAACACTTGTTGGAATAAAATTTATCGAAAAGACTTTGTTCATCAATTTGATATTAAATTCCCTGTTGGTATTGCTTTAGGCGAAGATGGTATTTTTAATTTAAAAGCATTTAACAAAGCCAACACCGCTTTTTTCACCAATTATAGTGGTTATCTTTACAAAGAAATTGAAGGAAGTGCTACGCATGATTTATCAAAAAAAGACTATTTTAAAAGAGCTTTAGAGGTTTATCATTTTGATTACGAATCACTTTTAAAAAAAAATTATGGTTCAAAACAAATAGAAGAATGGCGATCTATCCGTTTAGTTGAGAGTGTCATGTCATATGTTAATCTTTATCTTGAGCCTAATCCATCGATTTCTTCTTGGTTTGGAATGCGGTATGTTAAAAAAATGATTTCGCATCCTATCATTGAAAATTCTATTCAAAAATATGAAAAACCACTATTTCAAAATAAATCAAAATACCAACAATTTCTATTAAACGCTATTAAAAGTAAAAGTATAACCGCACTATTTTTGGCAGTTCGCTATAGTGCTTTTAGAAATAAAAAATAAAATTAGATATGAAAATTCTATTATTTTTCCATGGAGGAAGTAAAAACAGAGGTTGTGAAGCTATTGTTCGTTCCGGTATTCCCATTATCAAAAAGTATATTCCCCATGCGGAGATTAGTTTACTTTCTCAAGATTTTGAATCAGACAAGAATATGCCCGGTATTACCAATTTGTTTGATGACAGTAGAGTAGAAATTAAAAAGTATAGTTTTGAATGGTTTGTTAGTTTGCTCAATCTGAAATTGTTTGGAAATGAGAATTATGCCATCCGTATTAACTATCAAAAGATTTTTAAACACATTCCTACCCATGATGTATTTTTATCTATTGGAGGTGACAACTATTGTTATGGTGAACAACCTTGGCTTTATGAAGTGGACAGGCAAATAAAAAAAGCCGGTAAAAAATTAATTCTTTGGGGAGCTTCTATTGGAAGTGAAGACTTGTCTCCTGCCAAAGTAACCGATTTAAAATCGTTTGATTTATTACTCGTTAGAGAGACATTGACTTTTCAAAACCTAACTGAAAAAGGAATACAAAATGTGAAATTATGTGCTGATGGTGCTTTTACGATGGAAAAAGAAGAACTTCCTTTGCCGGAGGGTTGGCAAGAAGGCAATACCATTGGGTTTAATTACAGTCCATTAGTATATAAAAGAAATAAAGCGTCTAAAGAAGCTTCTATCCAATTGATTCAGTATATTTTGGATACAACTACTATGACAGTAGCTTTAACCCCTCATGTTATGATTCAAGGGAATAATGATAATGAAATTTTAGAGGAATTTTATCATCACTTTAAATCTAGTAACCGGGTTATTTTGTTGCCGGATACTTTGAACGCTATTCAATACAAAGGCTATATAGCCCGAATGCGTTTTTTTATTGGAGCCCGAACCCATGCCACCATAGCTGCATATTCTAATAATGTTCCAACCATGGTCTTGGGTTATAGTGTTAAGTCAAAAGGAATTGCGAAAGATATTTTTGGTACCGAACGCTTGGTTTTAGGAATTAACGAAATTGCGGATACACAAAAATTGATACAAAAATTTGATGAATTAGTAAGTGATGAAGCAGCACTTCGTGAAATTTTATCTAAACAAATACCGCATATTCAATCCATGTCTTATAAAGCCGGTGAGTATTTAGCAAAAATAGTTTAAGATGAAGAAAAAGCTTCTGTTTGTCATACCGTCTTTGGATGCAGGAGGAGGGGAAAAAAGCCTCGTTAACTTGCTCAATACAGTTGACTATGACCACTATGAAGTTGATTTACTCGCTTTTCAGCCTAAGGGCTTATTCCTTTCCAGTATTCCAAAACAAGTTACTTTGCTTTCCATTCAAGGAAATTATTCCACATTTACGAGTGGTTTGCTTCGTTCGTGCCTAACGTTTTTAAAGACAGGAAATTTAAGTCTGATTTTTCATCGTCTTGTCTATACCCTAAAAAATAAATTTATAACCAACAAAGGATATGCCGAGCAATCTTCATGGAAAAACCTCCGTAAAGCCATTCCGGTTATTGCAAAAAACTATGATTCGGCCATTGGTTTCTTAGAAAAATCATCCAATTATTTTGTGGTTGATAAAGTACGAGCGACTCAAAAAATAGGATGGATTCATACGAATTATTCTAAGTCCGGAATGCAACCTTCTTTTGATTTAGCTTATTTTTCAAAACTGGATTTTGTTGTAACCGTTTCGCAAGAGTGTGCTGCCGATTTAAAAGTAAATTTTCCAGCTTTTCATTCTAAATTTAAGCTTATTCATAATATAGTTTCAGCCGGTTTGGTTCGTCAATTAGCAGAAGAAGAACCTGATGTTGCCTTGGACTGGACTAAGTTTACTATCATCACCGTAGCCCGGTTGAGTTATGAAAAAGGCTGTGATATGGCTGTAGAAGCTTGTCAACTTTTGGTTAATAAAGGCCTTGAACTTCAATGGGTTTTGATTGGAGATGGCAATGAACGCAAAAACTTGGAAGAACAAGTAGCCGCCAATGGTTTACAAAATCAATTTGTATTTTTAGGATTAAAAGCTAATCCTTATTCGTTTGTTAAGCGAGCTCATTTGTATGTGCAACCCTCACGTTATGAAGGTAAGTCGATAGCGATTGATGAAGCGAAGATTCTTCAAAAACCTATTGTAGTAACTGATTTTGATACCGCTAAAGACCAAATTATTCATCAAAAAAATGGTATTATTTCACCAATGGATCCTGCGAATTTGGCAGAAGAAATTTTTAAAATCTATCAAAATACAACCATTCAGAACGATTTAATGTTAAATTTGTCTAGTGAACCAATTGATTCTGAATTAGAAATAGAAAAATTATACGCACTTATTCATGCTTAGTAGTAAAAAGAAAATACTTTTTATCATTAATAATCTTCATTGCGGAGGAGCAGAAAATGCTCTTGTTTCCTTGTTGCAAGTGTTTGATTATGAGCGGTATGATGTAGATTTGCTTTTGATGAAAAACGAAGGTGTTTTTTTAAAAAAATTACCCAATCAAGTTCATTTGTTACCCGCTCCTAAGGAGATTCCTTACTTTGATATGTCGATTAAGGCAGCTGTTTTAAAAAGCTTAACCGGATTTCGATTGGATATTATTTTAGCTCGTTTGGTTTATTTTTTTTATGTGAAAAACGAATCAGTTCCTACGATTAAAGACCAAAAATTGTGGCGTGCTTTGCGGATATGTTTGCCTAAGCTTCCTCAAAAGTATGATGTAGCCATCAGTTACCTTGAGAATATTCCGAATTGTTATAATGTGGATAAAGTGAGTGCCACCAAAAAAATAGCTTTTATTCGGAATGATTATGCTAAGTTGGGCATGGATCCCGCCTTAGATCGACCCTATTTTAAACAATTAACGGCTTTGTTGACTGTTTCTCAATCTTGTGAAGCTATTCTACATAAACTTTTTTCCGATTTACCTATTCAAATTGGGACGATGCAAAGTGTTTTTTCTTTAGACACGATTAAAGTGATGGCAGAAGAACCAATTCAAGAGGATTTTTCAGGAATCACTATTGTATCTGTCGGGCGATTGTATCCACAAAAAGGTTTTGATTTAGCCATAGCCGCTTGTTCTATTTTGGTTCAAAAAGGATATGCTATTAAGTGGTATGTGTTGGGTGAAGGGAATTTGCGAAACGAATTGCAACAACAAATCAATCGTTTGCATATTACTGAAAATTTTTTTCTACTTGGTCAAAAGGAAAACCCCTATCCTTATTTGCAAAAAGCAACCCTTTATGCACAAACTTCTCGATTTGAAGGGAAATCTCGTGCGTCTGAAGAAGCAAAAATTTTGCAAAAAATTATTTTAGCCACCAATTTTCCAACCGTTTCTGACCAGCTTACGCATCTTGAAAATGGCTATATTGTTGATTTGAATGCTGAAGCCATTGCTGAAGGAATTATACAATTGATTGAAAATAACAAAATTGGAGAACAACTTAGGCAGAATTTAAGTACTTCCCAAATTAATAACGAACAAGAATTAAAAATTCTTTATGATTTAATTGAAAAATAAAAGATATGCTATTCAATTCCATTGATTTCGCCATTTTTTTGCCAATCGTTTTTGTACTGTATTGGTTTGTGACCAACCGCAACCTGAAATTGCAAAATCTCTTGATTGTTGTTGCCAGTTATGTTTTTTACGGCTGGTGGGACACTCAATTTCTTTCGTTAATTCTTTTTAGTACAGTGGTTGACTACCTTGTTGGGGTTGGATTATTAAAACAGGAGAATCAAACCAAACGAAAAATTTTACTTTGGATAAGTATTATTGTCAACCTCGGGTTTCTTGGTTTTTTTAAATATTATAATTTCTTTTTAGACAATTTTGTTACAGCCTTTACTTTTTTAGGGATGCCAATCAAAGCAGGTATGTTAGAAATCATTCTTCCGGTTGGAATTAGTTTCTATACTTTTCAAACCATGAGTTATTCCATTGATGTGTACCGTCGAAAATTAGTGCCTACTACAGATTTTGTTGCTTTTTCGGCCTTTGTGAGTTTCTTTCCTCAATTAGTAGCAGGACCCATTGAACGAGCTACCCATTTACTTCCTCAATTTTATAAAAAAAGAGAATTTAATTATACACTAGCTATTGATGGTTTACGCCAAATTTTATGGGGATTATTCAAGAAAATTGTCATAGCCGACAATTGTGCCGAGTATGCCAATATGATTTTTAATAACTCAGATTCACATTCCGGAAGCACTTTGGTGTTGGGAGCGTTGTTTTTTACGTTTCAAATCTATGGTGATTTTTCAGGATATTCAGATATTGCTATTGGTACTTCACGGTTGTTTGGTTTTGATTTGATGCGAAATTTTGCCTTTCCCTATTTTTCAAGAGACATTGCTGAATTTTGGCGGCGTTGGCACATTTCGCTCTCCACGTGGTTTAGAGATTATCTTTATATCCCGTTGGGCGGAAGTCAGGGGGGTATGAACATGAAAATCAGAAATACATTTATTATTTTCATTGTCAGCGGTTTTTGGCACGGAGCCAATTGGACTTTTATCGTTTGGGGATTTTTGAATGCATTGTATTTTTTACCTTTATTACTTGCCAATAAAAACAGGAATAACCTTGAAGTGGTTGCTATGGGTAAATTATTACCTTCGGCCAGGGATTTCTTTGCTATTTTAACCACCTTTAGCTTAACTGTTTTTGCTTGGATTTTCTTTCGAGCCGACAATATAACGCATGCCTTTAGTTATATTAAAGGAATATTTACGTCAAGTTTATTGAGTGTTCCAACGATTCTTCCCTTTTCCCTTTTTGGCTTATTGGCTTTTTTTATGACTGTAGAATGGGTGGGAAGAGGCGAAGCCTATGCCCTTGAAGCCCTTGGTTCAAGATGGAAAAGGCCTTTGCGATGGGGGTTTTATTATGTGATTATCTTTTTGATATTCTTTTTTATGGGAAAAGAACAAGAATTTATTTATTTTCAATTTTAAACAAATGAAAGTATTCTCATTAAAACTTATTATATTTTTTATACCCATTGTAGTTCTTGCAGTTGGGTTGGAAATTTATTTTAGAAATGTAGAAAACGCTTTTAAAATTAAAGCTGATTTTCAACAACAAAATATAGACAAAATTGAGACGCTAGTTTTAGTAACTTCTCATAGTCAAAATGGTATAAATCCAAAATATTTTGACAACTTAACATCAAACTTGTCATTTGGATCTCAGGATATTCAATTAGATTCAGCCCTTTTATTTCATTATGTGGACAAAATGAAAAATTTAAAAAACATTATAATAGAACTGGATTATCATCGGTTGGATATAGAAAATGATAAAACTTATTTTCGACTACCTTGGTATTATATATATCATCAAGTAGAAATTTATCCCATAAAACCTTTGAATAGGGTATCCTTGTATTCGTCAAATACTGATTTTTTTAACCTGAATTTAATGAATAGCTTAAAAGGTGCTACTAAAAAGCAAAAGATTAATAAATTTGGTTTTGTTGAAGAAAATTACACAAATGATTTTTTACCATTAAATTATGATTCTGTTCATATTTTTAAAACAGCAAGTGAAAGATTAAAAAATAGACATCAAGAGGATTCAGAACAATCAAGAATTAAAAATAAAAAAAGACTTGATGCTATGATTAACTATTCAATTAAAAAAGGTTTGTCTGTCTATATTGTTTCCACTCCTTTGTATGAAACCTATCGTAATCATAAATCAGTTTTAAAAGATAGTTATCGAAAAAAATACATTGACAGTTTGGTAACTTATTCAAAGATAAAGTATTTGGATCTTGAAGATTCGTCACTTTTTATTCTAAAAGATTTTAGTAATGATGATCATCTAAATGCAACCGGAGCAAAAAAATATACCTTGTTGTTAAACGAAGCTATTAATTCTAATTAAATGAAAATTTTTTTACTAAAATGTACAGCTTTCATTGTTCTTCTACTTTTAGTTATAGTAGTAATTCGTGCTTTTATTGTTCAGCAAAAGAAAAATCCGGAACGGTATAGACTTGATGCTTCTATTGAAAACATAGTATTAGGGCATTCGCAACCGGAGTGTGGTTTAAACGACAGTTTAATCGCTAATACCAAGAACTTAAGTCAAGGAGGAGAAGCCTATTTTTACACTTTTACCAAACTCAAAAAACTGATTGAAGTAAATCCAAATTTAAAAACGGTTTATTTGTCGTTTTCTAACAATCAATTGGAGAAAAAAATGGATGAATGGACGTTTGATGCCGTGTTTATAAACGATAAGTATCCTGCCTATTTCTTTGCTATGGATTTTGAAGAAAAAAAAATACTTTGGAAAGCAAATCCAAAAGCAGTTCTGCAATCGGAACAATTACTTTTGAAAAATAACATGGTCGATTTGGTTAAGTACAAAGGTAAAATTAGACCGGAGACCTATTGGGGTGACTACCTTTATTTGGAGCGTGAAAAAACAGATTCGTTGATTCGAGTGAATTATATTCAAACTATAGTGAAAGAAAGAGGGAATGGTATTTCTGAAATTAATCTTACCTATTTAAAAAAAATTGTGCAATGGTGTAAAGATCAAAATATTCAATTGATATTCTACCGAACGCCTGTGCATACTGTTTTAAGAGAAACGTATGATAAAAAAGCATTTGATTCTATTCGGAAAAAGCATTTTAGCACGATACCATATTTGGATTGTATTGATTTTCCGTTATCCAATCAAGAGTTTGGCGATTTTGATCATTTGAATTACAAAGGTGCGAGAAAATTTTCCATCTTCTTTAATCAATTAGTACAGCAAAAAGTTACTTCTGAATTTGAAATAAAAGAAAAAATACTATCTGAAAGTCAACCAGAGAAAATTGTTTCTGAGTAGTAGATTATCAAACCAAAAAAGAAAGCTATGATTATCATTCTCCTCCTTATTGCTCTTGTTGTTTTAGTATTGCTTATCGATTGGATTCCACAATTCAATACATGGCAGAGTCGTATCAAAATTGGTCGGGTTACTGATAAAAGGCAATGGCAATCAGTAGTTACTCAAAAATCACTGCAATGGTTAAAAAACACACCAACTATCAAATTGACTGATAACAATCGATTGATTATCATTGATATCTTACGTGGGAACTACAAACGGGATTCTATTCAGCATTGGCAAGAAGCGGCATTGGTTTTGGGGCTTACCGCAGAATTTTCGCAAACTAAAAAAGAAAATACCAAGATACAGATTGAAAACTATATAAAACGAAAAATTAAATCTGATGGTAACTGGGTAAATCCCATTACTGAAAGTGATGGCGTAATTTTAGGCTATGCTTTTATTCAAACTCCTTGGTTAAATCATGAAAAACTAAAACCGGCATATGACAGTTTGTGGAATTTGATTAAAGAATTGAAAGGTAATCATTCCTCAGTCACTTACAAAAGACATACTCAAAAATTCCGTTATGTGGATACGATTGGGTTTATTTGTCCTTTTTTAATTGAATACGGGCAAAAGTTTCAGGTGCCAGAAGCAGTTGAGTTAGCTATTGCTCAATTGGAAGAATTTAATGCTTACGGAATGTATCCTAATCAATTTATACCGTGTCATACGTATGCTACGCAAACTAAACTACCAGTAGGTTTGTTTGGATGGGGAAGAGGATTGGGTTGGTATGCCATTGGTTTGATTGATGCATGGCGAGCGTTAGACAATGAACACCCCAGAAAGAAAGAAATGACCCAATGGGTGGAACAATTTGCCCGTATGGCGTTGCGTTTTCAGCGAGAGAATGGTTCTTGGGGATGGTTAATTATGCAAGATAATTCCAATTCAGATTCTTCAACAACTGCTACATTGAGTTGGTTTTTAACGAATGCTTCTTCTATCACTTCTATAGAAAACGAATGTATACAAGCCACTGATAAAGCCCTTCAATACCTTATGAAAGTCACCCGCCGAGACGGTGCTATCGATTTTTCGCAAGGTGATACGAAAGCGATTGGGATACATTCGCAAGAATTTGACATTTTACCGTTTACTCAAGGGTTTGCTTTGCGGAGTGTTTCAACTTTACCATAGTATGACGTTTTTTTAACTTTAATCTTTTTTTTCTGACAAAATTTTTCTTAACTTAGTGCAGAAATTAATTTCTGCCACATGAAAAGAAAATTACTTTACCTTTTTTTATTTGTTTACAGCTTTAGCCAGGCTCAATGTTTTGGTTCTTTACGCTACCCCGGTTATACCGTTTTACCGGATGGCACTTTGTGGTATTGGGGATACGCAGGATTTTATACCGGTTTTGGTTTTCCAGTAGGTAGCCCTTTAGTTTTTATGCCTTTTAATCAAATTGGGACTGATTCCGATTGGTCACAAAAATACAGTGCAATCGGTCACCAGTTGTTTATTAAAACGAATGGTGAATTGTGGGCTTGGGGTTTTGGTACAAATGGTCAGATAGGTAATGGAACAATTGGCTCTCAAAACTTTTACACATCACCAATATTAGTAAGTACCGAACATTGGATAGAAGTGGCTGGGTATCAAGCTCATTCTTTAGGAATCAAAGCTGATGGAACACTCTGGGCATGGGGAAGAAACGATGTTCATCAATTGGGTTTAAACAGTACCGCCGGACATATTCTTGTTCCAACGCAGGTAGGTGTTGATAGTAATTGGTCAAAAATATTTTGTTCCAGTAGTGCTAGTTTAGCCATTAAAACCGATGGAACATTATGGGCATGGGGAAGGGCTGCTTGGTATTCTTTTGCTATTAATTCGAATGGAGCACTGCCTCAACAAGTAGGCACAGATACTGATTGGATAGATGTTTTTGCTGAAAACGGACCCTATTTTGCTATAAAAAGTAATGGTACCTTATGGACTTGGGGCCCAAATCCCAATTCTTTATATACAGGGTTTTATGGAAATGGTTTTCCGGATACAAATGATTATGAACACGGCCCTGTTCAAGTAGGGACAGATTCCGATTGGATAAAAGTTAGATCTACTGAAAGGGATATTATTGGTTTAAAATTGGATGGAACAGTTTGGCTTTGGGGACAAAATTTTTCAGGGCTTTTGGGTTTAGGTTTAAGTGGAAGTCAATTCACTCCTCAGCAATTGGGTAGTCAAACTAACTGGGTTGACATTGGAATGAGAGGATTATTCTATGCTTATAACAGTGATGGACAACTCTATAATTGGGGGACTACTATTGACTATGACACCTATCAAACAGTTTATATAACTTCTCCTACACCCTATGGGGAGCCGTGCCTTTTATCGATAAAAGAGGATAGTAAAAGTGACCTACTTATTTATCCGAATCCTGTTGTAGATCAACTCACGATTTCATTACAAAATACCACCACAGAAGTAAACAAACTATTTATTTACAACAGTTTAGGACAGTTAGTACTCGAAAATCAATTTACTCAAAATGAAATTTCCATTCCGGTCAGTCATTTGGCTAATGGGGTTTACTTTTTACGTGTTGATCATGGTGACGGTGTTGAGCAAGTAAAGTTTGTGAAGCGGTAATAATTATTTTTAGTAACCTTAATTCTTAATTTATGAAAAAAAGTAGCATTTTGATTTCAATTTGTGTTATGCTCTTCAGTATCAACACCATTAATTCACAGGAATTGGTTCCCGCACCTCCAGGTATGGAACAACAAGAATCTAGAACTACAGTTTGGAACGGTACGTGGAGTAAAGGATTTCCAAATAAGGAAAAAACCGCCATTATTAAAGCGGATTTAATTATCACAAATTATTTAGAAGCAAAAGAATTGATTATTGATAATGGGTTTTCAATAATTATTAAAAATGGAGCTTTAGTGAAAGTAAACAATTTACTTGATGAAGATATAAAGCAAAAAATCACATTAGAAGATGGCGGATCATTTTATTATAAAGAAAATGGTGTTCAAGATAATAATTCAATTTTGGGTGGGGAAAATATTACAAGAACTACTTTTCATGTAAAACAATATGCAAGTATGTTTATATCATCGCCAGTTTCGGGTCAAGATATAGGTTCTACTCATCCGTCTTCAGCTTACAATCAACATCAATATAATTCTTCTACTTCTTCGTGGCAGTTCATTCCACCAAGCCATATTATGGTTCCAGGAAGAGGTTATGTAGAAACAGTTGTTGGAAATGGTGTTTTTGGAAATCCAATTGAGGTTCTCTTTCCTCCTTTACCTGCTGGTCAATATAATCAAACCTTTACCGGTATAGCTAACTCTGGAACTATTCAAACTCCAATTATAGGAAATGCACCCAATTTAATAGGAAACCCTTATGATGATTTTTTAGATGCCGATGCTTTTTTAATGGATACAGCCAATGCAAATGTAATAGGAGGGCCAATCTTGTTATGGACAAGAAATACGGAAGCTTCCACTGGAGTACCTGGAACTCAGACATTTAATTTTACAGCAAATGATTATTCAACTTATAATTTGTTAGGGGGAGTTTCAGCAGGAAGAAATATTACATTAGATGCTAATCCATCTAATTTAAATCAGAATATTTATGCTATTCCCAATGGTAAAATCCGAATGGGTACTGCTTTTTTTATCAGAGGACTAAACAACGGAAACATAACCTTTACTGAGGACATGAGAACTTCTGATGATGGGGGTAGCGAACAACAATTTAGAAGTGCTGAAAATCAAAATACAATCTTGTCAGCTCCTGAAAGACACAGAATATGGATTAATTTAGTTGAGGGAGATGGAACAAATCCCAATGCTCCGTTCAGACAAACCTTAATTGGTTATGCTGGATGTACAACGACTACATCAGAATGTCCGACAAATGGATCAAATGATAGATTGTTTGATGCTCAACGTAATTCTAATACAAATCCTGCATTTGAAGTTCTTTCGTTGGCTCCCTCTTCAACTGAACAACTTATCATTCAAGGGAGAAATGTAGCAAATTTTAATATTAATGATCAATTTCAATTATATTTAAGAGAAAATACAAATAATCAAATAACAGATTTTACTTTTACTGCAGAGCAAGATGGAATGTTTGATACTCAACCTTATTTTATTTGGGATAATGGTACTATTTATCCATTACCTCATCAAGTCACAATAAATTTTGCCACAGATGCAACTCGGTTTAGAATTGTTTTTAAATCATTATTAACAAAAGTGGTAGATTCTCAATGTGGAAGTACACTTCAAAATATTACTAACAGTATATATGCTGATATAGTAGCTGGGGCTAATAGATATAGATGGGAAATTACTAAAGAAGGTGTTAGTCCAATGGTATTCGAAACTGTAGGTAGAACATTAAGCTTATTGAATTCAAGTTTTATAGGTTTCACAACATTTGATACTGAATACACGATTAGAGTCGCTGCAAGAGTAAATGGTGTTTGGCAACCTTATTGGATTAGCTGTGTTGTAAAAACTCCTCCTTACCCGACTACTCAAGTTCAAGGACAATTCTGTAACATACAAATTGGAGATTCGGACGATATTATACAAGCGATTAAGGTAACTAATTTATCTATTCCAGCAGGTCATAATAATCGTTACAAATTTAGGTTACGTAATCTTGATGGAACATTTCTAGATGATTATGAGAACCCACATGGTTTTTCAAGATGTCAATTAAGGTCATCAAGTTTCGTTGGTATACAAGCAAATACTACTTATTTGATAGATGTATGTTATGGTATAAATGGAGAATTTGGCCCGTATGGTCCTGAATGTGAAATTACCACTCCTGCCACAATTGAATTTCGTCAAAGTGAAACAAATTTTGAAATTAAAGTAAAAAGCATTCCAAACCCATATGCTGAAGATTTCACAATTGAACTAAAAACTGATTCAGAAGAAACCATATTAGTAAGTGTGTATGATATGTTTGGCAGAAATATTGATTACAAAGAAATTAATTTTAATGAACTAAATAAATTTAAATTTGGAAGTTCATATCCAGCCGGAATCTACAATGTTATTGTTACACAAGGTAGAATGAGAGAATCTCTAAAAGTGATAAAAAAATAATTTTGTTTTTTTTAGATTAAAAAAGGATACTGTAATAGTATCCTTTTTTTATGTATAAAACCAATAGCATATATTTGCAGCCTAATTAAAATTGATATAGTTTACTATAATGTAAATTGAACATAATAAATGAACAACAATTCCCGAATAAGTAATTCCGTAAAAAACATCTCTTTTGGTTTACTTACGCAAGTAACTCAGATGATATTGGGCTTTGTTAGTCGAACCATTTTCATACAGTACCTTGCAATTGAGTATTTAGGTGTAAATGGATTGTTTACCAGTATTTTAACCATGTTGTCGTTAGCAGAATTGGGGATTTCAAGTGCCATTCTGTATGCTCTCTACAAACCCCTGGCAGAAAAAAGCGAGGAAAAAATAGCAGCCTTAGTTCGATTCTTTAAAAAAGTTTATTTAGTTATTGCCGGTATAGTAGCTTTTTTGGGCCTATGTGTTTTACCTTTTCTTACCCAAATTGTAGATAATCCACCACCACAATTAGCCAGCGATTTACACGTCATTTACCTGTTGTTTTTGTTTAATACGGTAGCTTCCTATTTTTTTTACTATAAAATCAGTTTGTTTCAGGCCGACCAAAAGGGTTATGTGATTTCCAAACGAAACATTGTTGTTTTTATCATCCAAAACAGTTTACAGATTCTTTCGTTGGTTTTGTTTCAAAACTTTCTACTCTACCTTTCCATTCAGTTGGTATGTCAATTAGGGGGTAATTTATATCTGTCGCAATTGGTTAAAAAGCATTATCCTTTTTTAAGCCAGTATAAAAATTCGGAAGTTGAAAAAGAAGTGAAAGATCAAATTTGGTCCAATCTAAAATCCACTGCGTTGGTTAAAATAGGCGGACTCTTAGTGAACAATACCAGCAACATTGTGCTAAACTATTTTTCCGGTCTAAAATCGGTGGGTTTGTTATCCAATTATACTTTATTAATCGGTTTAGCTTCCGGTTTAATTATGCAGGTATTTGCCAGTTTAACGGGAAGTATTGCCAATGTGAATGTGAAAGAACCTTTAGAGAAAAAAAGAGAAATTTTCAATATTGTGAATTTTGCTAATTTTTGGGTTTATGGACTTGCTTCCATTTGTTTCATTGTGTTAGTGAATGATTTTATTACCGTTTGGATTGGTCATTCATTTACTTTGTCTTTTGATGTAGTTTTAATTTTAGCCCTAAATTTTTACATGGTTGGGATGCAAAATGCTGTATGGACTTTCAAAGGTACTTTCGGATTATTTAAATACGGTCGTTGGTTGGTTATTGGCACGGCCATCATTAACGTAGCGTTGTCTTTTTTGCTAGGTAGTTATTTTGGGCTATTCGGGATATTATTATCGATGGCCATTGCCCGTGCCGTGACCAATTCGTGGTATGATCCCTATATCGTGTTTACCCTAGCGTTGAAGCTCAATGCCAAAGACTATTTTATAAAATACTTCAAATATTTAGTAGTTCTGTTGTTTATTCTAGGAATGCTGTTTGGTATTTCACATTGGATTGCTTTTGAAGGGTTAGGTGGGCTTCTTTTTAAACTATTCCTGTGTTTGGTTATTACGAATCTGGTGATTTACTTGATTTATAAAAACACCGCTGAGATGAAGTATTTGGTGTATGTTGCACAAGGAATTCTTCAAAATGCGAAAGAAAAATTCAAAAAATAATTTTCATTACAAATCGATTATTTGATAGTCAGTTGATTGCATTCTGAGCAAAAATGAATGTAAAAAAAACATTAATTGTTAAAAAAAGTTTAAACTGTCCTGATATAAGTTTAAATTTGCACCTGATTAAAAGCACAAAATGAAAAAAAAGATACTACTTTGTTTTGGTACACGCCCCGAAGCTATAAAAATGTGCTCCTTAGTACATGAACTAAAACAAGAGCCAGCCTTTGATGTAAAAGTGTGTGTTACCGCACAACATAGAGAAATGCTCGATCAGGTGCTTCAATTTTTTGAAATTACGCCGGACTATGATTTGAATATCATGAAGCCCAATCAGTCGCTTAACGAATTAAGTAGCCGAATTTTTATCGCCATCGATCAAGTTTTGGTAGACTATGCTCCCGATATTGTTTTGGTTCATGGTGATACCACTACGTCCAGTATTACGGCATGGGCGGCTTTTCATCGGGGTATAAAAGTAGCTCACGTGGAAGCGGGATTACGCACCTTTGATAAGTTTTCACCCTTTCCAGAAGAAATAAACCGTCAGATTACCGGTAAAATTGCCGATTATCATTTTGCACCTACCGAGTTATCAAAAGAAAATTTATTGGCTGAAAAAGTAGCAGACCATACCATCTTAATTACCGGAAACACCGTTATCGATTCTCTTTTTTGGACTGTAAAAAAATTAGACACTAATTTTGTCAATCCCAAAATTGACGAATTAAAGGCAAATCTTGATTTTTCAAAGAAAGTAATTTTAGTTACTGCACACCGTCGTGAAAATTTTGGAGATGGTTTTGAATCGATTTGCAAAGCCTTGGCTCGCATTGCCCAACATGATGAAGTGGAAATTTTGTTTCCGGTTCATTTGAATCCAAATGTTCAGGAACCTGTTAATAGAATATTATCCAATTATAAAAATATTCATTTGGTTGAACCACTTGATTATCCTTCATTTGTGTGGGCTATGAAAAATGCGTATCTTATCATTTCTGATTCGGGCGGTGTGCAGGAAGAAGCTCCTTCGTTAGGCAAACCGGTTTTGGTTTTACGCAACACCACCGAGCGTCCTGAAGCCGTTGCAGCCAAAACAGTGAAATTAGTGGGTACCGATTTTGAAACGATTACCACCACTGCCTTGGATTTATTGGAAAATGAAGCACACTATCAAGCCATGGCAAAAGCTCATAATCCTTATGGCGACGGATTAGCCAATGAACGAATCTCTAATTTTTTAAAGGAAAGATTATGATACCCAAAATTATTCACTATTGTTGGTTTGGCGGAAATCCTTTACCGGAATTAGCTGTAAAATGTATTGCTTCTTGGAAGAAATACTTACCGGAATATGAAATCATCGAATGGAATGAATCGAATTTTAATTTAGATGAGTACATTTTTGCCAAGCAAGCATTGGAAAACAGAAAATTTGCTTTTGTATCAGATGTTTGTAGATTACACGCGTTAAAATATCACGGAGGTATTTATATGGACACGGATGTGGAAGTATTAAAGCCATTGGATGCTTTTTTACATCACGCTGCTTTTTCCGGATTTGAAAATGACGATTTTGTACCCACTGGTATTATGGCAAGTGAAAAGGAAGCTGTTTGGACAACCGAGATGTTAGCGTATTATCACAATAAACCTTTTGTAAAAGATAACGGAGAATTTGAAATGACTTCTAATACCTCAATCATTACAGATTTAATGCTTCAAAAGGGATTTGTGATGAACAACAAGTTTCAGGAAATAATGGATTATGTTGCTTTTTATCCGAATGATTATTTTTGTCCTAAGAGTTATAAAACGGGTCGTATCGAGTTAACTGAAAATTCTGCGTGCATTCATCATTTTGCTAAATCATGGATTGCTCCGCATAAACGATGGCGAAATATTGCCAAAATGAAAATGATGTCGATTGTGGGTGCGGAAAGAATGCAAAAAATAATTGATTTGTTTAGATAACCAATAGTTTTATTACTGAAAAAAATAATTGAATGAAGTTAGTATATATAACCGATCAAATTTATTTACACGGAGGTGCCGAAAAAATTTTAATCCAAAAATTGAATCATTGGGTTGAAGATTATAATTATGATGTCGTGGTTATTACAACTGCTCAAAAAAATAAACTACCCTTTTTTCCATTAAATTCTAAAGTTAAACTAATTGATTTAGGCATAGACTATAATGAAAGTATAAGTTATTTTACACATGAAAACCGTTCTAAATTTTTTAATCATTATAAAAAACTAAAAAAGATAATTGAGATTGAAAACCCAACGGCAGTTTTTGTTGTTTCATTAGGTTTAGCGAGGTATATTACGCCGTTTATTACAAAAAAAAGTATTTCTTTTTTTGAGTATCATACCTCTTATTACGGTACATTTTTGAGCTATCAGAAAAAGACAGCTTTAAAAAAGTTATTTTATAAAATTAAAAAAATAGGTATTAAATTTATTGAAGATAAATACAATTATGTTGTGTTACTCAATCAGGAAGAGTACGACTTTTTTAAAAGAAAAAACGGAATTATTATTCCCAATTTTTTCAATGAAAGTGACAAACCTTTGGTTGCTGAAAAGGAAAATAAAATAATAGCTTTAGGAAGGCTAACGTATCAAAAAGGATTTGATTTATTACTAGAGGCGTGGAAAATTGACAGTAAAAAAATAAGCGGATGGAGGATTGAAGTGTATGGAAATGGAGAAGACAAGGACCAATTACAGGATTTAATTGTTACAAATAATTTATCCGATTCTTTCTTTTTATTACCGGCTACTAATCAAGTAAATCAATTGATGGCAACGTCTTCAATTTATGTAATGAGTTCAAGATATGAAACCTTTCCAATGGTTTTGTTAGAAGCATTACAAAACGGATTACCTGTTGTTTCGTTTGAATGTCCTTCAGGTGCTCGAGCCATTTTGACAAATAACAGCGACAGCATTATTGTAAAAAATGATGATGTAAACCAATTAGCAGAGGGATTATTGACGTTGATGAATGACGAAAAGCGAAGAAATGAATTGAGCAAGAATGCTATCCAAAATGTTAAACGATTTAGTCCTAAAATCGTGATGGAAACATGGAATCGATTTATAACTAATCCTAAATAAATAATCTATTGGATTCAATAATACCCATACAAAGCTATGTAGCTGTTTACTATAACATTTTGTTATTGGTGGTTTTTATTGTTTATGTCACCTCTTTTCAAACACCAATATACGATTCAGATAATTTGAAAAGAAAAAATACTTTTGGGTTTTTTATTTTTGTCTTTGTGTTGTTCTACATGGGTTTACGTCCGTTGAATTTTCGATTTGGAGATATGGTTGTTTATGCTAAATCGTTCAATGATTATTCACTGGGAATTTACCCCAAAATCATCAAAGATTATGTGTTTAATGAATTTATGAGAATATGCTCTGTTTGGATGAGTTTGTCAACTTTCTTTTTAGTATGTGCATTTCTTTATATATTTCCTTTGTATATTGTTTCCAAGAGATTATTTAAAGAATATTGGTTTTATGCTTTTTTTATGCTGGTTATATCTTTTTCATTTTGGGCTTATGGGACAAATGGAATTAGAAACGGAATAGCCACTTCATTATTTTTATTAGGTATTTCAAGCAATAAAAAAGTTTTTACTGTCATCTTGATATTATTGGCTTTATCTTTTCACAAATCGATGATTATTCCATCAATAGCATATATAATTTCTTTGTTTTATTTAGATACAAGAAAATATATTTATTTTTGGTTGCTTTGTATTCCTATTTCTTTGGCTTTGGGAAGTTTTTTAGAAAACTTTTTTTTAATTCTTTTTGGTGAAGAAGACCAGAGGGTTAGTGTGTATCTGGGTGAGTTTAATGAAAAGAGTGAAGGAGCCATTTTAAAACTCGGATTCCGATGGGATTTTTTAATTTACAGTGCATCGGGCGTTTTTGCAGGATGGTATTTTATTGTGAAGAAAAAATTTGATGATAAATTCTATAAACAACTATTTGCCATTTATTTAATTGTTAATGGGTTTTGGATTTTAATTATCAGAGCCAATTTTAACAACCGATTTGCTTATTTATCTTGGTTCATGTTAGCAATTATAATCCTATATCCGTTACTCAAAAACCATTATTTTGCAAAGCAGCATCAGTTGATTGGAAAAATTATACTTATTTATTTTATGTTAACTTACTTCTTAGATTATATTTCAAACCCGCTGGCATGATAACATTTTTTATACTAACGTATTGCAGAAACGTTTGCTTATCTTAACTTTTTATTTTTAATTAATTTATAATACTACTACTATGACGTTCTCTATAATCATACCTATGTATAATGTTACGCAGTATATTGAGCGATGTTTAGAGTCTGTATTTATTCAAGATTATCCATCTGAAAAATATGAAGTAATTTTAATAAATGATGGTTCGTCAGATAACTCTGAAGAGATAGCACATAATTACTGTGTAGGTAGATCAAATGTCAAAATAATAAGCCAAGAAAATAAAGGATTAGGTGGTGCAAGAAATTCGGGAATTGATAATGCAAGTAATGACTATTTAATTTTTTTGGATTCTGACGATTTATTAGAACAAGACAGTTTAATGCAAGTTTCTACTAAATATGGACAAGTTTTATTTGATGTTATTGAATTAGCTGCCAATAATGTTTCACCAACATTTTCCTTACTAACTTCGTTTAAACCATCTGAACTAACTGATTTTAAATCCGGAATTGATTATTATTTAACTGAAAAAAATATTCCGTCTGTTTGTAACAAAATTTATAACCGAGATTTTTTAAATTCTTATAAGCTAAGGTTTAAAGAAAAAATGTACATAGAGGATTTTGAATTTAATACAAGAGCTTTCTTCTATGCAAAGAAGGTATTATGTACAGGAAATATTAGTTTAGAAAAGTTTGTTCAAACAGAAGGTTCTATTACTAGAAATAAAAATAAATCAGTTAAGCAAAAATTAGTTCATGATTTGTTTCATGTAGCCACATCAGTAAAATTATTCAGTGCAACTGTAAGTAGCAACAAACTAGACGTCGATTATTTTAATGATAGAATGTCAAGAATCAATGTGAACATTGTTTTTCAAGCCTATAAATACGGCTTTAGCAGGGAGGAAATAAATAATTTAATAAGTGAATTAAAAAGTCAAAATCTTTATTACCTTGACAAGAAAATCAAATTAAAAAATAAAGAAGTATTTAGAAAATTGGTTTATAATTTTAAATTTCTGTTTGATATTTTAATTTATTTTAAAAATGAAAGATAAACTATATAAAATATTGCCTAATTTTTTTCAAGGAATTCTAATTTCTATATTTAATTATATGGCATACAAAGAAAGGTATGGTTATACATATAGAACTTACAGAAAACAGTTTTTAGAAAATCATAATTTGAGCTTGGAAGAATTAAAGACAATTCAGAAAAAGAGGTTTGGAGATTTTTTGGAAAGTGCAATTGCTAAATCAAGTTTCTATTCAAAATACCCAAAAGTTACTTTAAATGAAATTTTAAGTTTACCAATTGTAAGTAAAGAAGATCTAAGAAAGGAGATAAAGAATGTATATACATTGTCTAAAAATGAAGGAATTATATCTAAAACAGGAGGTACTACAGGAAAGTCTTTAGTGGTACTTTTTTCAAAAGACAATATGCAAGAACGATTTGCTATGCTAGATGATTTTAGATCTAGATTTGGTTACAAACTCGGAAAAAAAACGGCATGGTTTTCAGGAAAAGATTTAATTACACAAAAAGATATACGTAAAAATCGATTTTGGAAGTATGATTTGTTTTATAAAGTGCGATATTACTCTACTTTTCATGTCAAAGAAAACTATCTAAAATATTATGTAGAAGATTTAATTAGTTTTAAACCTGAATATTTGGTTGGTTTTCCATCAACCATTTTGGAAATAGCAAAATGTGGATTAAAAAACAACTATGATTTTCCTGAGAATACAATCAAAGCAGTATTTCCAACGGCAGAGTCTATTTCAGAAGAAATGCGAGAGAATATTTGTCGATTTTTTAAAACCAAAATGTATGACCAATATGCTTCTTCCGAAGGAGCTCCATTTATCTTTGAATGCGAAAGAGGAAGTCTGCATTTGGAACTTCAGAGTGGTGTTTTTGAGGTTTTAGATGAAAATGATTTGCCTGTAAATTCCGGTCGCTTGGTGGTTACTTCTTTTACAACATCGGGTACGCCATTAATTCGATACGATATTGGAGATTCAATCATCTTGGAAGATGAAGGAAAAGAGTGTGGTTGTAACAATAAAAATCCTTTGGTTAAAGAGATTTTAGGTAGGATTGACGACTATGTTTATTCTCCTGAAAATGGAAAAATTAATCTTGGAAATATTTCTAACACTTTAAAGGATACTTATGGTATTATAAAGTTTCAAGTGCTACAAAATAATTTAAACGAAATAAAGATATTTGTTCAAAAGGATGATGAAATTTTCAATACTAAAATTGAAGAAATTTTCTTAAAAAACTGGGTGGCTAGGGTAGGTAGTAAGATGAAAATCAATATTGAATATGTTACTGATATTCCCTCAGAAAAAAGCGGGAAATATAGGATGGTTAAAAATAATGTAAAACATCTTATATGAAAAAACTCATCCGCATCACCACCATTCCTCTCTCTCTCGATAAGTTATTGCCGGGGCAGTTGCGTTTTATGAAGGATTATTTTGAGGTTATAGCCATTTCTTCTGAAAAAGAATACCTTGAAAAAATTGGAGAACGTGAAGGTGTAACCACACATTCTATCGAGATGACCCGAAAAATCACACCACACAAAGATGTTTGGGCAATGTTTAAATTATGGCTCTATTTCTTAAAAACCAAACCGCACATTGTTCATACGCACACACCTAAAGCCGGAATCGTTGGGATGTTAGCCGCTAAATTGGCAGGTGTTCCTCATCGGTTGCACACCGTAGCTGGATTACCACTGTTAGAAGCTGTTGGTAAAAAGAGAAAATTACTTGATTTCGTTGAAAAATTGACTTATCGATGTGCCACACTTGTTTTACCTAATTCTGAAGGGTTAAAAAAAATTATTTTGGATCTTCACTTTACGAGCCCTCAAAAGATAAAAGTGTTGGCAAATGGTAGTTCAAACGGTATTGATACGTCCTATTTTTCTAAAGCCCATTTTTCTTTTGCACAGAAAGTAGCTTTACGCGAGTCCTTGCAGCTGCTTGACACTGATTTTGTTTTTGTATTTGTGGGTCGTTTGGTTTCCGACAAAGGTATAAACGAAGCGGTAAGTGCTTTTACGAAATTACGTATTACCTATCCGCAGGCAAAATTTCTATTGGTTGGGCCTTTGGAGAGTGATTTGGATCCCTTGGATCATTCTACTTTGGAGGCGATTACGCATTGTTCAGGTATCCTTTCGGTGGGTTATCAATCGGATGTTCGGCCTTATTTGGCTATTTCCGATTGTTTGGTATTTCCGAGTTATCGGGAGGGTTTTCCGAATGTGGTGATGCAGGCGGGTGCGATGGAATTGCCTTCTATTGTTTCGGACATCAATGGTTGTAATGAAATTATAGTTCCGGGTGAGAATGGAATTATTGTTCCTGTTAAGTCGGAACAGGCACTTCTAGAGGCCATGGAGCTAATGCTTTCGGATGAGGCGTTGCGGGAGCGGTTAACGAATAAGGCTCGTTTGATGATTGAGGAGCGTTATGAGCAACGGGTTGTCTGGGAGGCACTTTTGAAAGAGTATCAGATGATGGGATGATTTTTTTACCGCAAATTCGCAAATTATTTGAATAGTATTGTGGCGAGTTTTTTTCTGCGAATTACACTAATTGTTTTGGAGTTATTTTTTTTACCTCTATTTCGCAGATTAAGCGGATACAGCTTATTTTGGGTTGTGTTTTAGGATTTGTTGGATGGTGACGGAATTGAAACTTCGTTTGAGTGGTCTGATTTTCTTTTTGTAGTTTTCTGAAAAGCCAATAAAAACAAATAGAAGGACTAATTGGTTACCTTTTAGTTTCTCAGGTTTCAGTGTAATGTCAATTGTTTTATCTTCTTTGTCGAAAACAACTTCTTCGCTGTAAGCGGTTTCAAAGGTATCGTTTATGTAATCCCAATTGGATTTCGCTACTGCCAAATGTACTTTTGAGGCTGTTTCGGGCCATTCAATATCTTCCAGTAATGAAAGGCTTGAGAGGTTAAACGTTTCTGATTTGGCATCCCATTTTCCGTTTATCTTCAATGTTTTTTCAAGTGGTTTGGTTCTGTTTCCTTCAAAACCTACTAATAGGCTGACCCCTTCTTTGGTGTTTAAACCATTTTCAACGGTTCTTTCTCCTCTTTCATTGAGGAGGTCTTCTTCTAAAATTTCAAAGAGCAATTTGTTTGCTCGTCCGGCAGTGCTTACGTCTTTTGCTCTCATCATGAAACGATTGGCGAGAAAGCGAAAGATTCTACTTTTTTTGGCGGCTTGGCCAAATTCTTTCCCGTGTTTTTTGATAGGGTTGAAAATAGGGTTGGATTTAAATTGTTCTTTGGTAATGCCCGGTTTTCCTTTTGTTTTTACACGGTTTACTTTGTCTTGGTCAACATAGAAGGTAAGGTCTCCTATGGTTCCTGTGATGGTGTAGGGTGCTGAAACGATTGCCACGCTTTTATGGTTTAGATTTTCAAATATCTTAAAATGATTTTGGATTTGCAAGGGGGGGAGATTGTCTGTTATCTGTTGTAGGTTGTAGGTTGTAGGTTGTCTGTAGTGTATGAGGTTTTGTGGGAAGTGCGGGTTTTGTTGTGAAGTTGTAAACTTTTGAGAGTATGGGTTGATTTTAGCCACGGATTTTGCGGATTAGACGGATTGGTTTGGGGTGGTCGTTGTGTTTTTCATTTTTATGGGGTGAAATCTAAAAAATGTTGTAGTTTTGCCGATGGAATGCAATGTGGATGTTGTTCAGTTGTTTTCAATTTCTTTGAAGTTTGGACGATTTACGTTACTTTTTTGTATCAGCTATGTATCAAACGATATTTAAACCTGTTTTCGATTTTCTTGCAGCTTTTTTTGGGTTGCTTTTGCTCTTTCCACTATTTATTATTATTACGATTGGTTTATTTATTGCAAACCAAGGCAAGCCTTTCTTTTTTCAACAACGGCCGGGTAAAAACGGCAAGATCTTCCGGATTGTAAAGTTCAAGACAATGAATGACAGAAAAGACGGCGAAGGTAATTTATTGCCTGATGCTGACCGGTTGACTACCGTAGGTCGATTTGTTCGCAAGACTTCATTGGATGAACTTCCGCAATTGCTTAATGTATTGAAGGGCGATATGAGTTTAATCGGTCCACGCCCTTTGTTGACCCATTATTTACATCTTTATAATGATTTTCAAAACCGCCGGCATGAAGTGAAGCCCGGTATAACAGGTTGGGCTCAAGTGAACGGACGCAATGCCATTTCGTGGGATAAGAAATTTGAATATGATGTTTGGTATGTGGATCATGTTTCGTTTGGGTTGGATATAAAAATATTGATTAAAACGGTACTGAAAGTAGTAAAGAGTGAGGGTATTAACGCCGCAGACGCGGCCACAATAGAGCCTTTTGATGGACAATAAAGTTACTTTGTATGGAGCCAGTGGGCATGGAAAAGTAATCATTGATATACTTGAATCCATGGGTGTTGAAATTGATTGCAT
Organism: Flavobacterium sp.; assembly: GCF_044339515.1. Taxonomy (GTDB): domain Bacteria; phylum Bacteroidota; class Bacteroidia; order Flavobacteriales; family Flavobacteriaceae; genus Flavobacterium. The sequence continues at coordinate 43,823 of NZ_JBIIVK010000010.1, forward strand.
TTTGGATGATAATCCGAATTTACACCGAATATTGAATTATTCGATTGCTAAACCAGCTGTAAAGGATGTTGAATATAACCGGCAAGTTATTTTTTCGATTGGAAATAATGCCGTTAGAAAAATGCTTTCCGAAAAAATGAATTGTACTTTTGCAAAAGCAATTCATCAATCGGCTATCATATCCGCCCATTCTGAGGTGAGAGAAGGAACGGTTGTAATGGCCGGGGTTATAATTAACCCTGACACCGTTGTGGGTAAGCATTGCATTATAAATACAGGAGCTGTAGTGGAACATGACTGTGTCATAGCTGATTTTGTCCATCTTTCTCCAAATGTTTCCTTGGCCGGAAATGTGCATGTGATGGAAGGAGCTCATATTGGTATTGGAGCGAGTGTGATTCAGGGTGTACGAATTGGAAAATGGGCCACAATAGGAGCAGGGGCAGTTATTTTGAAAGACGTGCCTGATTATGCTGTAGTGGTTGGGAATCCCGGAAAAATAATAAAATATAACACAAAAAATGAATAAATCAAAAATATGGCTTTCTTCTCCACATATGGGAGGAAATGAGCAACAATTTGTTAATGAAGCTTTTGAAGCCAATTGGGTTGCACCACTTGGTCCTAATGTCACCGGTTTTGAGACGGACTTAGAGCAATATTTGAAAGAGGATGTTTTTGTAGGAGCTTTAAGTTCAGGTACGGCTGCTCTTCATTTGGGACTCATTCTTCTTGGAGTAGAGCCGGGCGATGAGGTTATTTGTCAAAGTATGACTTTTTCAGCCTCTGCTAATCCTATTGCTTATCTTGGTGCAACACCTGTTTTTGTAGACAGTGAACCACAGACTTGGAATATTTGTCCGAATGCGTTGGAAGAGGCTATTAAAGACAGAATACATAAAGGCAAAAAGCCGAAAGCCATTGTTGCAGTTCATTTGTATGGTATGCCATTTCAAGTTGATGCAATTCTTGAGATTGCTCAGCGATATGCTATTCCGATTTTGGAGGATAGTGCCGAAGCTTTAGGAAGCACTTTTAAAGGAAAGAAATGTGGCACCTTTGGAGATTTGGGTGTTTTATCTTTCAATGGTAACAAAATTATTACCACTTCCGGTGGTGGTGCTTTGGTAGCCCGTACAAAAGCTCAAAAAGAGAAGGCCGTTTTTCTTGCAACCCAAGCCAGAGACAATGCTCCACATTATCAACATTCTGAAATAGGTTATAATTATCGATTGAGTAATATTTGTGCAGGAATTGGTAGAGGTCAAATGCAGGTGTTAGACGATCATGTTCTGTTAAGAAGAGAAATGCATTCGTTTTATAGGAATGAATTGGAAGGAGCTTCCGGCATTCGTGTTTTTAGTGAACCCCATTCTGATTTTTATTCCAATCATTGGCTTTCCGCTATTGTTATTGATGCTACAAAAAATAACGGAAAAACGAGAGAAGATTTACGATTAGCTTTTGAAGCAGAAAATATTGAAAGTCGTCCGTTGTGGAAACCGATGCATTTGCAACCTATTTTTGAAAAGTATCCCTATTATGGTGGGACCGTTTCAGAGGAATTGTTTGCCAATGGGTTATGTTTGCCTTCGGGGTCTAACTTAACGGATGATGACCGAAGCCGAATTTCTAATGTTTTAGCACAATTTGTACATTAAGATTTTTTTAAGATTTAATTTTTTTTATATCTTTACTAATCCATATTAAAAAAAATAATTTTGAACGATTCGGAAAAAAAGAATTTTCTTCACGAGTTTTCTCAATTTGCCTCGGGTTTAAGCCTTCGTTTTACCTTTAAAAACATGGGTTATTTACCGCGTTGGATTGTTTTGTTATTGGATACTTTCACGATAGCAGTTTCCAGTGTTTTAACCTATTTTTTATTTAAGGGAGTTAAGTTAGATTATATCCAATCTGAGGAGAAATTCATTTCAGTTTTAGGTTACATCTCCATCAACGTATTTTTCTTTTGGGTATTTAAAACCTATTCCGGGATAATTCGTCACTCATCGTATATTGATGCTTTGAAACTTTTCTTTGCTCAATCTGCCACCTTGGTGCTAATGGTATTTATTAATTTTGTTTTGATTTTATCAAATCAAGATAAGTTGTTCTTGACTACCGGTATATTTATAAATGCCGTTTTATCGTTTTCTTTTTTATTTTTTTATCGGGTTATTGTAAAGCAGTCGTTTGAAAAATTCTTTAGCGGTAAAGAAAAGAAAGATCTTACTCGAGCAATTATTTATGGTTCTGATGCCAACGCCATAGCGGTTGCCAACGCGTTGAAGTCGGAAGTGCCCGGTCGTTTTAAATTGATTGGTTTCATCGATAAGAACAATCAAAATACGACTAAAAGAATTTTGGATTTACCTATTTTGAATTTAAATCGGAAAGTCCCCGTCTTGATGCGTTTTGTTAAAGCAGAAGCCCTGATTATTGCGGATAAAAGTTTAAATAAAGAAGAGCGTTCGACCATTGTTGATGAATGCTTGGAGTTTAATCTAAAGGTTTACACTATTCCCCTAGTTACCGATTGGGACGACCAGAAAGAAATATCTAAAAACATTAAGAGTTTTGAGATACATGATTTATTGGAACGTAAACCTATTGTTTTGGATACTAGATCCATTTCTAACCAATTGCATGGAAAAACGGTATTGATAACGGGAGCAGCCGGATCGATTGGTAGCGAAATTGTTCGGCAGGTTTTAGAATTTAATCCGAAAAAGATCATCATACTTGATCAGGCTGAGACTCCTTTACACAGTTTATCTTTAGAGATTTTGAGCAAAGACAAGGATGTGGTTATTCGGAATGTTATTACCGATATTCGAAACCTTTCTTCTTTGGAAAAAGTTTTTAAAAATTTTCATCCGCAAGTAGTTTATCATGCAGCGGCATATAAGCATGTTCCTTTGATGGAAGAGAATCCGTCTCAAGCTATTTTTACAAATGTAATGGGTACCAAAAATTTGGCTGATTTATCGCAAAAATTTGGTGTTGAGCATTTTGTAATGATTTCAACTGACAAAGCGGTTAATCCATCGAGTGTGATGGGTGCGAGTAAACGTATAGCAGAAATGTATGTACAATCACTTCATTTTGAGAATATTGAAAAAAGATTGTCTCAATCTACCAAGTTTATTACGACTCGTTTTGGCAATGTTTTGGGCTCAAATGGTTCTGTTGTTCCATTGTTTACAAAACAGATTCAGGAGGGTGGACCGATTACGATAACTCATCCTGAGATTATACGTTATTTTATGACTATCCCTGAGGCTTGTCAGTTGGTTTTAGAAGCAGGAGCAATGGGTAATGGTGGAGAAATCTTTATTTTTGATATGGGTAAACCCGTTAAAATTATCGATTTGGCTAAAAAGATGATTCGATTGGCTGGTTATACTCCAGATAAAGAGATAAAGATTAAAATTGTAGGCTTACGACCGGGTGAAAAATTGTATGAGGAGCTTTTGAACAATTCAGCAAAGAATTTGCCAACCCATCATGAAAAAATTATGATTGCAGAAGAAGTCTGCAAAGAATATAAATTACTTTCAGATGAGGTTGAAGACTTATTTATTTTATCTCATTTGAAGACCAATGATAAAATTGTAGCTAAAATGAAGAAAATTGTACCTGAGTTTAAAAGTATGAATTCTGTTTTTCAAGAATTGGACAGTTAATTATTTGAAACGTTAGATTTTTGGCTATTTAAAACCTATCTTTGCAGAGATTTTTTTATATATTTTATGAAATTAAAATTTTTACTCTCTATTGGAGTTGTTCTTTTAATGACCTCTTGTGCGTCTAAAAAGAAAATGATTTATCTACAAGGGATTGAACAAACTTCAACTACTGAAGTTGTGAAGTATGAGCCCAAAATTCAATTGGATGATTTAATTTATATTAATATTTCTTCGGAGTCTATTGAAGCAGCGGCTCCTTTTAACTTGCGAGGAGAAGTTGGACAAGCCGCCGTAGGTAACGCGGTGCAATTCAGTAGTTATTTGGTTGACAATCAAGGAGAAATAAGTCTGCCTATACTTGGCAAGATAAAGGCAGCGGGTTTAACAAAGACTGAATTACACGATTTTTTAAAGATTAAATTAAATGAGTATTTAAAGGATCCGATTTTAGTGGTTCGTGTAATCAATTTTAAAGTAACGGTGATGGGTGAAGTGAAGAGTCCCGGTAATTTTACTTTAAACTCTGACCGCATCACTATCATGGAAGCATTGGCACAAGCGGGGGATTTAACCCCTGTGGCAAACAGACAAAATGTATTGGTTGTGCGTGAAGAGTCCGGTATAAAATCCCATTATCGTGTAGATCTTACCGATTCAGAGTTGTTGAAATCTCCCATTTATTATTTAAAGCAAAACGATTTAATTATAGTTGAACCACGCTTCACTAAACCAGAATCTTCTGTTGTAGGAGCTAATCTCCCATTGACTATATCGGTCATTAGTTTTTTAATAACAATAACAGTATTAGCCACGCGATAATATGCAAAATTCCCCACTACCTACAGGTGATTCAACTCAAAATAGTGTTGATATTAAGGAGCAAGTATTCATTTATTTGTCTTATTGGAAATGGTTTGTTTTGGGAGTTTTGTTGAGCTTCATTGGCGTATATTTCTATTTGCGTTATTCCGTGCCTAAATATGGTGTTAATGCCACTATATTGATTAAGGATGAGAAGAAAGGTGGTTCCAGTGAACTTTCTGCTTTTAGTGATTTGAATATATTTGCCGGAAAGAACAATGTGGATAACGAAATCGCGATTTTAAAATCCAAAACTCTATCACAAGGTGTAGTTTCGGAGTTAGAATTAGATTTGACCTATTATGTTGAGGGTCGTGTTATAAATCCTGAGTTATATAAGGATTTACCACTTAAAATTAATTTTAAAGAAAAGTCAAAACGCTATCATACCATTGATACTTCTTTTGTTGTTTCTCCCGTTTCGAATGAAAAGTTTAAAATTCTCAATTTTAATAAGACAAAAGGGCAAGAGTATACCTATGGACAGTTGATTAAATCGAATCTAGGTGTTTTTAGTGTAGAAAAGGTAGTTGATGTAGAAGATTTTGATAACGATATTTTTGTCATTAAATCAAAATTAGTCAATAAAGCTAATGATTACAGCAATAGGATTCAAATTGTAAATCAAGATAAAACGAATGTCATCCAATTGAGTATCGTTGATAATGTTGAACAAAAGGGTATTGATTACATCGACATGCTTATACAAAAGTATAATGAAGATGCTGTTGCTGACAGAAATCAAATCGCTAAATCAACTGAGAAGTTTATTAATGAACGATTAGAAATCATTACATCTGAGTTAGAAGGTGTTGAAAAAAACGCCGAGACATTTAAAAAAGAGAATCGTTTGACCAATTTGGACGAAGACGCCTCTTTAAACTTAAGCAGTGCAGCAGAATACGAGCGTTCGGTTTTGGAGACCGAAACCGATATAAGTATTGTGAGTGAATTGTTGAAATCAGTTTCCAGGTCTGATTCACAAGAATTGGTTCCTGCAATATATTTGCCAACTAACCCTGCTGCGGGTTTAATTGAACAACACAATAAATTGATTTTAGAAAGACAACGTTTACTCAAAAGCGGTACAACTTCAAACCCTCAGGTAAAAAATATTGACAAGCAGTTAGACGGTATAAAATCAAGTATCATTGATGGTTTAAAGAGTCAGCTCGCTTCTTTACGTATTACAAAAAATAATTTATCTCGTCAAGAGAGTCGTTACAACAGTAAAGTAAATAGGGTACCTACGGTTGACAGAATTTTTAAAGGTATCGCACGTCAACAGCAAATTAAAGAGTCGTTGTATTTGTATTTATTACAGAAGCGTGAGGAAACGGCCATATCCTTGGCTGTTACTTCTCCCAAAGCAAAAGTGATTGATTCCGCATATGCAACAGGTCAAGTAACGCTTAACAGAAATATATTTTATTTAGGGGCAATCGTGATTGGTTTATTGATTCCATTTGGAATTATTTATTTGATGTTTCTATTGGATACTAAAATCAAAACTCGACAAGATATTGAAGGAAAAGTTTCTATTCCCATTTTGGGTGATATTCCTAAATCAGATTCAAGTGATCAGATTATAAAAGCGAATAGTCGTTCAAGTTCAGCCGAGGCGATAAGAATAGTTCGAACCAACTTAGAATTTATTTTATCTCATGTTCCTGAGGATAAATGCAAAACTATTTTTGTAACATCATCGATTCCCAAGGAGGGTAAAACGTTCGTATCGATTAATTTAGCAACCACCATCGCTCTTTCCGGAAAAAGAGTTTTGTTAATTGGGTTAGATATTAGGAATCCTAAATTAGAGCAGTATGTTCAATTGCCTTCTAAAGGATTGACTAACTTTCTAACCAAAAACAATGCTGATATTAATGAGTTTATCGTAAAGTTGGATGGATATGAAAACTTTTACGCTTTGCCATCCGGAGTAATACCACCCAACCCAGTTGAGTTATTGATGAATAACAAACTTAGTGATTTGTTTGAAAAATTAAAACAAGACTATGACTATATTGTAGTTGATACTGCACCTGTCAGTATGGTCACAGATACTTTGCTTGTTGCTAAAAATGCTGATGCTTTTATTTATGTTATGCGTGCTAACTATCTTGATAAACGTATGTTGAAATTTGCTGATGGACTTTACAAAGAGAAGAAGTTGCCTAACATGGCTATTTTGCTGAACGATACCGATTGGAAAAAGACATATGGTTACGGTTATGGTTACGGCTATGGCTACGGCTATGGTTATGGCTACGGAGTTGAAACTGAGGTAAAGCCTTGGTATAAAAGAATATTTAGCTCAAAGAAATAGTTGATTATTTTGTATAGCTTGGATTAAATGGCTTTCTTCTTTGATAATTATTCGGTTTTCAAAACTTTCTACGTGGTTTAGGTGATGAACATCTGAACCTACAAAGTCTATCATGTTGTTTTCGAGAAGTTTTTGTGCAGTTTTCGCAACACTTTCACCATAATATCCTGTAACTGAAAGTAAATTTAATTGAAATAAGCACCCCGCTTTCTTTAGTTTATGGTAGGTATCCAAGTTATTATGATAAAATAAATAACGTTCCGGATGAGCTAAAATAGGTTTGTAACCGGCTACTTGTATTTCGAAGATGATATCAAATAATTGTAAGGGTGGATTTAGGTATGACATTTCCACCAAAATGTAGTAGTCTTTGAGGGTTAATAGTTTTTCTTTTTGTAAAAGTTCCAAAAAATAAGTATCCATCATGTATTCTGCAGCTGCTTTTACATTGCAATTGAATTCCTTTTCTTTTAAAACATCATTTAGGTATTTCTCACCATTTTTGATGGTTTCAGGTGAATTATTCCAAACATTATGGATGATATGTGGCGTGGTGATTGAATGAAGGAAACCTATCTTTTTTAACTGCGAAATGAGTTTTATTGAATCATCAACGGTTTTTGCTCCATCATCAATACCAGGTATCAAATGGGAGTGAATGTCTATAAAGTTATCCGGAATTAAATCTTTTAGAAATGATTTTTTTTTACTGAAGAAAATCAAAATATAATAGTGAATAGTTATAAAAAAACCCCTTTAGTAAGGGGCTTGTATTATTCAGTTTTTTGTGCTCTTTTGTTCAAAATGTAAAACGCGAACAAAATACTTACTAATGCTAACCATATTAGTTTTCCATCTATTGGAGCTGCCGGTGTATCATCACCTTCTAGTCCTCCACCTCCGTCATCGTCACCCGGTTGAGCGAATAGAACGAAGTCAGACAATAATAAAAATGTAAGGATGTAAATTTTGTAAATACTTTTCATAAACCACTTTAATAAGTTGCAAATATATAAATCATTTTTTAAAAAAGAACGAATTAATGTATTTATTGACAATAAATGTTGTAAAATAAATTCTACATTAACATTGACTATCATTCAAAACTACTCCATTTCGGAGGTGAAAAACATTTTTACATTTGGAAATTTACTTTGTGTCATTTGGATTGTAAATTCAGAGTCGGCTAAAAAAACCAATTGTCCGTATTTGTCATGGGCTAAAAATTTTTGTTTGATTCTTCTGAATTCTGCAAATTCTTCACTTTTTGGATCAACGGGTTTTATCCAACACGCTTTGTGAGCCGGAAAATTTTCATAGGAACATTTTGCTCCATACTCATGTTCCAAACGGTACTGAATTACTTCATATTGAAGAGCTCCCACTGTTCCGATGATTTTTCGGTTGTTCATTTCTAGGGTAAACAACTGTGCTACACCCTCGTCCATTAATTGGTCTATCCCTTTCTCCAATTGTTTGGCTTTCATGGGGTCGGCATTGTTGATATAGCGAAAATGTTCCGGCGAGAAACTCGGTACCCCTTTAAAATTCATTTCTTCTCCTTCTGTCAAAGTATCACCGATTTTGAAATTTCCGGTGTCATGTAAACCTACAATATCACCCGGATAGGAGATGTCAACAATTTCTTTTTTCTCAGCAAAAAAAGCATTAGGACTGGAAAATTTTAAACTTTTGTTCAAACGCACATGCGAATAAGGCTTGTTCCGTTCAAAAGTTCCCGAAACAATTTTAATGAATGCTAATCGATCACGGTGTTTGGGGTCCATGTTGGCATGGATTTTAAACACAAATCCTGACATTTTTTGTTCCGTTGGTTCAACTAAACGCGTATCTGAATGTTTTGGTCGGGGAGATGGAGCAATTTCGATGAAACAATCGAGCAATTCGCGAACGCCAAAATTATTTAAAGCCGAACCAAAGAATACGGGTTGTAAATCGCCTTCCAAATATTCTTCTCTTGAAAATGGTGGATATACTTCATCAATCAATTCTAATTCCTCTCTTAATTTGATGGCTGCTTTTTCGCCTACAATTTTATCTAATTCCGGATTATTAATGTCTGAAAATGCTATCGTATCCTCAATATTTTTCCGACTATCGCCACTAAAAAGGTTGATGTTTTTTTCCCAAAGGTTATAAATTCCTTGAAAATCGTAGCCCATACCAATTGGAAAACTCAACGGCGTAACACGCAGTTTGAGTTTTTTTTCTACTTCGTCCATCAAATCAAAGGCATCTTTTCCTTCTCGGTCCAGTTTATTGATAAAAACAATCATTGGAATGTTTCGCATGCGGCATACTTCCACCAACTTTTCCGTTTGTTCCTCCACACCTTTGGCAACATCTATCACCACAATCACACTGTCAACAGCGGTTAAGGTTCTAAACGTATCTTCGGCAAAATCTTTGTGACCCGGTGTATCTAAGATGTTGATTTTTTTATCTTTATAATTAAAAGCAAGTACCGATGTAGCCACGGAAATTCCACGCTGACGTTCAATTTCCATGAAATCGGAAGTTGCTCCTTTTTTAATTTTGTTGTTTTTAACAGCACCTGCTTCTTGAATTGCACCGCCAAAAAGCAACAGTTTTTCGGTCAACGTAGTTTTTCCGGCATCGGGGTGCGAAATAATTCCAAACGTTCTTCTGCGTTTGATTTCTTCTGTAAAACTCATATCTCTTTGTAAAGGTTTGCAAAAGTACTATTTCTTAGTCAAAAAAGTATAAACATTTTTCGTTAATAAATTTTTGTTAATAGTAGTGGCTATTCTTGTTTAATGTATTTGAATTGTTAATTTTGTGGGTTGCAATAGGTAAAGCTATCGCTTATTGATATAAATCTTTAATTAAATTTTTTGAAAATGAATAAAAAACATTTTTGTCTGGGAATTTCAATTCTTTTTTCTGTTTTTGCTTTCGCTCAATCGCCTAAAAAAGTACTTTTTACAGTTGATGAAAATCCATATTATACGGATGAATTTGTTCGTGTTTACAATAAAAATTTAGATTTGGTCAAAGACGAATCGCAAAAGGACCTCGATTATTATTTAGAACTTTTTGTAGGTTATAAATTGAAAATCAACAAGGCCAATAAATTGGGTTTGCAAAATAATTCGAAATACCAAAACGAATTAAAGTCGTATCGTACGCAACTTTCAAAAAATTACTTAACGGACTCTAAAGTTACCAAAGAATTGTTAGAGGAAGGTTATGCCCGATCTTTGAAGGAAATCAGAGCGTCACATATATTACTCACTTTAGATGAAAATGCTAAACCCGAGGATACGCTAGCAGTTTATAAACAGATTTTAGAATTAAAAAAACGAGCAGACAGTGGTGAAGAATTTGCTGCTTTAGCTCAGCAATATTCACAAGATCCAAGTGCTAAGGAGAATCAAGGAGATTTAGGTTATTTTTCAGCTTTCCGAATGGTCTACTCTTTTGAATCGGCTGCTTATCAAACCAAAGTAGGTGCCATTTCAAAGCCTGTTCGTACGCGATTTGGGTATCACTTAATTAAAGTAACCGATGTTCGTGATAACCGAGGTGATGTAACAGTTGCTCACATTATGTTGATGAATCCAACGGAAGAAAATCCGGAGGCTGCTGAAAAAAATAAAACTACAATTAATGAGATTTATGCCAAAATTCAGCAAGGCGAAGAATTTGAAGCGTTGGCTAAACAATTTTCACAAGATAAATCTTCTTCAGGAAAAGGAGGTGTTTTAAACCGATTTGGTTCCGGTCAATTGAGTTCGGAAGAATTTGAAACGGTTGCCTTTTCATTGCAAAAACCCAATGAAATTTCAAAACCATTCCAAACTCAATTTGGATGGCACATTATGAAATTAATTGAAAAGCATCCGGTCAAAACATTTGAAGAAGCCAAAGCAGATATGGAAAGTAAAATCAGCCGCGATGAACGTTCCAGAAAAATTACAGAATCTTTGAACGAAAAATTAAGAGCAAAATATCCGGTTAAACGCAATGAAGCGTTGTATGCTAAAATTAAAAAAGCGGTAACTGAAAAATATTATGAATCGGCCTGGGAATTACCAACAGATACAAAAACATTTGAAAGTGAATTTATTACCTTTTCAAAAGCAAAAATAAATGGGACACAATTTTTGAATTATTTGCTGTCTCAGCAGAAAAATTCTAATCAGCCTAAACCAATTGCTGCATTGGTAGATTTTCATTATTCAAATTTTTTGGATGCTCAATTGAATCAATTTTACAATGAAAATTTAGAAAATGAATTTCCTGAGTTTGCTGCTGTTATGGAAGAATACCGTGATGGTTTGTTGCTTTTTGATTTGATGGAAAAAGAAATCTGGGAAAAATCAAAAACCGATACCTTGGGATTAGAAGCTTTTCATAAAGCCAACTCCGGAAAATACCTTTGGAAAAAACGTTATGATGTTGTCGTTATTTCGTCAACAAAAGCTGATATTGCCAAGAAAGCACATAAATTAATGAAGCAAGGTAAAAAAGCAGATGAAATTAAAGCCGCTTTAAACACGGACGGTGTTATTAATATCATGGCAACAAGTGGGGTTTTTGAAGAAGGAAATGAGGCTTTGCCTAAAACGATAGCTTTTCAAAAAGGTCTTTCTGAGGTTACAAAAGAAGGGAACTATTATTATGTAGTTCAGACGAATGAAATTAAAGAAGCTGGTCCGAAATTATTAGAGGAGTGCAAAGGAAGAGTCATCAATGATTATCAACAATATTTGGAAGAGAATTGGGTAGCTAATTTAAAGCAAGAGTTTAAAGTAGCTATCAACAAAGAAGTTTTTGAAGAAGTAAAAAGTCAAATTAAAAAATAATGAATAAACCAACGGTCATTGTTTTGTTGTATTTTGTTTTTACTTCTTGTTCTTATTTTAAGCCGGAAGAAAAACCACAAGCTGTGGCCAGAGTGGGCGAAAGTTATTTGTTTAAAAGTGATTTAGTGGATTTGGTTTCGGAAGTAACCTCAAAAGAAGACAGTATCACGATTGTTCGCAATTTTATCGATCGTTGGGCGACACAAAAATTGCTGATTAAAGCAGCAGAAATAAACATAGATAAAGAACAACAAGAAGAATTTGATAAGCTGATTCAACAATATAAAGTAGATTTATACACCAAAGCCTATTTGGAGGAAATTGTAAAGCGAGAGGTTGACACCGTCGTTTCGGAAGCTGAAATAAAGGCATATTACAATGAAAATAAAGATAATTTTAAAACAAATGGTTCTTTGATTCGATTGCGATATATCAACTTACCCAAAGACCATCCAAAGTTTGAATTGATAAAAGGCAAGTTTTTTGATACTAAAAAAAGTGATAAAAAGTTTTGGGAAACCTATCAGCTGCAATTTAAAAGTTCGGCTCTAAATGATTCTGTTTGGGTAGAAATGAATCAGGTTTACAAAAAATTACCATTTATTACGCCTGATAACAGAGAGGAATTTATTATTGAAGGAAAATCAATTCAACAACCGGATTCGTTGAATGTTTATTTTGTAAAAATCAGAAACGTTATCGATAAGAATCAAGTTAGTCCGTTTGACTATGTAAAACCAACCATAAAGGAATTAATTATAAACAAAAGAAAACTAGATTTAATTAAAAAATTTGAGAAGGAAATCACCGATGATGCCATTAAAAACAACAAATATGAAATTTATAAATAAAACAGCAATAGCCTTAATTTTACTAGTCTCTTTTGCATTTTCAGGCAAAGCACAAGAAATTATTTCGGAAGATGCTCCGGTAAAAAAGGATACTGTTGAACCTTTTAAAAGAAAGAAAATTGACGGTATCGTTGCCACCGTTGGAGAATATATTATTTTAGATTCCGATATTGATATGGAATATATTGAACTTTCCAGTCAAGGTATTTCGACAGAAAACGTTTCACGTTGTGAATTGTTAGGGAAATTAATGGAAGACCGTTTGTATGCTCACCAAGCCTTGCAAGACAGTACCATTGTGGTAAAAGATTCTGAAATCAACAATATGATGGAAGAGCGTATTGCGTATATGGTTGGCCAGATTGGTTCTGTAGAAAAGATGCTAAAGTTTTATAACAAAAAAAGTGAAGAAGATTTTCGATCGTTCTTTTTTGATGTGTTAAAACAAAATAAACTTTCTACTGAAATGCGAAATAAAGTTGTTGAAGAAGTAGAGATTACTCCGGAAGAAGTACGTAATTTTTTCAAAAAAATACCAAGCGAAGACTTACCCACTTTTGGAGCAGAAATGGAAGTGTCTGAGATTGTTATTGAACCCAAAATTACTCAAGTTGAAAAACAAAAAGTAATTGATAAATTAAATGAAATTAGAAATGATGTGTTGAATAATGGAGCAAGTTTTACAACGAGAGCTGTACTTTATTCCGAAGATCCTGGTTCTAGATCAATTGGTGGTTATATTAAAATGAACCGAAAAAAGCAATTTGTAAAAGAGTTTAAGGAAGTCGCATTTAGTTTAAATGAAGGTGAAATTTCAAAACCTTTTGAAACAGAATATGGTTATCATATTATTTTAGTAGAAAAAATTAGAGGTCAGGAAATTGATTTAAGACATATTTTGCTTACACCTAAAGTATCCGACGATGCTTTAAGAGAAGCTAAAGAGAAGGCTCAATTGGTTCGTCAGCGAATTATGGATGGAGAATTATCTTTTGCAGATGCTGCCAGATCACTATCCGATGAAAAAGAAACCAGAGCAAATGGAGGTATTTTATTGAACCCAAAAACAATGGATTCAAAATTTGAATTGACTAAAATGGATCCAACTTTATATGGATACGTTTCAAATTTAAAAGATAATGAAGTTTCTGTGCCAATTTTAGATGAAGACTATAGAAAAATGAAAAAATACAAATTATTAATGGTAACCAACCGCATCGATTCGCATATTGCGGATTACGCTACGGATTACATTAAAATCAAAGATTTAGCTTTAAAAGAAAAACAATTTGAAGCAATCGGAAAATGGTCGAACGAAAAAATCTTGGAAACGTATATCAAAATTAACGGAGAATACCGAAATTGCCAGTTCATGAACAACTGGATGAAAAAATAATCTAACGAATTTCTTAAATCTATACCACCCTCATTATGTCTGACGTAACTGCAATTCAAAATTTAGTTCAAAAAAGAAAAGATTTAAAACAAGAAATTTCTAAAATCATTGTGGGTCAAGACCTTGTGGTTGATCAAATTTTGTTGAGTATTTTTTCCGGTGGTCACGCTCTTTTAGTCGGTGTTCCCGGTTTAGCAAAAACATTGATGGTCAACACTATAGCTCAGGCATTGGGATTAGATTTTAAACGTATTCAGTTTACACCGGATTTAATGCCGTCTGATATTTTGGGAAGCGAAATTTTAGATGAAAACCGAACATTCAAATTCATCAAAGGCCCCATTTTCTCCAATATTATTTTGGCCGATGAGATCAACCGTACGCCACCCAAAACGCAAGCAGCTCTTTTAGAAGCTATGCAGGAACGTGCGGTAACGATAGCCGGTCATAATTATAAATTGAGTTTACCTTATTTTGTATTGGCGACACAAAACCCAATTGAGCAGGAGGGAACCTATCCGTTGCCGGAAGCTCAGTTAGACCGTTTTATGTTTTCTATCAAATTAGATTATCCATCGTTTGCAGAAGAAGTTCAGGTGGTAAAAAGTACTACTTCTGACCATAAACCTGAGATTAATCCGTTGTTTACGGCTCAGGAAATTATCGATTTTCAACACTTAATTCGTCGAATTCCGGTAGCAGACAATGTCATTGAATACGCGGTAACTCTTGTAACTAAAACACGTCCGGACAGTAATCTAGCGACCGATTTTATCAAAAATTATATCGATTGGGGTGCAGGGCCAAGGGCATCTCAAAACTTAATTTTAGCTGCCAAAGCTCACGCTGCTTTTAATGGAAAATTTTCACCTGATATCGAAGATGTTAAGGCTGTAGCCGAAGGAATTCTGCGTCATCGTGTTGTTAAAAATTACAAAGCCGATGCCGAAGGACTTTCTATCGAAAAAATCATCGAAAAGTTATATTAAATACCAAACCAATAATGGATGTTTGGACTACCTATTAATTTAGAAAAACGAATTCCGGGTTTAGATTTAGCTCGTTCGCTTGCTATTTTTTTAGTAGTTTTTTCTCATTCGTTATGGATTAGTGAAAATTATCCGCCATTGGTGAAATGGTTGATGCATTTTACGGCGACTATCGGTGTAGAAATCTTTTTTGCTATCAGTGGTTTTTTGATAGGGAAGATTGTCTATCGCCTCATTCAAAAAGAAGATTTTTCGTTTCAAGATGTTCGGGAATTTTGGAAACGAAGATGGTTTAGAACTTTACCGAATTACTACCTAGTATTACTGATCAACATCCTTCTTTGGTACTTAATTTATGGAAAAATACCCGAACGGATTGGATTGTACTTTGTTTACCTGCAGAACTTTTTTTCGCATTCACCCGATTTTTCAAGGATTTCGTGGAGTTTATCGGTAGAGCAATTTTGTTATATCATCGGTCCGGTTTTACTGTATTTGTTCATCCGTTTCATTCCGTCCATCAATCGCAAGAAGTTATTTTTGGGGATTACTTGCGGAATTATTTGTGTCGTGCTACTCATTCGTTTTTGGTTTCACGAAACCCATCAATTGGCGTCTATTTATGAATGGAATGAAAACCTCAGAAAAGTTTCTATGTATCGATTGGATGCTATTTATTATGGTTTTCTAGCTTATTACCTTTATGTGAATTTCCCGATTTCAGCCACATTGACCAAGTTACTTTTTGTGTTAGGTATTTTAGGCATTTTCACCCTTCACTTATTTATTTTTTATTGGGGAATTTCTTTTGAAACGCATCCCGGATTTTTTAATGTATTATATCTGTCGTTAAATTCGGTATCCATTTGTAGTTTAATGCCGTATTTGTTTACGATTACTATTACGTCAAGGAAAGTTTTAAATGCTGTTACCTTACTCAGTGTTTTGTCGTATAGCATTTATCTGTTGCATTACACGATTATTTTGCACAGTATGAAAGTTTTGGTACCTTCAGACCATTTGGAGGGAATTCCGTTGTTGGTTTATACGTTATTGTATTGGTTGCTCATTTTAGTCTTTTCGTATTTATTGTATCGTTTTTTTGAACGACCCATGACTGATTTGAGGGAAAAAAAGTAATTGTTATTTTGCTTTTGAAATAAATTTTGAATTCACTATCGCATCCATTTCTTCATCATAAAAAAACAAAAACATACTTCCCATCATGTCTTGGTCTTCTTTAGACGTATTGTTTACCTCTAACACAATTTCATATTCCTGATTCGCATAAAGCCAAATTCCTTCTTTCGAAGTAAAATTTTCAATGTTAGTTAAACCAATACTATTTTGGTGATTCGTTACTTTACTCACAAATATCGGTTTTTGAGTTGTTTTATTAAACAGCATAATTCGTGTGGCAAATGGATGAACGTGAATGGCGGCCGCATGCAAACGCAAACTGTCTTTGATTCCCAATTGATGATTAATACCGCTACGATACGTATTTTTTCCGGTTGGAATCACCCAATGTCCGGATAGTTTATTACCGCTTCCATCATCATAACTGTGGTTTTTGGTTTCTACGGGAATGCAAAAATCAGCACCCGGATCGGTCGGGCTTTTGTACGGATCATATTTGTCGTAGGGCAACATGATAAAAGCCGTTTTGCTCATCAACGGTTTTATGTTTTTATCTTCCTGATAAGAAATAGAAACTTTGTGTTTTACTTTGTAATAGGCCTCTTTTATATTGTGATTCAACGTTTGTGTTGTTACATAAAGAAAGTCATTTCCTTTTATTGGTACTCCGTACCCTTCCGGAAATTCAAATGTTTCCATGCCGTGCGAAAGCGAAGTCAGTCTCGGATATTGTTTGCCTATTCGGTCTTCCAATCCAAAGGTGGAATAATATTTCGAATCATTCATATCCACATTCATGTGGCAAATAAAATCATTCGACATTTTTTTACCGGTTTTAGCATCTTGAGCCACTACTTTATATCCGGTAATCCATAACAAAGTTGAATCTTGCGATAACATGACATAATTAGACGCTTTCGGTCCTTCCATTGATTTGTAAATGTCATCCACGATAAAAGTAGGCGATAGCATTTTGTATTCTTTGGAATGGTTTTCCACTTTCCAATCGTTATCCACCAAACCGGTTTTGTGTAATAGTGTAGTCTTTACGATTGCTTTATGACGAGTTGATAATTGGGCATACCAAATTCCTCCACCAACGATAGAAAGCACCATTAGCAGTGCTAAAATTTTATATATCTTTGTTCTTCGCATATCCGCAAATTTAAGTATTTCTATGATTGATAATCAAATTGTTGCATCGAAAAGAATTTTCGGATTAGATTTTCTCAGGTCATTGTCCATTTTGTTGGTGCTTTTCTCTCATATTTCATGGATTTATCAATCCGATGGCTTAATTGGAAAAATGCAGGATTTCTCGGGTTTAATCGGAATTGAGTTATTTTTAATGTTGAGTGGTTATTTGGTAGGAAGCATTATTTTAAAACAGTTTTTAACCCAACACTATACGTTTAAAGAAGTTGGCAATTTTGTAAAAAGGCGATTATTCAGAATTTTACCAAGCTATTATCTCATTCTGTTTATCAACCTATTTATTGCTATTTATGTTGGACTTTCCATTTCTGATTGGTGGCTGTATTTTTTGTTTTTTCAGAATTTTTCAACACCAATTCCGTCTTTGTTTCCTGAATCATGGAGTTTGCCTATCAAAGAATTGAGTTATGTTTTGGTTGTAGTCATTCTTTTTGCCTTTGCGAAACAAGTCCGTTTGAACTTTAGAAAATCCTTTTTTTTGATAGTAGTTTATGGATTATTACTGCTTTCCATTCTTTTGAAGATTATTTACCATATTGAAAATCCGGAATTTTCATTGACAAAGTGGACAGCTGAAGTTCGTTCCGTCGTTATTTACAGAGTAGATTCGGTGATGTTTGGTATTCTATTTGGTTATTATTATGCTGAATAAAAAGGATTTTTTCAAGTGAAAAGTTTTTTACTCTTAGGATTGGGAATTTTGCTACTGCTTTTTTTCATCCTATTACTCTTGTTTTTTAATTTGAATGCAATCGCCTGGTTTTGGAATATTGTTGCTCTTCCCTTCATTTCGTTGATTGTTCTGTGTTTTTTACCGATGTTACTTTCATGGAATAAAGCATCAAAAAAGGTTCGTAATATCGTTACCTTTTTATGCAATTTGTCCTATTCGGTCTATTTGATTCATTATAGTATAGTCCTTTTTTTGATGAAATATTTTATTGATACAAGTTCTTTTTCACTCTCGGAATTACATATCTTTACGCTAGTTTATCTGTTGATTACCTTTACGTTGGGATACTTTTTTTATACTTATTTTGAAAAACCAATCAATACTTTCAGAGTTTCTAATTTTAAACTAAATGGAAAAAAAATCTTCAAGCGGTAGCATTTTCGGATTAGATTTTCTGCGAGCCATCGCTATTTTGATGGTATTGTTCGGACATTGTATGTTGATTTATCCGCCCAGTCAAAGTTTGATTGCACAAGTTGGACTTTTTTGCGGCTTTCTTGGCGTTGAGGTTTTCTTTGTTTTGAGCGGTTTCTTGGTAGGAAGAATTCTATATCGAATGTATAGTGAAGATGATTTTACGGTAAATTCAATTCTAAATTTTTTTAAAAGAGGAGCTTTTCGCCTATTACCCAACTATTATTTAGTACTGATTTTAAATTTAATCATCAGTTTTATCATTGGGTATGCTGTTTCGGATTGGTGGAAATATTTTATCTTTCTTCAAAATTTCAGTAGTACGATGTTACCCTTTTTTCCGGAATCGTGGCCCATTCCGATAGGCGTATTTGCCTTTTTATTGTTTCCAATGACTCTTTACCTCAAATCGAAGATTGTCAAGCCAACCCATAAATCGTTGTTCTTTTTAGTTGTAATTTTAGGATTGACGTTATTTTTTGTTTTCACTAAAGTTTATTACGCTCTTACCACCCAAAATACAACGTTAAACGAGTGGAATTTGGACTTAAAAGCCGTCGTGATTTATCGTTTAGATGCTGTTTTTATGGGTGTTTTAGCCGCTTGGGTTTCATTAAATCTTCCAACTTTTTGGAAAAAAATAAAGTTTTCCTTTGCGTTTTTAGGAATGATTTTATTCGGATTTCTATTTGTTGGTGTTGGTTTTTTTCAACTCACGATTGAAAATTATCCCAACTTTTGGAACATACTTTATTTGCCGCTCACTTCTTTAATGGTACTGTTTTTTCTTCCCCTTTTATCACAATGGGAAACCACAACAATCACTTTTGTTCAAAACCCGATTATTTTTATAAGTACTATTTCCTATTCTCTTTACCTACTTCATTACAGTGTCATTCTTCAATTGGTTCGATTTTATTTTCCAACAGATAAGCTTTCGATGAATCAATTGCCTATGTTCATGTTTTGCTATTTAGTACTTACTTTTTTATTGGCTACCTTGCTGTATAAATTCATAGAAAAACCAATTCTGAATTTTAGTTCTGGTAAAAATCACTGATTTAGAGCACTTTTTCAATGCTGATTTTACGATATTGATAATATAGGTTTCTAATATTGCCAAATTTGTATTTTAACGGCATAATATTGATTTTTATTGAAAATAATATCTAAAAAATAGAATTTCTGTAAAAAATGATTTCTAAAAGATATATTTCACTAATAATTTTACAATGTTCTAACGTTTTCGTAAATTCGCACCACAAACAAATAACACTTATTTATTATGGCATTTGATATAGAAATGATTGAAAAGGTCTACGCTACACTTGGCGAGCGTGTGGAAAAAGCACGTGAGTTAGTGGGAAGGCCTCTTACTTTGTCAGAAAAGATTTTATATTCACACTTATGGGAAGGAACGCCAACCCAAGCATTCACCAGAGGAAAAGATTATGTTGATTTTGCACCGGACAGAGTTGCGTGTCAAGATGCTACAGCTCAAATGGCTTTGTTGCAGTTTATGCATGCCGGAAAAAGCAAAGTAGCGGTACCAACTACCGTTCATTGTGATCACTTAATTCAAGCAAAGGTTGATGCAAAAACCGATTTAGCTCGTGCAAAACAACAAAGTAATGAAGTGTTTGATTTTCTTTCTTCTGTATCCGATAAATACGGAATTGGATTTTGGAAACCGGGAGCAGGAATTATTCACCAAGTAGTTTTAGAAAATTATGCTTTTCCGGGCGGAATGATGATTGGAACCGATTCACACACTGTTAACGCGGGTGGATTAGGCATGTTGGCCATCGGAGTAGGTGGTGCTGATGCGGTGGATGTAATGTCAGGAATGGCATGGGAATTGAAATTTCCAAAATTAATCGGAATTAAACTAACCGGAAAATTATCAGGTTGGACAGCTCCAAAAGATGTAATTTTAAAAGTAGCCGGAATTCTTACTGTAAAAGGAGGAACCGGAGCAATTGTAGAATATTTTGGAGAAGGAGCTTTAGCAATGTCTTGTACCGGAAAAGGTACGATTTGTAATATGGGTGCCGAAATTGGGGCAACTACATCTACCTTTGGTTATGATGCTTCAATGGATCGTTATTTACGTTCAACAGGAAGACCGGATGTGGCTGATGCTGCCAACAAAGTAGCTCAACATTTAACGGCAGACCCGGAAGTTTATGCTCATCCGGAACAGTATTTTGATCAAGTAATTGAAATCAATTTATCGGAATTAGAACCTCATTTAAACGGACCTTTTACACCGGATTTAGCAACTCCAATTTCTAAAATGAAAGAGGAAGCTATTAAGAATAATTGGCCATTAAAAATTGAAGTAGGTTTGATTGGTTCTTGTACCAATTCCTCTTATGAGGATATTGCTCGTGCGGCATCCTTAGCCAAACAAGTGGCAGACAAAAATTTAAAAACAAAAGCTGAGTTTACTATCACACCAGGTTCAGAAACTGTTCGTTACACCATTGAACGTGATGGATTTATCGATACGTTTGATAAAATTGGTGCAACAGTTTTTGCCAATGCTTGTGGACCATGTATCGGAATGTGGGATAGAGAAGGAGCAGAGAAAGAAGAACGTAACACTATCGTTCATTCATTCAACCGAAATTTTTCTAAACGTGCCGATGGAAATCCGAATACGTTAGCATTTGTGGGTTCTCCTGAATTGGTAACTGCTTTAGCAATTGCCGGAGATTTAGGTTTCAATCCGCTTACTGATACCTTAATTAATGAAGACGGGCAAGAAGTAAGATTAGACGAACCAACCGGAAACGAATTGCCACCTAAAGGTTTTGATGCCGAAGATCCGGGTTACCAAGCTCCTGCCGAAGATGGTAGTGGAGTTCAAGTAGCAGTTAGTCCAACTTCAGAACGTTTACAATTGTTGGAGCCGTTTTCTCCTTGGGATGGGAAAAATATTATGGGTGCTAAATTGTTAATCAAAGCATTCGGAAAATGTACTACCGACCACATTTCAATGGCGGGACCTTGGTTGCGTTTCCGTGGTCATTTGGATAATATTTCCAATAATATGTTGATTGGAGCAGTGAATGCGTTTAATCAAAAAACAAATTCAGTTAAGAATCAATTAACGGGTGAATATGATGCTGTTCCTGCTGTACAAAGAGCTTACAAAGCGGCAGGAGTTCCTTCGATTGTAGTGGGAGATCACAATTACGGAGAAGGTTCATCCAGAGAACACGCAGCGATGGAACCTCGTTTCTTAGGTGTGAAAGCGGTTTTAGTCAAATCATTTGCTCGTATTCACGAAACGAATTTGAAAAAGCAAGGCATGTTAGCCTTAACCTTTGCGAATGAAGCCGATTATGACAAAATTCAAGAAAACGATACCATCAATTTTGTGGATTTAGTTGATTTTGCTCCAGGAAAACCATTAACATTAGAATTCGTTCATGCGGATGGAAGTAAAGATGTGATTATGGCCAACCATTCCTACAATGAAAGTCAAATTGGTTGGTTTGTGGCAGGATCTGCTTTGAATTTAATTGCAGCTGCCGGAAAAGCATAAATCTTAGCATATCATTTTATAAAAAAACTCCTGAGCAATCGGGAGTTTTTTGTTTTAAAAAAAATTACTCCGCTTGATTTTTCAATCTTAAATTATAGAAATCTTTTTCAATCTGAGCAAGTATTTCACTTATTTCTAAAGAAGAAATTTGAGTGGGTTCGCCAAAAGTTAAAGTGGAACTATGTGGAACAATTAAACTATCATCTTTTGGCATAGCTTTTCCCATTCCGGTCATATAAGCAGGAATATATTTGATGTTTGGCTTATTTTTTAAAACATATGCAACTCCCGGTTTTAAAGGTTGTTGAATCTCCGGTTCGCCTCTTGTTCCTTCCGGAAAAATAATAAGTGAATAACCATCTTCAATGGCCTTAATCATTTTGTTTATCGGATCATTTTCAGGATTTTCATGATCTCTTTTGCGTTGAATTAATAACGTATTTACAAAATAATTAGTGAGTTTTTCTTTAAACTTGGTTTTTCCAAAATGATCGGCGGCTGCAACAGGTTTAACTTTATGAATGACAGCACTGGGTAATGATGCCAAAAGGGTCATCGTATCTAAATGACTATTGTGGTTGGCAACAATAATGAATTGTTTTTCTTTTAGTAGAAATTTTGCATTATCAAATTTAACTCCAACAATTAATTTCAGAAAAACTCTGACGGTAAAACTATACGTTAATTGTAAAATTATTTTTTGCATTTAATAGGCGATGTAATAAACAAGATGAAAAAAAACAGGAGCCGTGTAAGCTAAAGAATCGATTCGATCCAAGACTCCGCCGTGACCAGGAATTGAATTACCCATATCTTTTACACCAATGTCTCGTTTGATAGATGACATTACAATATCTCCAAAGAAACCTGAAATCGCAATCATAAAACTCACAAAAATTAAATGTCCGGTTGATAAAGGTGTCAAAAATCCTAAAAAGTAGCCTATAATTGTAGTACTAATTATTCCGCCAATAAACCCTTCCCAAGTTTTATTCGGACTAACTTTTGGAATTATTTTGTGCTTACCTACTAATTTTCCCCAAGTGAATTGCATCACATCATTGATTTCAGTTAAAAAGACCAAAAACAATAATAATCCTCTTCCGCCACTTGAAAAACCTTCAATTTCTGGAAGTGAAAGTAAATAAGCCATATGACTTATACCAAAAACAGTCAACATTAAAATCCAATGAAGTGAAGCCATCGACTTAATAATTCCTGTAGTATCTCCTTTCAACACGAGACGTAACGGAAGAAATAAAAACATCACAATCGGAATAAAAATAATATAAGCACCATACCATCCGATATAGGAAAGATAATATTGAATTGGAATAGCAATAAATGCCCAGAAAATAGCTCTTCTGTCAGATTGTCTAAAACCTAACACCGAGTATAATTCTCTAAATGCCATAAAAGATAGCAAACCAATAGCAATATAAGAAATAGTTGTGTTGATTAAAGTTGCACCTACAAAAATGGTAGCCATAACCCACCACGATTTTGTTCTGGCTTTTAGCTCAGTTAAATTGGCATTGGGTTTTAATTTACCAATTACGAAAAACAGAATTGTTGCGAACGTGAGAATACCAAAAATTAAAAAAACGACAATGAGCAGTTCTTTTTTTTCAACGATATCAATCTTAATTAAATCATTCATTCTTTAAAAAAATTACAATTTTAAGCAATCTGTTCACACAAGTAATTATTAATCCAATGTTCATAATTATCAACGCATAATAAAAGGCGGGGAGATACCAAATGCCAACAATACAACCCAAACAAATAAGAACCATTCGATGTTGTTTTGCCATTGGTCCACTAAAAAAATGTGGTGTATTTAATGAGGCTCCTAAAGTTCTAATGTATGCCGTAAAGATTGATAAGATAATCGCTAAATAAGTAAGATGAATGCCATAAGGAAAATCCATTATTAATAATCCTGCACCGAAAATAATAACAGAATCACTGATTCTATCTGGAACTTCATTATACAATCCGCCAACTACAGATTTTTTATTATGCTCAATAGCAACCATTCCATCTAAAAGATTCATCAACAATCTCCCTTGAATGCCAACGATTGCGATTATCATCAATACGGCATGATTATACATTAATTGACTTTCGAAATAAAATACCAAAAGTGAGATTGCAGAAAACACAATACTCAATAGAGAAATAAAATTTGGGGATAAGCCATTTTTAGCACACCATGATGCAATTTTCTTAACCAACGAATTATCTCTGGTAGTGACCGGTCTTCTATTTTGATTCATTACATTAGTCTTTTCAAAAAATTAATTTAATTAATGAAATTAGTTGACTAAAGTAATAAAATTATTAATAATGTATGAATAATTGTAAATAATTACTCAAACTTATTCATAACTAATCTATTGTAAAGTTAATAGCAGCTGCCGGAAAAGCTTAAATCTTAGTATGCCATTTTATAGAAAAACTCCTGAGAAATCGGGAGTTTTTTTATGAATATAATTTTGAATTCTATTTACCATGTACTTCAACTATTCCATTATGCCAAAAAACTTTGTCATAATAAAATTCAATGCTGGTTAAGTTATGTTTTTTCTTAATAAAACATTTACCAATCACTTTTGCTTCTTTACCCAAAACAGTTACTACGGCATTGTGTTTAATTCTATTTTGTTGGTAAAGCGTGTATAGTTTATAAGCAATGTCTTGTCGAATTGTCATTTTTGCATTGAATGTACTCACAACCATAGTACCTGTTTTGGTATTTGCGATTAATTCCATGCCGTTTTGACCATGCTGATAGGTCAGAATAGTTTCTTGCGTAAAAGCAAGCTGAGTGCTTATGAGCACTAAGAATAGTAGGTATTTCATGAGATTTTGGGTTAAATCGTTAGCAATATAACGTAAATACTTGAAATAATTGTATTTAGCTTACCTTTATTTGTTGAACAAATAAAAAAAACCGCTCAACTACATGTTAAACGGTTTTTAAAAAGTATTTAGTTAGCTTAGTAATAAGCGTAACGTTGTACTTTAGAAATGTATTTTGCTAAGCGAATAACTTGGTGACTGTAACCAAATTCATTGTCGTACCAAACATAAAGCACTACGTTTTTTCCGTCGGCCGAAACAATCGTGGCATTACTGTCATAAATCGACGGAGCATTGGTGCCCACAATATCCGAAGAAACCAATTCATTATTGAGCGAATATTTAATTTGCTCCACCAATTGACCTTCCAACGCATATTTTTTCATGATTTCATTTACTTCTTCTACGGAAGTTTCTTTGCTTACTTCCAAATTTAAAACCACCAAGGAACCATTTGGAACAGGAACACGAATGGCATTTGAGGTTAATTTTCCAGCCAAACTAGGCAATGCTTTGGCAACAGCACTTCCGGCACCGGTTTCAGTAATAACCATGTTTAAGGCAGCCGCACGACCTCTGCGGTATTTGTTGTGCATATTGTCAACTAAATTTTGATCGTTTGTATACGCATGAATCGTTTCTAAATGACCTTTTACAACACCTAACGTATCTTCCACAGCTTTTAAAATAGGTGTAATGGCATTGGTTGTGCAAGATGCTGCTGAAAAAATATCCACTTTATCCGGATTGTGTTCTTTGTGGTTTACACCATAAACAATATTTGGAACTCCTTTTCCCGGTGCAGTAAGTAAAACTTTTGAAGCTCCTTTGGAAGTAAGATGTCTTTTCAATGCTTCTTCGGTTGTAAAAGCTCCGGTGTTATCAATTATTAAAGCATCTTCAATACCATAAGCGGTGTAATCAATTTCTTCATGAGAACCAGCAGATATAATATGAACCGTAGTTCCATTGATTAGTAAAGCGTTATTTTTGGGATCAGCCACTACCGAACCTTGAAAGTCACCATGAACGGAATCATAACGCAACAAAGAAGCTCTTTTTTCTAAAATGGTTGCATCATTTTTATCTCTTGTCACAATGGCACGAAGACGTAATTGCGTTCCTTTTCCGGTTTTAGACATTAATTCCCTGGCTAACAATCGGCCAATTCTTCCAAAACCGTATAAAACAACATCTTTTGGTTTGATGGATTTTGATTCTTTTGCTTTTCGCAATTTATCAATCACAAACGATTTGGTATTGTGGTATTTGTCATCCTCCAAATGATATTCATACGTTAATTTACCAATATCTAATTTTGATGGTGGTAAGTCTAACGACAACATTTCTCTGGCAATTTCCACTGAATCAAAAATGGAGATTGGTTTACCCACAAATTCGCCTGCATATTCATGTAAGTTTAAAATTTCAGATACGTTTTTGTCAATCAATTGATTACGGAAAAGAACCATTTCAATCGATTTGTCATACCATAAATCGCTGATAATTTTGATAAATTCTACTCCGGCTCTTCTGCGGTCTGCTTGAAACGAAAGCTCTTTTTCGTATAAAGAAGGATTGTTATTCATACTTTAAAAATTAGTTGGTGTTGTAAAATTTTGTGCAAAAGTATAGATTTCAAACGTTTTCGTAAACTTTTTTTACTTTTTTTTTAAAATAAAAAATCCTGCAAAATCAAATTTCGATTTTGCAGGACTAAATAAATTTTACTCTATTTATAGTATGATTCGCATGACTTGCCCATTGCGAAGCATCAGTTCAACGCGTACACCTTCTTTTTCTGTTTTGCTTCCTAAACCTCTCGAAATAGTTTCCACATCGGTGGCTTTTACTCCATCAATACTCAAAATAATACTTCCTTTTAATTCATCGGCATAAGGAGCCAATTTTTCATTGGTAATGTCTTTGATTTTTACTCCTTGTTTTAACTTGAATCGCTGTTTATCAGCCGGTTCCAAATCCTCTAATTCCAAACCATAAAATTCATAATTCAACAATTCTTTTTTGGTTAATTTTACAGGGATTGTTAGTCGTTTTCCATCGCGATTCACGGTCACATTTATTTCATCATTTGGACGTTTGGTATTCACATAACCGGAAAGTTCTGCAAAGGAAGTTACGTTTTGGTTATCTAATTTAATAATCACGTCACCCGATTTGATTCCCGCTTTTTCTGCACCTGAATTTTTGGTTACTTTGTTGACATAAAACCCTTGTGTTTCGTTTAAGTTTAATTCTTTAGAAGCAGCACCGTTCAACTCTCTTCCTTCAATACCTAAAATTCCACGTTGAACATTTCCAAATTCCATAATATCCTCAATTATTTTTCGGGTTATGTTGGAGGGAACAGCAAACGAATAGCCTACATAACTTCCCGTATTTGAAGAAATCATTGTATTGATTCCAACTAATTCTCCTCTCGTATTCACCAATGCTCCACCGCTGTTTCCGGGATTAACCACTGCATCGGTTTGAATGAATGATTGAATTCCGCTAGTGTCTAAATTTCTGGCTTTAGCCGAAACAATTCCTGCCGTTACGGTAGAATTTAAATTATATGGATTTCCCACTGCTAAAACCCATTCACCTACTTTCACCTGATCTGAATCGGCAAAAACCGCATACGGTAATTTCTCATCGGTTTCAACCTTTAATAAGGCAATATCCATTTTGGAATCGGAACCAATTAATTTTGCCGGATACGATTTTTTGTTGTTTAGCGTAATTTCCAATTCGGTAGCTCCTTGAATCACATGGTTATTAGTTACCACATAGCCATCTTCTGAAATAATTACCCCGGAACCGGTACCAATTTGTGGTTGTGCTTGTCCTTCTCGGTTTCCGTAAAAGAAATCAATTGGATTATAAACCGTACGGTAAGTAACATTTTTTACGTGAACTACTTGATTTAAGGCTAATTCTGCCGCTTCAGTAAAATCGACTGTTTCGGCGGAAAGACCAACATTTTTGGTCTGAATTTGAGGAGCGGTAGTTACTATATTTTTTGAATTTTCAGTGTTGTTTTCAAAAAATAACTTGTACGCTCCCAATGTGGTGATTCCACTTAAAAGAGATACTAAAAATAAATTGGTTACATTTTTCATAGGTCATCTAAATTTAGTTTATTAATGTAAATTTATACGATTTATTATTTCTGCAAATAAGGTTTAACGCACTTTAACAGCCCTTAACTTTTCTTTAAAATAATTGTACTTTTGCAATGCATATCTTTAACCAATGAACATTCAATTTTTTAAATACCAAGGAACGGGAAATGACTTTATCCTGATTGATAATCGTCAGGAAATTTTCTCCAAAAATGATACCAAACTAATCAAACAGCTCTGCGACAGACGTTTTGGAATTGGTGCTGACGGTTTGATATTACTCGAAAATGACAAAATTTCAGATTTTAAGATGGTTTATTATAATTCCGATGGTAATGAAAGTTCCATGTGTGGAAATGGTGGCCGATGTATCGTCGCTTTTGCGAAGCAATTGAATGTGATTGAAAACGAAACTACTTTTATTGCCGTGGATGGTGAACATTATGCCAAAATTTCAGCAGAAGGAACAGTTTCATTGCAAATGAAAAATGTGGATGAGATAAAAATGGCTTCCGATTATGTATTTTTGAATACCGGTTCTCCGCATCATATTACTCTGGTAGAAGATGTAAAATCTGTTCCTGTGAAAGAAATCGGCAGTCAAATTCGCTATAGTAATTTGTATGGAAAGGCAGGTAGTAATGTTAATTTTGTGGAAGTTATTACCGATTCTCTGTTTGCTGTTCGAACGTATGAAAGAGGTGTAGAAGATGAAACATTGTCTTGCGGAACCGGTGTTACAGCCGCAGCGATAGCTATGAATGCGATAGGAAAAACAACTTCCAATGTCATTTCATTATTGGTTGAAGGTGGCGAGTTAAAAGTGACTTTTAAAAAAGAAGGAAAAAAATATACAGAAGTTTTCTTAATAGGGCCGGCCACCTTAGTTTTTGAGGGAAAAATTCAAATTTAGACAACTGAACAATGAAAACACTTCACGGTCAACACATTTATTTACGGGCTTTGGAACCGGAAGATTTGGATTTTGTGTACCAATTGGAAAACGATGAAACCGTTTGGGAAATCAGTCAAACCCAAACACCCTACAGCCGGTTTTTAATCCGTCAGTACCTTGACAATGCTCAGCAAGATATTTTTGAAGCGAAACAATTACGCTTGGCCATCTGTAAGAATGATCATTTTGATGCGATTGGTTTAATTGATTTGTTTGACTTTGACCCAAAAAATAAACGTGCAGGAATTGGGATATTGATTCAACATCCCGAAAACAGACAAAATGGATTTGGCCGACAGGCTTTACAATTGTTAATTCAATACGCTTTTGAGCATTTGGAATTGCATCAATTATATGCTAATATTTCAACAAGCAATGAAGCAAGTAGAACACTTTTTACTACTTTTGGATTTGAATGTGTAGGAATAAAAAAGGACTGGAATTTTACTCATGGAAATTATTCCGACGAAGCACTTTATCAATTAATCAACACAAAATAATTTTCAAGACATATGAATTTTAAAAAGATAATCCTTTACATATCCTTACTTGTTTTATTGGTAGTTGCCTATTTTGGGTTTAAAGTCTATCAAATTGTTTTCACACCCAATACGAGTTTTTCAGAAGAAAAAGTAACCGTTTTTGTTCCTACTAATTCCACTTTTGAAGAGGTGAAAGCTATTGTTTCTCCCTATTTAAAAGATATCGAAAAGTTTGAAACTCTTGCGGAACGAAGAGGATATGCCACAGATATAAAAGCCGGAAAATTTGAGTTGACTCAAAACATGAATACCAATGCTATTGTTTCTGCATTGCGAAGAAGTGTTCCGGTTCGCGTTACCTTTAACAACCAAGAGCGATTAGAAGATTTTGCAGGTAGAATAGCTTCACAAATTGAAGCGGATAGTATACAATTGTTGCAAGCATTTAAAGAGCCGAAATTTTTAGAAGAAAACGGTTTTACAGAAGAAACTGTTTTTACTATGTTGTTGCCTAATACCTTTGAATTTTATTGGAATACTTCCGCAGAAAAGTTTAGAAATCAGATGGTAAAAGAATACTATCGATTTTGGAATGATGATCGTAAAGCCAAAGCTGAAAAACTGGGATTAACTCCGGTTCAGGTTTCTATTTTAGCCTCAATCGTTCATAAAGAAACTGCCAAAGTAGAGGAACGACCTCGTGTAGCAAAAGTTTATTTGAACCGTATGAATGTAGGAATGCCGTTGCAAGCCGATCCTACTGTGATTTTTGCCTATAAACTAGGGTCTAATGATTTTAAGCAAGTGATTAAACGCGTCTATTATAAACATTTGGAAGTTGAATCTCCTTATAATACTTACCGAAATGTCGGTTTGCCACCGGGTCCCATTTTTATGGCGGATGTGAATGCTATTGATGCTGTTTTGAGTCCTGAACAACATGATTTTATTTATTTTTGTGCCAGTGTTGAACGATTTGGCTATCACGAATTTGCAACCACATTAGAACAACATAATGTGAATGCCAAAAAATATGCAACGTGGTTAAATGCTCAAACCGCAAATTAATTGAGAAATTCATTTTTCATAGTTTCTTTATTTTTATTACTATTCATCGATAGTGCATTTGCTCAATCCGGTTTAAATAATTTTTTAAAACCTGCTGATACGTTAGATAGTCAAAGAAGAAATTTAGTTATCACATCAGAAGCCGTTCTAACCTCGGCTGCCTTGATTGGATTGAATCAACTTTGGTATGCCGAATATGAAAAATCGTCTTTTCAATTTAAAAATGATAATAACGATTGGCTTCAAATAGACAAAGCGGGACATGTTTATTCATCCTATCATTTAGGTCGATTGAGTGCCGAAATGCTTGCTTGGAGTGGTGTTTCAAAAAAAAATCAATTACTTTACGGTGCCGGTTATGGTTTTGTTTTCCTCACAGCTGTTGAGGTTTTTGATGGTTATTCTGCCGAATGGGGATTTTCCTGGGGCGATGTAGCAGCCAATGCCACAGGAACCGCTTTGTATGTTTCACAAGAACTATTGTGGGATGAGCAACGAATAATCCCGAAATTTTCTTTTCACACAACTCAATACGCCAATCAACGACCTGAGTTATTGGGTGAAAGTTTCAGCGAACAAATTCTGAAAGATTATAACGGACAGACGTATTGGTTGTCTGCCAATCTTCATTCCTTTACCAAAACTTCAAAAATTCCAAAGTGGTTAAATTTAGCTGTTGGGTATGGAGCAAATGGAATGCTTTCTTCTAAAAAAAATGATTTAACGATCAATGACGACCGATTTCGTCAATTTTATTTGAGTTTTGACGTTGATTTATCCAAAATTAAAACCAATTCACACTTTTTAAAGACTGTTTTCACACTTTTTAATACCATCAAAATTCCAGCTCCAACGTTTGAAATCAGTAGCTCAGGGAGATCTAAATTTCATGTTTTTTATTTTTAGAAAAGTTTAACTTGTTGATAGTCAATTTTCTAATAAAAATGTGTATATTTGCACCGTGAAATTCAAGATGGTGACAGAGCTTGAGAAATAAACATATATGTCGAAAAAATGGTATTTTTATTCTTGTATAGCCTTAATTGTAGGCGTAATTACTACAGGTTTTAAACCATATAAATTTGAGAATTTGAATTGGTTTTATGTAAATGAATCGGATGAGGTTTTACATTACACCGTTCCCACTGCAGAAGAATTGGAATATACAAACGTGATATTCCCACAAACCGGAAAAACCTATGCCGGTTTCAAACAAGCCTTAGCTTTTAAAGAATCACAAGGAAAATATCATTTAGTGAATTCCTTTGGATATATGGGAAAATACCAATTTGGTATGGGAACCTTGCGAACGATTGGTGTTCGAGATAGTCTTCATTTCATGAATTCTCCACAACAACAAGAAAAGGCATTCAATGCTTTGGCATCTATAAATAAATGGATTCTTCGTGATGAAATTGAAAAATATGACGGCAAAGTTATTAAAGGTGTAACAATTACCGAATCAGGATTGTTGGCTGCTGCCCACTTAGGCGGAGCAGGTTCTGTCAAGAAATTTCTAAAAAGTAACGGAAACCGAAGTATCAAAGACGGTTTTGGCACTTCTATAAAAAGCTATATCAAAAAATTTGGCGGTTATGATACTTCGCATATTGTGGCAAACAAAAATGCGAAAGTGAAAAGCAATTAAATATTAATATTGAAGATAAAGTTAGCAGGTTAATTTAAAATTGACCTGCTTTTTTTATTTCATTTTTTAATTTTTCGTTTTCTTCTTCGAGTTTCTTATTATATTTCAAAATAGTATCTAAAACTTCTTGAGGTATAGAAATAAATTGTATTCCAATGCTATTGTCTTGAAAAGTACAATGTTCATTTTTTAAATTTGGTTGTTGACTCTCTTTTATTTCTTCAACAGTTACATCGAGTGTTTTCGCAAATCGTTGCCATTCTTCATCCGATATTGGTGATTTACCTCTTTCCTTTCTTGAATAAGTTGTTTGTTCCATAGCAATATTTGAAGCCATTTGTTCTTGAGTAAATCCTTTCGATTTTCGAGCTTGAATGAGTTTTTGATGTTCCATTATATAACTTATTTTTACAAAGATATTATTATTTTCTCTTTATGCAATATTATGCAGGGATAGGTGCATAAAAAAATCATAGGAATTTCATTTTATTTTTTTGCATGCTATTATTTTTTATTTATTTTTGAAATAACAAAGCTATTCTTACTTTTAAGATAAATTGTAGCTTTGTTAAAGTTTAAGCCAAAATGGGAATTAGATGTTAAATGTTGTTTCAAAATACTTGAATATTAATAATTATTCTGATTTAATAGATAATTTCAGAGATTTATATTTGTCTCATCCCAACTACCCAAGTCTTTATGCAATTACAGATTCTTTTGATTCTTTAAGAATTGAGAATATTGCTGCTTATGTTCCAAAAGATAAGTTTGTTGAATTGCCTCAAAAGTTTATGACCTTTTTTGGAAATGAGTTTGTTTTAATTTCAAAGCATAACGATTTTGTTTTAATTGAATCTGATAATTTAGAAGAGTTTCAATTTAAAAAGGATGATTTTATAGTAAATTGGGATGGATTGTTTGTTGGAATTGAACCTAATGAGAAAGAATCGAAAGGTTTAAATTATAATAAGACTTTTAATAATCTAAAAAATGGACTACTAGTTTTTATACCATTTCTATTACTATTATTTTTTAAAGAACTTAATATTTACAGTTTGCTAATAACTTCTGTAGTTGTGGTTGGCTTTTTGCTTAGTATATTGATTGTTAATGAGAGTTTTGGTAGTAATAAAAAACTAGTTTCAAGCTTCTGCAATTTTAATTCATCTGTTTCCTGCAATAAAGTTTTTGTTTCATCTTATTCTAAAATAAATAGATGGTTGAGTTTTATAGACTTGCCAGTAATCTTTTTTGGGGCTGGATTTCTTAGTATATTTTTTGAAACAGGGATAACTAATTTGATTGGATTTATTAGTTTGTTAGTATTTCCAATAATCTTTTATACAATTTGGGTTCAGAGAGTTAAATTAAAAAAATGGTGTCCACTTTGTTTGTTGATTTCTTTTAGTTTACTTTCTCTAGGGATGTTTTTTATGATTTATTCATCAATATCTAGTTTGACTTTTCAAGGTTTAATTGTATATGTCTTATCAACTTTAACGGTTAGTTTATTATGGTTTTTAATTAAAGATAGTTTAGAGAAAATAAACAAACAAAGTAATGAAATTTATCAATTGAGGAAGATTAAAAGAAACTATGGTGTCTTTAATTTTTTAACGAAACCAATTTTAAAAGCAGAAGTATTTAACAGTTTAAAGAAAATCAATTTGGGAAACTCGAATGCTCCAATAAAAATATGTTTATTGCTAAGTCCATCATGTTTTCATTGTCATAAAATCTTTAAAGAGGTAATCAGACTAATGCAAAATAATCCTGATTCATTTACTGTGGATATTATTTTTAATATAAACCCAAATAATAAAGAAAATCCATTTAACGTTGTTGTAGAAACTTTGACAGAGATGAATATTACTAACTCAGACAAGCTTTTTGAAGCCATTTCTGATTGGCATATTCACAATTTTGAATTAGAAAAATGGAGAAATAAATGGAAAATAAACAATATTTCTAGTGAAACTGTTAATTTGATATATGAGTACTATGATTGGTGTTTGTTTAATAATTTTAATTACACACCTGTAATTATTATTAATCAAAAACTATTTCCAAAAGAATATGAACTCCAAGATTTGAACTATTTTATTACAGATTTAATAGAAGAAAATATTAATTAAAAAATAAGCAAAAACCATTAGGATAAAAATATTCTTGCAAGAGTAGTCAGAAACTCAACTGACTTTAAAGGATTGAGGAAAATTTAAATAAATAATTACTAGATTATGAAAAAATCAATTTTAGCTTTGGAAGGAGTAAATGTGCTTTCTAGAGAGCAGTTAAAGAATGTTAATGGTAGTGGCTATGTTACAGGCTATCAGTGTACAGGTAACTTTTATAGTAATACATCTGGGGGGCCAGCTACAGCCTATGAATGTACTGCGAGATATCAAAGAACATTTTTGGGATTTAATTACGGAAGTTCACAAGAGTTACCTGGTCAAGTTTTCCCTTGTCCGGTAGGTTTATGTGAAAGTCTAGGTTTATAGTATTAAATAGCTACTACACTATTTGTAGTGGCTATTTTTAATTTTTTATGATGAAGTTGAAAATAGTATTAATTTTTTTGTTGTATTTTTTAAAATTTGAAGCTCAAAGTTTAAAGTTTCAAATCCTAGATAGTTTAACTAACTCGGGTATAGAATTTGTTTCCATAAATTTACTAAACGGAAATGGGTTTTATTCTGATGAAGAGGGGAGAGTAACTGCAGATTTTTCAGGAGTGCAAACTATTGAATTATCACATGTATCCTATGAGAATATAAGAATAAATACTTCTGAAATTACAGATGTAATTTATTTAAAAAAAAATATTTATCAATTAAAGGAAATAGAATTAAGTCAAAGTAATAAAAAAAAATATCTCACTGAAAAGTTACAACGGTCTAATGAAACTTCTGCATGTGGTTTTGGTGCATATGGATTTCAATTGGCTACTTTGATAAAAGTTAATACTAAAAAAAAGTGCTTTTTAGATGAGGTTTCCATACCAATTGTATTAGATAAATTATGGATGAAAACGAATAATAATTTTGATTTACCCTATTCAATTGTTCAAATTAGCTTTCTTGAAAATAATGATGGATTGCCTTCAGATTCATTAATTAGCAACCCAGAATACTTCTTTATTGATAAAGATGTTATTAAAAATGAAGTTATAAAATTTAAATTAAAGTCAAGTATAGAAATATTTGACAAAGGTATTTTCTGTTCAATTACTCTAATTGGAAAAGCTGATAAAGATGGAAATCTAGTTTTGGAA
The DNA here is from genome assembly GCF_044339515.1 of Flavobacterium sp. Taxonomy (GTDB): domain Bacteria; phylum Bacteroidota; class Bacteroidia; order Flavobacteriales; family Flavobacteriaceae; genus Flavobacterium. Next base: position 79,266 of record NZ_JBIIVK010000010.1, read on the forward strand.
TCTCCAATTCGAAGGACATTTTTCCGAAATAAAGAAGTTGTTTTAACAAAATACTTACCATTACAAATACCTCTAAAAATTGACCAAAATGGACCAATTTCATTTTCGAAAAATTCATTTTCAAAAAATTCAAAATTTAGTAAAGTACGACCCCCAGTTTCCGTTTCAATTTATCTAAGTGACGAAGATAGAGAGAATCGGCTAGAGGAAATAACTAAGGAAATGAATAATTTTAAAATAAACATTGGTTTTAAATACCATTATTATGAATAGATTTCTTTTTTTGTCAATTTTTTACATGATGGTTAGTTGTGGCTCTAATGCAAATTTTGGAGTTGTAACATGTTCGGAAATATACAATGGCGAGGAGAGTATAACTATAAAACCAAAAAGAAATATAAGCCATTATATGCCAAAAAATTTTGGACATTCTTATTCGCCTAGTTATGATATTAAAATAGGTGTACATATCCCCTTAACAAAAAATAATGATGGAATTCTAAAAGAACTAATAATAGATGTAAAAAAAAGTATAATATATGACATGAATAAAAAAAAGAGTATTCATAATGATAATGATAAGTTTGCTCCTTTTCTTATTAACGTTTATGAGTTTGATTTAAAAAATAAGCAATTCATAAATAAGTTTTTTGTAGAAGACACATTAATTAGTCTAAAAAAAAATGAAAAAAAAATAAGATTAAACTTGGAACAATATAAAATCCCTTTTTCTGAAAACGGGTTGTTTATTACAATTGAAAAGTTAAGCAAAAAAAAATATGAAGAATTAGGTTTTGTTAATGGTCCTAGTTTTGGTATTGTTGGTGTTTCAAAACGGAATATTATTTCCCCTTACTATTTAAATAATCGATATGAAAGTCAATGGCAAGATTATAAATTTTTAATTGAAAGAAACAACACATTTGATATAAATTTTGTTATCTCTAGAAAGAAATTAAAAGCCAATTGAAAAGCTTTATTTTTTATTCGAAAGGAACCATAAAATAATATTTAATAACTATTGTCTATTTATTAGTTAAAAACATCTCCCATACTCAAGAAAATAGATTATCAAAAATTGATATTTTGGATAGCGATACAAAAGAAAGAATCGAAGACGTAAAAATTACTATATATACAGATAATGGATATGCAAATATAAATTACAGTTTAAGTTAAGCGACATTTTTGTAAATGTTGATTTGATTATTAAATTCTTCGATTGTTTTGTAATTCAATGCACCGTGGCGTCTTTTTTTGTTGTACCAGATT
>NZ_JBIIVK010000058.1:0-20412 GCF_044339515.1 Flavobacterium sp.
AAAAGTAATTTTAGGTGAAAAATCGGGGTGGTCAATTTGAACCGAAATTGGGTGGTCACTTTCAACCGAAATCAGGTGGTCACTTTAAATCGGAATTGGGTGGTCAATTTGACCGGAATTTGCAATATATTTCATTACCTGTTTTTTGACTGTAGTATTTTGCTCTTCTAATACCTCGTTTCATTTTTCTGTAATAACCAGATAGGCTTGCTGATTTTAATAGTACAGTTTGTCCGTCAAACTCAAATCCTAAATAAATAAAATTTTTATTCCAATTAATTAATTTTCCATCTTGATATTCTTCTCCACATTCTAGTTTACCATTTTTATATTCAAATTGAAAAATTTGTGTTTTAGATGGTTGAATTTCAAGCTTATACTTTTTAATTTCTGTATACACTAATTCAACAAGATCTGCTTTTTTATTAAGTGGACATACAATAATCATATCGTCTGAATACCTCCTGTAAATACCACCAACACTTGAAGTGAAATCATTTATTAATTTATCGAAATGTAATAAATACATATTTGCCAAAACTGAACTTATAGGCGAACCTTGGGGTATTCCAAAATTTCTATAGACAATTTTATCATCTATAATTTTTGTTTTTGAGGGTTGTAATAATTTGTTCTTTACTTTAAAAAATTCCTTTTCCGAACAAAATGCAATTGCATCTTGGTTTCTTAGAAATTTAATTTTATCAATTTTCTTTCTTTTTCTTTTGAGTTTTACACCAAATTTGTTTGTTTTTTGGGTATAAATTTCATCTTTAAATTCTTCAAAAATATCTACAATGTCTACATGACTAAAACGTGTAATGTTTTTATAAACATTAAAATGATCATTTGGTAATTTGTCTACCTTTAAAACATCGCACCAAACCTCTCTAAGCAACTTATGGTCTAGATTATCAAAAAAACTTGAAATATCAAAAGCAATAACAGAAAACTCTTTTTGATCATACCCTAAAATATGTTTGAAAACATCATTGGCAAAATCAATATTACATTTGTTCGAACTATCTTCTTTATTAGGATTTATTGGAATAGAACGATATGCATTTACAACATCATTTAGATTAAAATCTGTAAGTTTATCTTCGTAACTTTCGTTTAATTGTTGTGAATAATAACTAAATATCAACGAATCTAAATGACTTGCATAAAATAACTCGCGTTTTTTTTCATTAGGATTTCGTAATACTTTTTTACCATTTTCTAATATAAATTCCAATTTACCAGTTATAGCATTATATTTTTTTCTGAACTTTTTTACTCTAGCAGTCCTGTGAATGAATGGCAAAAAAGCATGTTCTGCAACTTCTTCTTTTGAAGTTACATAAGGTTCAATCCATTTAAGTCTATCACAAGGATTTAAGGGTAGTCCTATATGCGGATACTTTTTGAGTTTGAACCAATCTTTTTCTATTTTTGTAGCCATTATTATTTTTAAAAAAGTGAGCAGCGAAGACCCAATGCGAAGCTATTTGCTTTTAGAATTTGTTTCCAAACTCCCGAAATATGCATGCTTTTTCGACACCTAAATGTCGCTCCGACTCAAACTGGGTAGCGAATATTAATTGTATATTTGTATCTAAAATCAAACAATATGACCTTAAATAAACATTCAATCGTAAAGGTTGCCCAAACAGTAATCAAACTGCTGGTTAACATAGTTTCCTTACTAGGAGTTGAAACGAATCACTCACTAATTTGGATTTCTGAAATACTTTACCCTCAATCGTTTACTTTTAACTTGCGTTAACTATCAAATTGAGCTTAACAAATCCTTTCGGATTATACCTTAAAACGCATACTTCAGCTCTTCAACTGCTCACAAATTTTTAAATTATTATATTGTATTAGTTTCTTCTTCCCCCTTGCAACGCCTCCCTCAAAACCTCCTGCAACAACATCTCATTATACCCTTGACTTTCCTTAATACTATTCTCCAACCCATCACAAAACGCCATTAATTCCTCCAACTTAGCCACAATTTGCTCTTGCTCGTGAAGGGGTGGAAGTGGAAAAAGGGTGTTTCTCATATCTCCTAATAACAAATTATTTATAGCAGAACCTCTTGATTTTTTTAATAGCCTTGGGGTTTCATTTATTATAAAGTTTTCTACAAATCGCATATTAGTATATTCTTTTAAAACTTTAATAACTGCTACGCTTTTTTGAAAAGTTGTATTTTTTGTTTTTTCATCCTCAGGTGCAAATGCGGACTTACCAATTGTTGCACCTGTGTTAACAATGCATAAATCTCCAGGTTCTAAATTTGTTCTTCTATGTGTTTCGAGAAAATCGTCATAAGTAATTTGTCTAGCACCATCATAAATAAATTGCCCATTTTGTATATCTTTTGCAGATAAAAAATAATATCCAGAATTTAGTTCATTTTTGCAATCGCCATGTTTACCATCAGTAATTAAAGTGCATATCTCTCCCAACCTACACCAAGCCCAATGCCCCGGAATTTCAAAAGGAATTTCATCATCTGTAATAGCCGGTAACTCTTTTTCTTTTTTGAGTTTTTTCTCCGCAATAAGTTGTGCTTTCTCGGTTTTAATTTTTTCAAGAAGTTGTTTTCCTGTTGCTGCCGTATTCGTGCTTTTTACTAACTTCCCTTCCATCGCTTCACGCAAAAACGCCTGACGAAGTTGTTTGATGAGGTCGAGTTGGTAGATGAGTTCGGAAGTAATATTTTCAATTATTGAGTTATTTTCAATAAGCTTTTTTACAATTCTTTTTTGTTCTTTGACATCTGTTGGTATTTCAACAATTAATGGGAGAATGTGTTTTGGCTTGATTTCCGTTTTTATTCCACCAGGCACTTGTTCTTTTAGTGCTTTTTTAAATTCTAAACTTTTCAAAAAATTAGTTAAGAAATCAATATCAATTTTTTCTTCATCAAATTCATAGGAAGAATAATGTATAGTTGCTACTACATCTTCTTCACCTTGATAAATATTCATTGCTCCTTTTTCAACATTAATTCCAGATATAACCAGATCACCTTTCTTAACTAATATCATATCAGTATTCGATGGTTTATCAGATAAAAATATTGTTCCTGCAAAATTAATTTTATCAATACGTTTTAAACCTTGAATAGCTTTATCATTTGGTTTATAACGCCCTTCACGGTTTTTTAAAAACTGCCCTAATTTTACTTTTTGCCAACTCATTATTTTATTTTATTTTTTAGTTGGTTTAATAAAAAATTACTTTTATCAAAAGAGGAGTGAAGCAATTCAATTAATTCAGTACTATTATATTCTTGTGTTTCTTCTTTTTTGGTTGGGTTTTTTATATCCAAATCATAGTTACGGTCTATAATTGTTTGAATATCTACTTTCCAAGCAATATCACTTTCTTGACGGTTATTCCACCATTTTTTTATTGGGTCAAATTCTTTTGCTTGTATTGGTTTGGTTTTGTTGTAAGCTTTGTAGCCTTCAGGTAATAAATGATCATAATACCACACTTCTTTGGTAGGTGTACCTTTAGTGAAAAACAATAAATTCGTTGCAACAGATGCATAGGGTTGAAATACAGAGTTAGGCAAACGGATAATGGTATGCAAATTACATTCTTCCAATAGTTTTTGGCGTACGCGTTGTTTTACGCCATCACCGGTTAACGAACCATCAGGCAATACAATGCCCGCTCTTCCGCCTTGTTTTAATAAGTGTATCATTAAAATTAAAAACAAGTCAGCACTTTCTTTCGTTCTAAAATTCTGCGGAAAGTTATTTTCGTTGTTATTCGCCACAATACCGCCAAAAGGTGGGTTAGCTAAAATAGCATTTACACGGTGTTTTTCTGTAAAGTTAGAAAGCGGTTGGTCTAACGCATCCCCAAAACGAATGTTCGGCACTTCCATATCGTGTAAAATCAAATTGGTCGTTGCCAACAAATAGGGTAGTGGTTTGTATTCCCAACCCATCACATTTTCAGCAATGCTTTGGCGTTCTTCTATACTGTTGGCTTGGGCTTTTAAATGCTCAATGGCACAGGTTAAATAACCACCCGTTCCACAGGCAGGATCTAATATTTTTTCGCCCAATTGTGGGTCAATCATTTCGGTAATAAAACTAGTAATGGCACGAGGCGTATAAAATTCACCACTTTTACCAGCACTTTGCAATCCTTTTAAAATGTTTTCATACAATTCGCCAAAAGCGTGTCGGTCTTTAGCAATGTTAAAGTCCATTTCATTGAGCTTGTTCAACACTTTCCGTATGTTGATGCCGCTTTTCATGTAGTTGTTGTTGCCTTCAAATACTTCACGAACAATCAAGGCTCTGCGGTTGCCGGTACTCACATCAATATTGCGTAAAGCAGGAAACAATTGGCGGTCTACAAATTCCAATAATTCGTCACCGGTCATGCCTTCGTCATCGCCAGCCCAATTGCCTTTTGCTTTCACCCAATGAAATTGATCCGGAATCGGAGAAACATAGTTGTCGTCTAATAATTCAAGTTCTTTATCTTTATCCGAGAATATTTTTAGAAACAGCATCCAACCGAGTTGTTCAATGCGTTGGGCATCACCGTTTAGTCCGGTGTCTTGCCACATGATGGTTTGTATAGATTTTAGGATGGAGGAGATGTTGGACATTTTAGTATTTTATTTTTTTAAATGTTTTTTTTAATTTTTAGAATTCTTTTTTTAATTAAAAAAGGAGTAAGCCTTTTAAAATCAACTACTTGACTTAATTATTTTTCTTTTTCTTTTTCAATTCTTTTTTTTTTTGCCAAAAAATAACTTCTGTCTGTTTTGGCACCTGATGTTTCTAAAACATCCTCTTTCACCAATTTATAGACACATTTACGGACATCAGAAATGTCTATATCTCCAATTTTTGAATGAATTGTTTTTATAGATATATTAGGAGTTATTTTTAGTACTTCTTCTATTAAAGCTTTCAATCGCGGTTGTTCAATGGTTTTTAAAGTTGGTTTTATATTAATTTTAGAGCTTGCAATTAATTTAGGATTAACCAAGTATTCTCTACCTTTTTTTTCTCCTCTATTAATTATAATAGATTGACTTGAAAGTCTGGAAATATAGGAACGCAAGCGATCTTCGTCTGTTAGTTGCAACTCTTTGGTTAATTGGGTAGCTAATATTTTTTTATGCCTTGTAATTACTCCAAGTGCGATAAATTCTTTTTGTGAGAGTTGGTAGTTTTTAGCTATAAAATCTAGTAAGAGAACCGCTTCTTCGTCTAAAATTTTGGAATATTGGGTTACTGACGTTGCATTGTAATCAGATGTTGGAATCGGAAACGCTTTAGCATCTCTACTCGTAATTTCGTAAATTAAGTTATATCCTGTTCCTTCTCCTTCCATTAATTTTAAGTCATGTAGAATTCTAATTAAATGGGGATTTCTTCTGTAGGTTGTGTGCAAAATATTATCTTTTGTAATCCCTAAAGGTAATCCACCCGGATTCGTAATTTCAAACCTATCTTGATATACTTTTATAAAAATATCTCCTGAAATAGTATAACTCTTATGGGCGATGGCATTGATTAGTAATTCTCTTATCAATCGTTCATCATAATGTCTGATTTTGTTACGAAAAAGTCCTTGCGGAAACTCATCATAATAAGTTAACTCAATGGCTTCTTTTTCAATTTCTAATAACAGTTCCTTTGGATTTTTTGAATAATCTTGCCAATCTTCTTTTCTGATTTTCTTTTCTAAATCGTCGTAAACAATATATTGCACTGTTAACGGATATACTAATCGGCTTCTTTGTGCGGCAGTTGCTAACCAAAGAACTCCTAAATTAGTTAACTTGCCTTTGTCAATTAGGTTGTAATGTTCAATTATTTCAATGTCTGATAACTCTTTAATATTGGTTTTAACTCGGTCAGATTTTCTAATTTCATCTGCAAACCATTGTAAATTAATTTCCGGTATCTCTGTGTATGAAATATTTCTTGGTTGTAACTCCCATTGAAAAGCATCTTTTTCACTCGCTAAACGAACAATATCTTCGCTTCTTGCGGGTTGGCATTGGTCACCAATTCGAATATAAATTTTTCCATCAGCTGTTGTGGCAACTGATTTTAATGTTGGGTAAACAGTAATGCTAAAAAATTGGCTTCCATTAGAATGAGTTTCTATTTCTCCAAGAAGAAAACCTACATTAAAACATAGTGATTTTAGTCTGGTAACAGTATCGTTAGCTAATTTAACCGATAGAGTTTGATTTAATGGTGGTTGTTTGTCTTTGTCTTCAATACCAATCACAATTTTACCACCTCGAACATTAGCAAATGCAACACTCGTAACAGCAAGATCTCTCAATCCCTCAGATTTGAGTTTTCCTGATGAATCAACAACTTTTTTTAAGCTTTTGTAATCTATGCCAATTCCTTCCTCCATTTTCAATCTTAAACTTTTCTATACAATTCGTTTTCTAATTCTTTAACTGCTTCTAAATAGTGTTGTTTGTTCCCGAAATGGCTTATAATTTCAATCGGTGAACCATATTCATCAAAAGGTTTTACTCGCAACACTTCAATACTTTCAATGTTTTCAACACCTTCATCGGCATATTTATCTAACAACGTTTCCAATACTTTTCGAGCTTGGTCGCCATACTTGGTAAAGTAGTTGCGTTTTTTCACATTGTTGGCTCGTTCCTTTCGTGATAGGGGTGGTTGGTCATACGCTACATGGCAAATCAAATCAAACAAATCTACTTGTTTATCCACCGCCTCATACAAAGCTTCCACCATCACACCTTGCTCTTGCAACTCTTTAATGAGGGCTTCTTTTTTATCCGCTTCATTCCATTTTAATAAGAAATCATCCAAAGAAGCAAATTTTTGTTGTATGATATTTTTGGTATAGTCTTTTAAACTAATCGTGATAGGTTTTCCTTGGTTGTCAAAATACAATTCACGACTCACCAACACCGAAACATCAACTCCATTGATATATTGCTTTGGTCTTTTTACAAAAGGTTCAATCGGTTCATTAACCGTTCTTACTTTGGGTGGTGCAATCACAATTTCTTCTCCCGTAAGGTCATCATTGAGGGGTGTTTCGTCCATTTCTTCCTCCGCCAAAACATCACTTAAGTTTACATCCTCTGTTAATGGTTTTACACGAAGTGGGTCACCATCAAAATCAGGGTCAGCAAAATTGTCAGTAGCATTTCTAAAATCTAAAATGGTAAAGTATAATTTGCCAAACTCCTCATTAATTCGTGTTCCTCTACCAACAATTTGCTTAAACTTCGTCATCGAATTGATGTTGGCATCCAACACTATCACTTTACACGTTTGAGCATCTACTCCGGTAGTCATTAATTCAGAGGTAGTTGCAACAACAGGATATTTTTCTTCGGGATTGATAAAGTTGTCCAATTCTCTTTTTCCTTCGTCATTATCGCCCGTAATTTGCATCACATATTTGTAATTTTCACTTACTAAATCAGCATTGTGTCGGGCAATGGCATTTCGCATGCGTTCGGCATGGTCAATATCTACACAAAAAATAATGGTTTTAGCAAAGCGGTCAAAGCCTTTTAAATATTCCGTTACTTTTTTGGCTACCACATCAGTACGTTCGTCAATTACCAAGTTGCGGTCAAAATCTTTTCGATTGTAAATACGGTCTTCAATTTCATTTCCTTCTTTGTCGGTTTTTCCTTGTTCAGGGCGATACCCTTCTGCATCTACATTCAATGCTATCCGCATCACTTTATAAGGAGCTAAGAAACCATCATCAATACCTTGTTTAAGTGAATAGGTGTAGATAGGTTCACCGAAATATTCAGTGTTACTGGTTTCTTTCGTTTCTTTGGGTGTAGCGGTCAAACCAATGTGGGTTGCATTGCCAAAATAAGTTAGTATTTCACGCCAAGCACTGTCTTCTTTAGCACTTCCACGATGACACTCATCAATGATAATTAAGTCAAAAAAGTCGGGCGAAAATTGTTTGTAGGCATTGGCTTCTTCATCAGCACCCGATAAACCTTGATACAAAGCCAAATAAATTTCATAACTTTTATCAATCATTCGGTTTTTAACCACCGTCATTTTATCCTTAAAATGCTTAAAGTCTCCTCGTTTAGTCTGGTCTATCAACGCATTTCGGTCGGCAAGAAATAAGATTCGCTTTTTAGTGCCACTTTTCCAAAGTCTATAAATTATTTGAAAAGCGGTATACGTTTTACCTGTTCCGGTTGCCATGACCAATAAAATCCTATTTTGTCCATTTGCAATGGCTTCTACGGTGCGATTTATGGCAATTTGTTGGTAATACCTCGGTTTACGACCCGAACCATCAGAAAAGTATTTTTGAGTAGAAATTTTTTCTCCTTGTACTGTAACAATGCCTTTGTATTGTTTATATTTTTCCCATAATTGAGCAGGACTTGGAAAATCTTCTAAAGATAATTCTTGTTCAATATCTTCATCAGTGGCTGTTCGGTCATGATACACAAAACCATCACCATTGCTACTAAATACATTGGGAATATCTAATATTCGGGCATAATTCAATGCCTGTTGAATACCTGCTCTTACACTGTGTTTATTGTCTTTCGCTTCGATAATCGCAATCGGATTATCTTGGTAGTACAAAAGATAGTCAGCTCGTTTGCGTTCACCACGAGCGGTCATTTTTCCTCGAACATAAATCTTTCCATCCGTAAAAGAGACTTCTTCTAATACTTGCGTAATCAAATCCCATCCTGCATTTTTTAATGCCGGTGAAATAAATTTTGAACAAATATCTCTTTCCGATAATGATTTTTTATCAATCATTTACTTTTTATTATATATCTCCAAACCTAATAAAAATTCCTCATTTTAACAACTATTTCTTACAGTAATGAAATTGTTGTCAAAACATAATCTCAACAAAGTTAGTAACCCAAAAGGATACTATTTTACGGATTCCCGCATTCTCTAAAAAAAAATCAAAGGAGTTCACCCACCACCCGGCAGGTTTTTGTTTTTGGAATGGCTAAGCTAAGAAAATCTTTTCACAAATAAAAACACCGGTCAAGTGGTTAAATAAAAAGAGATACTTATTTTTGAAAAATAGTGATGATAAACAAAATGATGAACCAACCAAAGCAAATAAAGAATACACTACTTTTTGTAATGATGATAATTTCCATTCATGCATTGGCTCAAACGAGTGAATTACAAGGAAAATGGATACTCGATAAAGTAGTAACCAATAAGGGAGAACCATTGGAAATTAACAATGAGCGGTATTCCAATGAACTCATTTACAGCATCAAACCAAATGAATTACAAATCAATGACCAAAAATTTAAAGCTCAATTTTCTACTTCTAAAATCAAAACACCTTTCAGAAGTATAAACTATTCCTTTGAAGGTAACTATTTAAAAATAAGCGATCCCTCCATCGATCGAATAGAATACTTTTTAAAAGCGGATAAGTATGTAGCCAAATACCCGGAATTTAAAATGAAAGAAATAGTCAGAGAGCAAGACACACTTTTGGTGGCCAATGCAATCACCGATTATGATTTTAATAATGAATTGATTTTAGATGATTTTATCAATAAAAATATGCCCATTAGGGAGTCAAAAAAGTACAATAACCTCTATTTTAAAATCGAGTTTGTTTTAACAAAAGAGAACAAAATCAAAGAAATTAAAATTCTTGAGCCTATTTCACCTGAGTTTGATAACAATTATCTAAAAGCCTTAAAAAAAGCAGCCCCTTTTTTTAAAAACAATACCAACAAAAATCTTGTCATTCATATTGAAAAACATTACGTCCAATTTTATGAAGACAGAGAAGACCCAAATGAAAGAAAACTGCATGAAATTTTGTTAAAGGCGGATGCTCTATACCGTAACAATAAATTTGAAGAAGCAATTGTAGAATACAATAAAATCAAAGCATTACCAATTAAAAATAACCATTATAAAATGACCATCAATGACGCTTTAAAAAATTTAGCCATTTCATACCTCGCTACCGGAAATCAAAACCTAGCCTGCGAAAATTTTAAATTAGTAGGTAATATTACCGATTTTTCAGTGAGAAATTATTTGCTTGATTTTTGTAAAGAAGAATAGAGAATAGAAAATTAGTCCTTAGTGAATAGTCCCCAGTGAATAGTCCTCAGTGACCAAAGTCCCAATCGTCCCCACCGTCCCCAACATCCCCACTGCAAAAAAAATCACCCACCTAATACCCATCCGCCACCAACAACGAAATCGGCCTATGGTCACTCGTCTTAAATTTAGCCGGTTGATTAGCATTGGTTTTGGCATGGATAGTGTGTTCCACAAAACCCGATTTTGGCTTTACTTTTGGGCCACTGGAATTTCTGTTAACAAATTCTTGCGTAAATAATATATGATCAATCAATTGTTTTCGGGTAACATCTACCGGTAAATCGGGTAAGTTGTAGGTGGCAACGTTATCAAGTGCCCAGCGTTCGATGCGGTCGTTAAACTCTGTTGACCATCGCAAATGTTCCTCATAATCAAAAAGAGCGTGATTCAAAAAGCGGTTAGCAAAAAAAATGTCCCCTTGAATATTGGAAATCAAATCAAAAAATAAAAACTGCCGTTCAAAAAATTCTCGTCCAGGTCCGTCATTCAAGTCACCACATACAATAATCCTGGGGTTGGCTTCTTGCTCAAAACGTTGGTTGATATACATCCGCACATCATATGCTTCCGTAGCCAACTTTACTCTGGCTTTTAAAGCTTCAGCTACATAATTTTCGGTCAAATTTTTGTCGGCATCAAACGGATTTACTTGATTGATTTTGCTCTTTAAATGTACCCCAATAATTTCTACTTCATAGCCATTTAAATCCAAAACTAAGGTCTGCGGGTGTCGCCAGTGCGATAGTTTAGAGGCATTCATTTTCCCCCAATAGTTAACATTCCATTGCTTCTGTCCGGTTAATCCAAACCAAATAGAAGGCTCCTGTACTTTTACAAAGTGAGCAGTATAAAACGCTTGTTTAATCAAAAACCATATCCATTGATTCCCTGTGGTGGAAGTCCCTTCCATGCCATACAGTTTTTTGATAGCTTCCCTTGGATTACCGAGATTGTCAGCGATTAAATCAGCAGTACCCTCAATCATAGCAACCTTATACGCACCATTCAAACCACCTTCATCAGTAGGCTTATCAACCCATTCCTGAATAAGAAGAGGATCGCCCGGAGCTTCAATCAAACACAATACATCCGGTTCCATTTCGGCTATTTGCAACGAAATTCGCATTAACCTTCCTTTGTTATCAATAGCATTCATGTCAGCCAAAGGCTTGGCTAAGTGTTCAATATTCCATGTTGTTAGTTTCATATTTTTAGCAATTAATGAATAATAATGCAATACAAGTGATAAAGCTACAAAGAACTCCTGCAGTGTACCACCTCGAATAAAAAAATAGATAAGGGAATAAATCCTACCGACCGGCAGGAACTTGTTTTTGGAATAACGAATATATAAATAATTGTGTTACAATCACATAAATCCAAAATTTATTTTCAAAGAACAATAAGATTAGTCCTTAGTGAATAGTCCCTAGTCCTTAGTTTCTCCCTTTTTGAAAAAATAATCCCCAAAGTCCCCAAGTCCCCAAGTCCCCATCGTCCCCCAAGTCCCCACTGTCCCCTCCAAAGAACCATTTACACTACTTTAGGTAAATTGGCTTCAAGCTCAACCAATTCAGCCTCTTTTTGAGCATAATTCTGCACCACCAAATACGCCAAAATAGCCAAAGGCACACCCAAAAACGAACTAATCATCTCAACAGTAGTCGAAGAAATAAAATTCTCAAGTGTTTCTTCTTTAAATGCCATTTTAAGGACATAATTACCTAAATAATTGGTGATAATCCATAATGTCCACCAAAGACCTATTAATACCCCGTTGGTAGCAACTTGCTTTCCGGAAAGCTTGGCAATCATCTGACTTGTTTTGTTATCCAATTCCTTCATAATATGAAAAGGACGATACAAAGAAATAATCGGTACAAACCAACTCCCCGCAGCCCAGCCATCACTGTGTTCACATCTACCTGTTCGAACCTGTAAATTATAATAAGCCCTGCGAAACCACTGTATAAAAAACACGGCACTCACAATCAAGGCAATCAAGTACACCAAACCAATCAACTGTTCACGGCTATCATTGGCTGCAATCGCCTCATCCGACACATAAAAACCCTCTTTAAAATCATTCAACATACCCAATTGCAAATAAGAAGAAAATCCTGAGATAGTATCCAATAATAACATCACCCCTAGCATAAACATAGCTAATTTTGCCCGTTGAGCATTGGGTTTCAATAACAACCTTTGCTCACTAACATCCAACACCACCGTAGCGTCTTTGTCATAATATTTACAGGAAGTATCAGGTTCCAACATATGTCCTCTAATGTTACAAATATCGGTAGGAGCAAAGTCCCCTTTTTTACGATTCAAACACGTTTTGCAAATTAAAATTTGAGCCTCTGTCATCTCACAAGTATTAAGTCAAACAATTAGTTTTTCAAACATAAGAAAAATAAAACAAATAAAGGAAACTCCTTTTTGTAAAGCTATTTTAATACAAGACATACTGATTTTGCAACCGCCGCGGCGGGCCGGGGCAACAAAATCAGTTAAGACAGAAAAAAACCGTATTCAGAACAAATATTATATTGAAAACTGATAAGCTGATTTTGCTCCCTTTAGGGTTGGGGCAATCAAAATCAGCAAAGACAGAAAAAAACCGTATTTAGAACAAATATTATAATGAAAACCAATAAACTGATTTTTCTCCCTTTAGGGTCGGGGCAAACAAAATCAGCAAAGACAGAAAAAAACCGTATTCAGAACAAATTTTATATTGAAAACTGATAAGCTGATTTTGCACCCTTTAGGGTTGGGCAAACAAAATCAGCAAAAGCAGAAAAAAACCGTATTTACAACAAATAATCTAATGAAAACCCATTAACTGATTTTGCTCCCTTTAGGGTCGGGGCAATCAAAATCAGTAATTTTGCTCCCTTTGTGTCAGGGCAAACAAAATCAGTCTTACAAAAACTCTAGTATCCAGCAAACAAAATCAATTTATTTAATTAATAACTCTTCCTTTATTTTTTCTAATACGAATGACAAATTATTGATGACTAATTCATTTTTAAAACGAATAACTTTTAAACCATTAAAATTTAAATTCTTTTCTCTTTCTAAATCTTTAATTTTTTGTTCTTCATTTTCATGATAACCGCCATCAAGTTCAATAACTAATTTATTTTTATGATTGTAAAAATCAACGATATAAAGACCAATGGGATGTTGTCTTCTAAACTTTTGGCCGTTCAATTTATTTCCTTTTACTGCTTCCCACAGTATTTGTTCAGCAGTAGTCATTCTGTCACGAAGTGCTTTGGCTCTTAAAAATATTTCTGCAGGAGCTCCCTTCCACATGGAATCATCGTGTTGATTGTCGTTTTTTTTATCTTTTTTCATACAATAGAATTACATCTACAAATTAAAAAAAAATAATACTTGTTTGTTTTTTTCTTTCCCCGACCCTAAAGGGCGGAAAAAAACCGTATTTACAACAAATCATCTCCTGAAAACGCATAAACTGATTTTGCACCCTTTAGGGCCGGGGCAAACAAAATCAGCAAAAGCAGAAAAAAACCGTATTTAGAACAAATCATCTACTGAAAACGCATAAACTGATTTTGCTCCCTTTAGGGCCGGGGCAAACAAAATCAGCAAAAGCAGAAAAAAAACCGTATTTAGAACAAATCATCTCCTGAAAACCCATAAACTGATTTTGCTCCCTTTAGGGTTGGGGCAACAAAATCAGTTAAGACAGAAAAAAACCGTATTCAGAACAAATATTATATTGAAAACTGATAAGCTGATTTTGCTCCCTTTAGGGTCGGGGCAAACAAAATCAGCAATCTTGCTCCCTTTAGGGTCGGGGCAAACAAAATCAGCAAAAGCAGAAAAAACCGTGCTTCGAACAAATTATCTAATGAAAACAAGTAAACTGATTTTGCACTCCGCTCAAAACCACCCCATAAATCCAATCACCAACCGACAACCGAAAACCGAAAACCGACAACCGAAAACCGAAAACCGAAAACAAAAAACCCCCACCGAAGCAGGGGTCTTTCCATCAAAAAACCAACCCTAAACCACCTCTAAAATTTGAAGCACATTATACGCGCCATTATTTAAAGGATAGTTCACACCATTAATCGCTTGATAAAATTCAATCAGTAATAAATACAACTGATTGCCACTTCCTGCCGGAACAGCACTCGGAGTCAAAACAGTCGTCACAGGCGTAGCACCATAAACAAACACCTCCTCAGGACTGTAACTAATGTCCGAAATACCAGTTTCAAAATCCAAGTTCAGAAAAGCACTCTGCATCGAAAAATGAGTAGTTCCCTCAGGAATACGCAACTGAACTTCCGGTACAAAAGAATTCACCGTCAATGCTCCGGTGGTGGTATCCAAATCAAGTATACCAAAAAACACACTCGACAACGAAGCTTTGCTGTTAAAATCAAAACCTTTCAAAAGCTCCTTTCCGGCTGCCGTTTGAAGTCCTACCGCAACCTGACGTTCCCCACGAGCACTCGAACTGTCTAAGTTCTTTAACGTACTCATGACCTTCACAAGTCTACTCGACAATCGCTTGTCTTTCACTTTAAACACTAATTGCCCTGCGGCAACACGCAACATTCTACCCGCACTGGCACTGTGGCCAAATTCCGTCCCGTTCTCACGAGTTCGGGCAAATGCCGGGTCGTTCATAATGCGTTGTTTGCTCACACCTCCTTTAGTGCGAACCAAGAGCCCGTCTTGACTCTTGTAGAAAGTAAGGTCCTCCAAGGTACCGTTTACTTTCAAAAGGCTAATTTGCTTTGCCATAATAAAAAAAATTAAATTGTTAATAATGAGGCAAAGCTAAAGAGCCAAAAAAGTACCAATTACTATTTGGGTGCATTCTGGTATTGAACGGTATAACAAAGGATAAAGTTTCTGAAACACGAACCATAATGAAAAAAGTAGTGCAAAGCTTCCATTTTTTAGCAATTGAAGTTAAGAAAGTAAAAACGAAAAAGGAATAATTAAAAAGAAGTAAAAAGAAGAAAAAAAATGAATAAAAAGAAAAGTAAAGCACAAAAGTGACAATTTAGGTATAAAAGTGTCGAATAAAGAAGGTAAAGTATTGATAAACAGTTGAATAAATAACAACATAAAGCATTGCTAAAATCAAAAATTTAGGAAGTGACAAAATTATTACTTAAAACACAATGGACTTATTAACAAATTTTTGCATTACAAGGAATGATAAGTTTTTTTGCAAAGCCTTTAAATTACTATTATAAGATAAGATAATTTACTTTTTAATAAAAAAGATGTTCAGAATTCAGGTTTTTATGTTAATAACTTGATTTTTTTTCATTAGATTGTTTATTTATTTTTGACGTAAGTTTTTTTGGAATAAAAAAAGGACTTTTTATAAATTAACTTAAAGAAATAGAAATGGAAAATTACCCAAAATTTGACCTACTAATGAGTAACTTAAAATGGAAAAAAATGAGAAAAAAATCCCAATTCGGATAAGGGTAGAGGATGCCGCAGCTATATTGGGAGTTTCTTTACGATCAGCTAGTAAAGTATTAAGAGAAATATCGGCCAAAAGTAAAAAGCCAAATAAGAAAGTAGTAACATTGAAAGAGTTTTGTGACCACAATGGCTTTTCAATGGAAGAAATAAAATTGCATTTTTTAGGTATAGTAGATTAATCAATCGCTACTAATGATTAACATTACAATTAACCGGCTGGTCAATTTTTATCGAACAGCAACTACTTCAAAATACACAGACTGTTTCAACTGCAAAGGTTGAAGCATACCCTGATATTCTTCATATTGTTGTAAGACAACAAAAACAAAATCACCACTCGATTTTTCCGCAGGCTCAGGCACTGTTAGGCTAGAAGGAAACTTAGCCACAGAAGAAACCATAATAGGTTCACTCATAATCATTTCAAAAGTCAAATCCTCCGCATTCAATCGAATCAATCCAACGCCAACAGAGATTGCTTTTACCGTTGTTGGTAAATGATGATTTACACGAAAAGTCGAACGTATCATCAAGGTAGAACTAGACCAATCCATTTCAACATGATCATGTAAAGTTGCCCCTTTAGGTGCTTCCTCTGGAATGGAAAAGCCAATTAACAAAGGTTTTGAAGTTTCATGCTGTAAACCCACAGCAACATTTCGTTTTCCTCTTTCAGACGTAACGTCCAAATTTTTTATTCCACTAAACAATTTCACTAAACGATTATGCAAACCACCAGAATAGGAGGGCGGAAACAAAGGCTCCACCATCAACCGAAACGCCCGCGATAACTTCGAAACCATCCCAAACTCTTCCCCATTTTGACGAACCTTCACCATGCTGGGATCCGATTTAATTTTCTTTCCATTAAATCCACCCCCTGCTTTCCTAACATACTGTTGCCCATTCACCGTATAAAAATTCAAACCGTCAATCGTTCCATTAATTTGAAACAAACTTTTTACTTTTCCCATTTTTTGATATATTTGTAATGCTTTTTGTTAAATACTAACACAAATAGCAATTCCCCTGTAAATTTAGTAAAAAAATTAACTCACAATACTACCAATATAATACTAGTATAGTAGAGGTATAGTACTAGTATAGCATATAATCCCCTGGTCAAAGCCTGATCAAAGCCTAGTCAAAACTTGCCCAAAGCCAACCCATTAATAATAAACAAACAACCAAGCAAAGCAACTTTGCGTCTCTGCGTCTTTGCGAGAAACCCCAAAAGCGAAGCGTCCTAGCGTTCTTCGTGCCTCCTTAGCGTACTTTGCGGTTAAAAAAAATCAATTAAGCGAAGCGTCTTAGCGTCTCAGCGTCTTTGCGAGAAAAAAAACCAAGCGAAGCGTCTTAGCGTTCTTAGTGCCTCCTTAGCGTACTTTGCGGTTAAAAAAACCGTGTTCCATTAAAAAACACACTATTTTCATCGCAAATTTGCAAATTGCTCCTTAATTTCTTAATGGTAAAAAAAACAACCAACCAACCAAAGCAACTTTGCGTCTCAGCGTCTTTGCGAGAAAAAAAACCAAGCGAAGCGTCCTAGCGTTCTTAGTGCCTCCCTTGCGTACTTTGCGGTTAAAAAAAAAATCAATTAAGCGAAGCGTCTTAGCGTCTCTGCGTCTTAGCGAGAAACCCCAAAAGCGAAGCGTCTTAGCGTTCTTAGTGCCTCCTTAGCGTTCTTTGCGGTTAAAAAAACCGTGTTCCATTAAAAAATATACTATTTTCACCGCAAATTCGCAAATTGACACATTGCCGAATTGACACATTGCCCCATTACCATTAAACCTTTTCCCAAAACAAAAGTCTTATCCTCAAATCCACATTCATGGAAAAGCATCATTTAGTATCCCTTCGGTTAGGGTTTTCTACGCAACAAGCCCCACAAGTAGAGCAACTGGGACTCTCCAAGTTCATTGCCTCGCAATTGAACACCACAGACACTATCGCCGTACCGGATTTTTTAAAAGACGCACCCAAAACTTTGCGGGAATTACAAGCCCTTCGTAAACAAACTGCCGCACAACCCAACAGCGAGAAATTAGCCAAAGACATCATTAAAAAAGGATTCGAATGGAAAGCCTTTGTGTTGCAACGTTGCTTTGAAACCAAAACCCCTTTGCGGGAAAAAATCAACTTGTACTTTCAAAATCATTTTGTTACGACGCTCAAAGGGGTGAAAGTGCCGTATTGGAGTTATACCTATTACAAAACCATACACGACCATGCCCTGGGGAATTATAAAACCTTGGTGAAAGAAATGGTGTATTCCAATGCTATGATCATGTATTTAGACAACCAACAAAACAAAAAAGGCAGCAGCAACGAAAACTTAGCCCGAGAATTGTTGGAACTGTTTACGTTAGGGGAGGGCAACTATTCGGAAGCGGATATTAAAAACACCGCCTTGGCCTTAGCCGGTTTAAACTTTGGCGAAGAAAAAGGAATGTACAGACCGTTTTTAAAAGACAATTCCACCAAAACCCTCTGGGGAAAATCAGGGAATTTTACCATTGATGAGGTGATTGACCTCATTTTTGAACAGCCCAATACAGCTTATTTTCTCTCGGAAAAAGTGTTGAAATGGTTTTTTGAAGACCAGCCCAACCCTAATAAAATCAAACGTTATGGTGATTATTTAATCCAACAGCAATTTGAATTGAAACCCTTTTTTCAGTACCTGTTTGAAAATGAATGCATGACGGACAAAGGAGGCACACAATTGAAAAATCCATTGGTGTATCTCCTTCAAGTGTACAACGATTTAAACCTCAAACCGAACTATACACTCATGGTCTTTTGGTTGAAAAACCAAGGCATGGACCTCTTTGATCAACCTAATGTAAAAGGCTGGAAAGGCGGAAAAGATTGGCTCACCGCTCAAATTTATGCGGATAGAAATCAGTTCATTGATTTTATCATTAACGGTAGTCAACAATACGCCAATCGACTCAGTAAGCGATTAGAGAAGTTTGATGTCGGAAAGATTTCGTTTGAGCCACGAGTAGCCATTACTAATGGTAAAAGTGCTCAAGCCATTTTAGAAGAACTCACGCAACGCATGGTTTTTGCCACTAACGAGGAAATGTGGGCAGAACTCCACCAACTACTCAAGTATGATTTTGATGTACAAGCAGAAAACGCTTCTAAAAGCATTTTAACCGTGTACCAATACTTAGCCAAATCACCTGAATTTCAACTCATCTAACCATGGAAAGAAGAAAGTTTATCCAATTAACGGCTACCGGAACAGGGGGGATGTTACTGTTGCCAAACTTTTTAACGGCACAGTCGTTATGGACTGCCGAGACCAATTTGCTTACCGACGAAGTGGTGGTATTCATTCAGCTCAATGGCGGTAACGATGGGTTAAATACCTTTATCCCGTTTGATAATCCGTTGTATTATGACAACCGTCCGTCCATCGGAATTGGGAAACAGCAAATCATCAATGCCATCAACGGCATGGGTTTTCATCCCGCTTTAAAAGACTTAGCGACCATTTCGCAGGACGGAAACCTGAGTATCATTCAAAATGTGGGCTATCCGGAACCTAATCGGTCGCATTTCAGAAGCATTGAAATTTGGCAAACTGCTTCGGATAGTCATCAATACTTAGACAACGGGTGGTTAGGAAGGTTTTTGGAAATCCAATGCAAAGACGAAACACTGGCTGCTTTGAATGTGGATAGTATTGATAATTTGGCACTCAAATCATCATTACTGAACAGCGTAACGGTGAAAGACTTTGCTAAAATCAGAAGCTATGGAGCGGGAGAAAAGGAGCTAACCTTATCGGACAATCCGCAATTGGACTTTGTGCGAAAGTTGCAATTTGCTTCTTTAGAAGGTATGGAAGAAATTCAAAAAGCTTTAAAAAATGGCAATGCATTGGATGAAACCTACAGCAATAACGAACTCGCTAAAAACCTACAATGGATTGGCAAATTAATCAAAGGCAATTTACAATCAAAAGTCTATTACACCTCTTTGAACGGTTTTGATACCCATAAAAATCAAACCACCCTTCATCAAAAGCAATTGACCATTCTGAACGATGCGGTTTACTCGTTTTATAAAGACATGAAGAAGCACAATCTATTGCAACGCGTAACTATGGTGGTCTTATCAGAATTTGGCCGTAGGGTGAAAGAAAATGGCACCGGAACAGACCACGGCACTGCCGGTCCGATGCTCGTAATCGGTGGAAAAAACAAAGGCAAAATAATAGGGAATAACCCCAATCTTGCCACCTTAGACAAAGGCGATTTACTACACGAAATTGATTTTAGAAGCGTGTATGCCGCCTTACTCCAAAGCAAGTTTAATTTTGAAGCCACCCAAATTGGTATAGATAATGCTCCGTTGAAAGGATTGTTTTAAGCTGAAAATGGCGTAGTAATGCGACTTGGGATATTCTTTCGGGTTTACTTCATGTAGTAGGGTAGATACCTTTTTTTGGATTTGTTTTGCAGAAGGTTTACTAGGTAATTACTATTTGTTGGGGGTGTTGGGAGAGGGGGTTGGGTGGATGACGTCCCTCCGTCAGCGTTCAGTGACAACTAGTAGCATGGACCGAATAAATATAACTAAAATTTAATTACATCAGCGTACTTTCCTGACTTGCCCAAGCCTTGCCATTTGTGCAAACCGCTGTGCTTGTTGCACAACTCCCCAAATATACCAAAAAAATCTTGCAAAAAAGATTCACTTTTTGTAATTTTAGTCATGCAAGGAAAAAAAGAACTCACCCCAAAAATGCTCTACCAAGTTC
>NZ_JBIIVK010000107.1:0-20020 GCF_044339515.1 Flavobacterium sp.
GGAACTAGCATTACGAACAGTCTCTAATGACCAATGACACAAAATAGCTTTTATCTTTCTCTTTCTTCTGTTGAAATAAATTTATAAAATTTTCAAAGAACTTCCTCTTGCAAACATAGGATGACAATTTTACGCAGGAAAACCCGTAACCCGCAACTTTTCAACTCGCAACCTTCTAACTCCTATACTCCTCCATCACCACCGTAACCGCTTCCACATCCCCGCCAATAGGCGGATTGAGTTTAGAAACCGAAACGATTACACGTGAAACAGCCGGAATTTCATCAAAAATGCGTTTGATAATACGGTGAGCAACATGTTCTAATAACTTAGAGCGAATGGCCATTTCTTCCACCACTACTTTGTTTAGGTGAACATAATCTACCGTGTCGTGTAATTCATCTGAAGTGGCCGACTTTCGCATATCGGTTTTAATTTCCAAATCAATTGAATAATCTGAGCCGATTTTGCTCTCCTCCATCAAACACCCATGAAACGAAAACGTTCGGATGTTTTGTAATTTAATTGTTCCCATTTGTTGTTTTTAATAAGTACACGGACAGTTGCTGATGCCTTGGAAAATATCTATACCAAGCGTAACCATGTGCGTACCCGAATTGTAATTCACCAATTTGTTGAGCGTGATTTGATAGGAATAAGCGAAGTAAAAATTACTTCTTTTTAATCCCAACATCGGACCGATATTTAATGGCTCCAACAATTGATCATTTAAAAACCGATAGGAAACGCCTGCCCAATAATAATCATCAAAGTTATAAAAACGAAGCTTCAAATTCAAATCGGTAGTCGATCTTTGATCACTTTCAAAATATTGAAAAAATCCGGAAGGTTCTACTTCAAAATCACTGTTGGATGAACTTCGCCATTTATAACCGGAAAAAACTTGATAATTACGGAGTTCCAGCGGTTCAACATCATTAAAAATATCTACATTTTTGTTTAATAAATTCGCAACCGTAAAACTGCCGTAGAAACCGTTTTTACGATACAAAAAACCTACATCTACATTGTGATTGGTTAATCTTCTATCGTCGGTAACTGCCATGTCTTGACCTGTAAAATTTTCAATTTCAATTCGAAACTGATTTAAAGCATACGAAATTCCAAATGAAACAAATTGTTCTGCATATTTATCAATTACAATGTGGTGAGCAAAACTCACTTTTGCTCCTGATTGACGCGTGTTTCCGTTCTTATCGCTATACAAATACAAACCCACTCCTGATTGATCGTGAATTCGCATATCGGCAGCAAGCGACATATTTTCGGGTGCGTCTTTGATTCCAACCCATTGTGTAAATCCGTTGGCTCTGATTTTTACATTATCACCGATTCCGGCATATACCGGAGAAATCAAAAAAGGATTATCGGCTAAATATTGCGTAAAAGATGGTAGGTTTAATTCCTGGGCTTTTCCGTTTAGAAAGGCCAGCAAAATGAAAAATGGGGCTATTTTTTTCATGGTTGTAGGTTTTTGGGTTAAACCAACTCCAAACTTGTGGCAATTTGGAGTTGGTATTTTTTAATTTTTTTATCTGTAAAGGGTAACGTTTCCAACAAATTGTCTTCCGCCGTCCAGTGTGATGGTGTACCAATAATCACCGGTAGGTAACAGTGATCCGTTGTAGGTTCCATCCCACTCGCCTTTGTGTCCAAATTGCGTAATAATTCTTCCGTAGCGGTCAAAAACTTCGACTTGTGCTTTTGGGAATCCTTCTAAATTTTCAGGAACCCACGTATCGTTATCACCATCATCATTTGGTGTAAAGAAGTTTGGAATATCGATGTCGATAAACTCCATGTTAATTTGAGCTTCAGCAGTACAACCGTTTTCATCTTCCACAACCACTGTGTAGGTTCCGGTAGCTAAAACTTGGAAAACATCATTGTAACCATAGTTTACACCGTTTAGATAGTAGGTGTAAACACCTGTTCCTCCGGTTGTTGTAGCTGTAAACTGATTTTGATAGGTTTCAGTAAGTGTTAAAACAATAGGTGTATAATTTGAAATGGTAAACCCAACCGTTTCCGAACAACCATCCTGATGAAGGACAGTTACAGTATGATTTCCATTTGATAAATTGGTGAACACATTTCCATTTTGATAAGCACCACCGTCTAACGAGAAAGTTACTTCCGTTTCAACTTCTTGAACAACTTTAATTGTTACTGTGTTAAAGGCTGAATCGCCAACACAACCATACGCTATATTAGCTGCCGGAGCGATTGTAATTCCACCATCTACATCAACTTCCAATGTTGTTACGCATCCGTTCGCATCTCTTACATAAATTGTATACGATTGTCCACCGGCTAAATTTTCAAACAAAATACGGTTTGGGGTATAGTTGTTCTCATTATTTAAGCTCGTTGAATAGGGAGCTGTTCCGCCATTGATGGATATTTCAATAGCTCCTACATTATCTCCTGAACATAAATCAGGGAACATGGTTACTAAGGAAGCATTTAATGCGTTTGGTTGGTTGATTGTGATGTTTAATTGGGTAGTACAACCAATTTCATCCCTAACAATCACGGTATAATTTCCAGCTGGTAAGTTTGTAAATGTTTGGTTTGGACCAAAATCTGTCAAGTTAGGTGAAACGGCAAATTCTAAAACACCTGATCCTCCTGATGCAGATACTTGAAAAGAACCGGTTGATTCACCATGACAAGTTACATCCACTTGTGTAAATACCGCTTGAACCGGTGTGGATGGATTGATGGTAAACTGAACTTGTTGTTCACATCCATTAGCATGTCTTACTCTGATTGTGTGATTGCCAACCGCAACATTGTTAAATGTTTCTGATGCTTGGAAAGCTCCACCATCTAACGAATAGGTTACATCATTTTCAACAGCTGCATTTACACTTACGGTAACCGTATTTCCAACGACATTGCCTGAACAAATATAAGTCACATCAACAGTTGGATTAATAGTAACCGGAGCATCTAACGTTACCGGAATGGATGAAATACAACCATTCGCATCACGAATGAAAATGGTATAGGTTTGTCCACCAGTTAAGTTAGCATACGTAAATTGATTGGCTACAAAGTTATTTTGATTATTCAAACTTGTAGAATAAGGAGCAACGCCGCCGTTTACAGCAATTGTGATGCTTGCATTTCCGTCACCGGTGCATAATTCTTGTACTAAAGCAGAAACACTTGAAGTCACAACTGTCGGTTCAGTGATGATAACTTGTTGCGTAACACTACATCCAATTCCATCTCTAACAATAATATCATACGTTCCGGCTGCTAAATTAGAAAACACATTGTTGGTTGTAAATGTGGTTAAGTTAGGCGAAATCGCATATTCAATTGTTCCTGTTCCTCCGGTTACATCAATGGTTACACTTCCGGTTGAATCTCCGTTACAAAGTACGTTTTGAACTGCTGATAAAGTTGCATTCAATGGTTGATTGTCATCGATATTCACATCAACTGTTTTGGTACAACCGTTAGTGTGTTGAACAGAAATAGTATGATTTCCGGCTGGGACATTCACAAACACATTTGAAGCTTGATACGTTCCACCATCCAAAGCATATTGAACATTTCCAACTGCTGAAGCATTGACAGAAACAGTTACAATGTTACCCGGTACATTTCCAGTACAATTATAAACAACTGATTCGATGGCAGGAATTACTTCTACCGGAGCATCTAAGAAGATATACGCAATGGTTTCACAACCATTGGCATCTTTTACGAAGATGAAATAATCAGTTCCTCCTGTTAATCCTGAGAACGATAATTGTCCTTCAACAAAAGCACTTGGATCTTGGTTATTCAAACTGGTAGAATATGGAGCTGTTCCGCCGGTGATTAGAACGGTAAACGAACCGTCATTATCACCTAAACATAAGTTTTGAACGACTGTGGTTAAATCAACATCAGCTGCTAATGGAGCAGGTTCTGTGATTTCAACATCCAATATAATGAAACAACCGTTTTGGTCTTGAACGATAATATCATAATTCCCCGGAGCTAAATTATTGAATGTTCCGGTGTTGAAAAATTGATTTAAGTTAGGTGAAATCGCATATTGAACTGTTCCTGTTCCGCCAGTGGTTTGGATGGAAACACTTCCATTTTCACCACCGTTACATAAAACATTATTAACAGTTAAGTTTGATATCATCAATTCTTGCGGATCGGTAATTTGAATAACAGATGAAACCGCATTACAATCTACACTAACCACCTCAACTATATAATTCCCAGATGGAAGATTGGTAAACATTCCACTACTTTGTGGACCGGCAATTACGTTATTCGCACCATCTAAAAGGGTGTAACTATAATTTCCTAAACCACCTGTTGTATTAGCAATAATAGTTGCAGTACTTTCTCCAAAACAGTTGATGTTGGCACTGTTTAAATTCAAATTCAATTCTAAATCAGGAATAGTTTCTATTGTAATTTGATTGGTTTGAACTACGGCACAATTGTTGGCATCTCTAACATAAAACTGATACGTTCCTGGACCAACATTGTAAACCGTTGTGTTGGTAAAAGTAATTCCGTCTGTACTGTATTGATAAGGAGCCGTTCCACCCGAAGCAGAAACAGTGATGACCGCATCATTTGTACAAGTTAATGAACTTGTTAACGTTAATGAAGCTACTACAATTGTTGGCTCAGTTATAGTGATTACGTTAGTTGTAAAATTACAATTCCATCCGTCTGTGATGGTGATGCTATAAATTCCCGCACCTAATCCATTAAAAGTTGGACTTGTTTGTCCTGATGAACTGGTTACAATCGTAGTTCCGGTTGAATCATATGTATTCAAAATATATTGATACGTTCCTTGTCCTCCTGTTACATTTGCTGCCGTTACAGAAGCATTTGTATCATCATTACAAAGTAAATTAGTATTGGTAGAAGTAAGATTAGCTGAAATTAAACTCGGTTGAACCAAAATTACAGTAGAACTTACTAAACATCCTCCGGCATCTTGCACAGAAACCGTATAATTTCCGGCGGTTAATCCTGTAAATAAGGAATTGGCTCCAAAAGGTTGAACAGTTGTTGAAGTCGTGTTGTTAACCAATTCATATTGATACGCTCCCCATCCGCCGGTTGCATTGGCAAAAATTTCACCTAAGTTATTTGTACACGTTACATTTGCCGTTTCATTCGCTGCTAAAACCAAAGGCTCACTTGGAGAAGAAACGACTGCAAAGTTGGATGTTGCTGCACAAAAAGGTGTATCGGTAGCTGTTACAACCACTTGATAATTTCCACCTGATAATCCTGTAACGATAAATGGATTTATAGCCGTATTTCCGCTCCCGGAAGCAACCGTATTTCCTTGAATATCAATAACATCATAGGTTACATTTCCAACATAACCTAAAATATTTACGGTTATAGTTCCATCTGTATCGCCAAAACAAGTAACTGCAGATGAGTTGATTATAGTTGCTTCGATGGTATCAAAAGGAGCAATTGTATAAGGAGCAGTTATAAAATAACATCCTGTTTCGTTGTCAGTTACTTGGAAAGTATAGGTTCCAGGCTCAGTTAACGTAAAGTTAGCACTGAAAACACCACTTCCTGGTGTGATGGCAGGCTGACTTCCTTGTGGTAATAATTCAAAAGTGAAATCACTAGAACCGCCAGTTACACTAATTTGAACTGTTCCGTCATTGGTGCAAGTTAAATTTGTTACCGTTGTTGCAGTAACTGCAGTAATGATTGGTAATGGATTGATGTTTACAACACTTGTTGCCAAACAGTTATTAGCGTCGCGAACAGTAACTGTAATGTTTTGAACACTTCCATTATCTACAATTGTAAATGTGTTGGATGCGAAGAAATTCGTTCCGTTAATGCTGTAAACATATGGAGCTGTTCCAAAATTGGCTGTGGCTGTAATGGTTGTGGTTTGAACCACATTGGAAACATCACAAGCAAAATCGTTAGCCGTTGCAGCAACTGTTAATAAAGCCGGTTCATCAATTACAATGATTTCTTGTAACGAACAATCTCTGGCGGAAGTCACAGTAATCGTATAATTTCCAGCCACTAATCCTGTGAAAACGCCATTGTTTTGAGAAATTGGAGCATTTACACCATCTGTTAAAACATACGTATAAATCGGGTTATCGTTGGATGCCGGTAAAGTCACGGTAATACTTCCGTCATTTCCGCCATTACAACTTACATCATTGTGAACAGTCGTAAAAGTTACAGGAGTTGCAGGCTCTAATTCAATTTGAGCTTGAGCCGAACAGCCTGTGGTTGTGTCATTTATTACCACCACATAATTCCCTGAAGCCAATCCGTTGAATACCGAAGAAGCTTGAGCCGCAACAATTACACCACCTACATTGTTTTGTAGTTCATAAGTAAAAGTTCCGCTTCCGCCGAAAGGAGTTACGGTAATAATTCCATCATTATTAGCACAAGAAGTTTGAGCTGTAATTGCCGGAGTTAAGTTCAATGGAGCAGGAATGATAAGGTTTACAGTGTGGATACATCCATTAAAATCTCTCACTCTAATTGAATAATTTCCTGAGTTTAAATTAGTATAAGTAAATGTTGGAACTGTTTGTGCTTGGAAAGTTCCGCCGTTTAAACTAAATGTATAAGGAGCAATTCCGGCAGTTATTAACGTTACTTCAATGGTGAAATCGCCTTGAGCAGCTGTACATAAATTGGTTACAGCAGCAGCAATTTGTGGAGAAGGATCTGTTGGAACAAAAACTGGTGCCGATTGAATACATCCGTTGGCATCTCGAATATACACCACATAATTTCCACCTTCCACATTGAAAATATTGGTTGCATTTCCCGCCCAAGTTGCAATTGTTGGAGCTGGATTACCCGCAATTACCAATTGATATTGATAAGGAGCTGTTCCAAATTGGCCTATTGCAGTGATTCTTCCTCGGTTATTCAAACAGTTGTCATTACGAGTAATATTTGCGGTTACTTGTAATAAATTAGTTGATTGAGATATAGTGAATGGTACTGACGCACTACTACATCCGGTTAACGTTCCACCATTTTCTGTAAATAAAATATAATAAATTCCTGGAGCTAATGGGCCAAGATTTGTAACAGAAATTGGTCCGCCAAGAGGTGAAGATATTCCTGTAATTCCGGTAGAATTATTCGATTGATAGTTAAACACCTCGTAGGAAACACTTGTGGCAGTAGCATCATAATTGTTGAAAGTAAAATTCACAAAACCATCATTACTTCCCGTACAACTAACATTTCCAACCA
Source organism: Flavobacterium sp. (assembly GCF_044339515.1). Classification (GTDB taxonomy): domain Bacteria; phylum Bacteroidota; class Bacteroidia; order Flavobacteriales; family Flavobacteriaceae; genus Flavobacterium. The sequence continues at coordinate 7,273 of NZ_JBIIVK010000107.1, forward strand.
CATCTATCACTGAAGTTAAATTGGATGGGGTGTTAATTGGTGTATCAGCAGTTTTAAAATAATAACAATCGGTTATTAAATCGTGTACTACAAAGGTGTACGTTACCCCCGGAACTAATCCTGTAAACGTGGAAGTTTCCGGTGTTCCAGCATCTGCCGGTTGGTAGTTTGTGGAATAAGGTAAGGTATTGGTTTCTAATATTGCAAACTCATAGGAACCACTACTTACTGCAGAAGTAACTGTAATGACTGCTGTTCCACCATTTATACAGTCTGCAGTGGAAGCAGAAACATCAATAATCAAATCACTTGGTGGTGAAGCGATGATAATTTCATCCACTATAAATACACATCCGTTGGCATCAATTACTTCTACATTGTAAATTCCAAAATTTAAAATTTGGAAGGAATGATTTTCATTGGTTACCGGAGTATAAGAATCAATAAATCCAAAATTATTATTTAAAATATAAGTATATGGAGCTGTTCCACCGGCTACACCTTGCACGATTATTTCACCATAAGAAGTACCACCCGGATTGTTACACGTAATATCTACAGTAGAAATTGTGAAAACAATCGGATTGGGTTGTGTTAACGTAATTGATGCTGTATCGGTACACGAATTAGCATCCGTTAACGTAATTTGATAATTTCCTGCTGTTAAACCAGATGTTTGAGTTCCGTAATTTACACCTGTAGAGGTATTGATTACTTCAAAAGCAAATGGAGCTAATCCAACCGCATTGTTAGTATTGATTTGAATTTCTCCTTCGTTTCCGCCATTACATAAAATTCCTTGTAATTCTACGACAGAAGTAATTTCAGGTAATGTCAAAGGTTCAACAGTGATAGTTTGACTTGTAAAAGTACAGCCTTGTGCATCGGTTATCAAAAATTGATAATTTCCGGCATTCGCAGTTGAATATACAAAGTTTGTTCCTACCACATTCGTGGATGATCCAAATGCTCCACCATTGAAAGAAACTTGATAGGTAAACGGAGCTAATCCGCCAGCGATTGCAGCTGAAATTTGAGCATTTGGTGAAGCGGTACAGTCCAAACCTTTGGTTAATGATAAATCGCCTGTTAATTCAGGTTGAATGGTTTGTGAAACAGTTGAAGTACATCCATTCACATCCGTAACAACCACCGTATAACTTCCCGGAGTTAAATTGGCAAATGTGTTTGAATTTTGTGATGGATTTCCATTGATACTATACGTATAAGGAACTACACCACCCGTCACTGCAATTACTAATGTAGCCCCATTAGCGTCAAAACATAAATCGGATGACGATGCAATTACAGCAACAGGATTTGTTGGCGTAGTTAGGTTGAATGTGTTGCTCACAACACAACCGTTTATATCATTTACCGAAATCGTATAGGTTCCGGTTTGAGTTAAATTTGTAAACGTGGCATTCGATTGAGGTCCAACCACTCCCCCATTGGGTTGAGTAAGTTGGTATTGATAACTTCCCCATCCGCCGTTAGCTGTAATGATTACACTTCCGTTGGAATTACAACTGATTTGATTAGCAACAATTGTGAAAGCCAACGCACTACTTGGTGCTTGAACAATAGCAGTTGCTGAGTCAGTACAATTAGTAACGGTATCTGTCACTGTTATCGTATACGTCGAAGCTGTTAAACCTGTTAGCGAAATAGTCGATAAATTTGAATTATTGGCAGAAACCACAACCGTATTCGCACTATTTACGATTTGGTAATTGTATGGATTTGAATTGGTTACAGTAAAAGTAACAGCTCCATTTGAAGCTCCAAAACAAACCACATTGCTAATCGTTTGACCAATTACATCAATAATGGGTAATGGATTGATGGTGTAAGTTTCTTGATACGTACAACCATTACTATCAGTTACTTCAAACGTGTATGTTCCAGCAGTTAATCCAGTAAATACAGGATTAGTTCCGTTATTTACGGTTTGTCCTGCAGGAGCAATAATTTGATAAGTAAACGGAGCTGTTCCGCCAACGATGGTAACTGTAACCGTTGCATTTTGTGCCGGACAAGTTAATGCTGTTGCATTAAAAGTTAAATCGGTTAATTGATTGGGTGCAACTAAAGAAATGGTATTGGTTGTAAAAATACATCCATTCGCATCTTGAATATAGATGGTGTAATTTCCTGAAGTTAAATTGGCAAATTCCGAAGAAGAAACAAAATTCACACCATCAATACTAAATTGATACGGAGCAGTTCCACCAGTGATACTACCCGGAACAATGTTAATCGTTCCCGCATTAGTAACACAAGTATAATTTTCAGTGATTTCTGCAACACCGGTCATTGGCGTTGGTTCAGTTATTGAAAAGTCGGTTGAAAAATCACAAACAGTACTTCCTTGAGTTTGAATCATCACAACCGTATAATCACCAGCTGGTAAATTGTTGAAAACACCTGAATTATTGGTACTAATGATGTTTCCGTTTTCATCAAGCAATTGATACGTTACTTGAAAACCATTCGTGTTTGTAACGGTGTAAGTGATTATTCCATTTGAACCACCATTACATAAAACATCTTGAGTCGAAGTTGTAAAAACAACATCCGGTGTAATTGTAATTGTTACCGGATTAGAAGTGGCACTACAGTTATTTCCATCAACAACAATAAAAGTATATGTTCCCGGAGTTGTAATTACAAAAGTATTTTCCGGCTGAAAATCACCTGAAGTTGGGTTTTGAGCCACTCCATCAATCGTTCCAATTGCATACGAATACGGAGGATTTCCACCTGAACCAATTACTGTAATTTCACCTTCATTACAACCAATACTTTGCGTAATGTTAGCTACTACGGCCAAATTATTTTGGTCTTCAATTGTTACAGATCCGGTAAATGAACAACCATCTTCTGTAACAACTGTAACGGTATAAGTTCCTGGATTTAAGTTATTGAAAGTATAATCGTTATCAACAACCCATCCGCTTGTGGCAGAAATTGGATTGGTGATACTAAATTGATACTGCGGTTGTGCTCCGCTAGCTTGCACGCGAATACTCCCAAAACCATTACAATTGGTGTTTTCTGGTATCAAATTTACTTGAAAATCATTTTCTTGAATTCCGATGTTTGGTAGTTCGAAAACGCAACCATCTGTCACGCCAATTTGTGTTACTTGAACCGTATAAACTCCTGCATCTGAAATAGTAAACACAGGATTATTTTGGTAAGGAACTAAAATATTTCCGGTCGTTTGATCAACCAATTGAAATTGATAATCCGACGGAAGATTCGTAATCGTTATGCTTCCCGGCGTATTACAAAGTATGTTAGTTGTTACATATTGAATGTCTAATAAATTCGTGTAAACATTAAAGTAAAAACGCGTAAAACAGCCATCTTGATAGTTGATAGTCAAGCGATATTGTCCGGCGGTTGTTACATTAAAATTGGCACCTGTTCCTACTTGATTCCATTGACAAGAAGGATTATTGTTGGCACAATTCGCAATTCCTACAGCAGGACAACTAGCTTCATTTAATACTTCCCAAATAATACTCGTAGCATCACTAATTCCGGTTTGAATGAGTTGGCTATCATTGGTTCCGCATAAGAAAATATAAGGTAATTGTTCCCCATTATTTGGACAAGTTACTACTTGATCTGCAAACGGAATAACCGGATTGGTTTGAGTTGCTCCAAACAACAATACATTAAACGTTTGAGTAATACCAATACATGGTGGAGGTGCAGTATTCACAACTGTATAGGTTCCTACAGCAGAAACAGTAATGGATTGTGTATTTCCAATAACCGCACCGTTACTATTATACCAAGTATAAGTGTCATATCCATTAGCGGCAGTTAAAAGTAAACTTGTTCCACACAAATAAGCTTCTGATGAAAATATACAATCGTCAATATCAACCAAGAAGTTTGCCGGACCGGGTTGACCAAATCCACAACTGTCTAGTCCGGCAAAACTTGGATCATTTGATATCCAATTGCTATTTAATACTCCTCTATAGGTTGTATAGGCTTGATTTTGAATTAAATTCGAACACGCATCTTCTAATTCACTACACGTTGTAGCTACTTGAACTCGTATGCGAATAGTATAAATAGGATCGCCTATTTCTACTAAATTATTGGGTATAGTAAATACCAATTCGTCTAATCCAGGATCATGAGTGAAGGTTACCCCGGGAGCTCCACTTAAATCCACTGAAATAAAACTAGTGTTGATTGGTAATATGTCACGAATTGTTGCATTCGTAGCATCATCATTACCCACATTTTGAAAAGTAACAACATAATCTAAGAATTGCCCCAGGTTAACATCAGCCCCACCGATGTCGTTTCCTGCTAAATCTTCGACTGTTTTTACTAATTTAATATCCGGTTCTATGACTTCAATGTTAAAAGCATTGAAGAACATAAAGTAAGTATCTTGTGTTGAGGTTATTCGTAATGTTGCCGCTGTTTCATTATTCGGAATTACACTATTTAAAGGGTTGGCAACATTGATGATATCGCCATCATATCCAAGCGTATTTAAACTGTTTGGCACTCTGTTCAGAAAATCAATATTGTCTAATGTTAATCTACTGTTGAAAAAATTATTTGTTGCATTTAGCGTGTTTCCTAAAGCAGTAAAAGTTGCATTCGAAGCCGCTCTAAATAAAAGTTGGTCACCGGTAATACGGTTGTCGCCTTCCAAAGCAGCTGATGCAAGTTTAGCCCGAACAGGAAAAGGTGGTGGCAAAGTAGTAAAACCGGAATAGTTAATATCTGTTTGACCAATTGTAGCTCGCACTCCGGCAAATCCATCATAAGCGGTAATAAATTTTCCGGTCATGGTTGGATTTTCATATACAAAGAAAATGGTCCAACCACCCGAAACTCCTCCTCCATTAACAAATCCTTGTGTTGCACGTATGTTTGCTATGGTGTATTCTCCTTCCGGATTAGTTAAACCGGTAACTAAAGAAGTAATATCAGCATAGCAGGCATACGGACTATTAGCAACAAAATCAGGACTTGTAAATCCGTCGAAAATCAGTTGACCGGTAATGTCTTGATAAGTTCCTCCCGGTAATTTTAATTTAACTTGGTTAAAATCATTTTCGCGGATGTTGTCTCCATCTCCCGGAGAAGTTGAAAAACCGTTGTTAAAACGATAGGTTGCCGACCAATATAAACCGGCATATACAATTTTATTACAACCGCTTGCAGGAAGCGTTAAAGTTGCACTACTTGAACTAAAGGTAGAAGTATCTCCATCAATATCAATATATTGCATATTGAGATTATCATTGAACACTGATGCATTTCCGGTATCATTATACGGAGCATTTGGACCGTTTGAATTGGTTTGTCTATTCACAATTCCATTAGAAATTAAAGTCATATCTCCCTTTAAATTTCGTTCATAACGAACCGTAAAAGGAACGGGAACTTGGGCATAGGTGGCCAAGCTCACTAGCAAAAAACAACCGAGTAGGAAGATTGTTTTTAATTGTGGTATTTGGGGCGTTTTCATTTTGGGGTGTTTATTTTATGTTAATGTTCATGATCCAAATTTCATCAAAGTAGGTGTTGTCAACATTCGTATAATAGGAGATTAGGGCTTCACTCCATTCTGAATGTTTTTTTAAATAAACATACCTGAAATTGTTTTTTGGGTTAATAAAATAATTGGCTGTAATTCCTCGCTTTTTTAATTTGTTGATAAATTCATCAGCAAAAGCAGGTTCGGAGAAAACATTGGAAATAATGTAAAATCCGGGTTCTTGATTCGCTACCTGTAAAAAGTTTCCTTTTTTGGCTGTAGCTCTCTTTTTGTCGGTCAGTCTGGAATAATACTCTTTGATTTCTTCATCGGTTAAGGAAAATTTTGAATTGGTATTTGTTTTTGGTTCTTCTTTTTTGAGTTTGGAAATTTTTGCTTCCAATTCTGTATTTTTTGAATTATTTTTTTTGGTTGGTAATTTAATTTCTTCTTTTTTAGTTGATGATTTCATAGCGGATAATTTGCTGTTCAAATCATTTTTATCTTCTTTCACAACAACTGTTTCACCATTTTTTATAGTTGTTTTTGTTGTAGTTTCTACCGTTTTTTCCTCTGTAACAACAGTTGTTTTTGGTTCACAATTGCAATCTTTTTCGGCAATGGTTGTTTCTAATCGTTCGATGTATTGCATCATGTTTTCAATACGTTTTTCAAAATCGGCTTTCTTCATATTTTCAATCGAATCTTGTTTGATTATAATTTCCAATAGTTTTAAATGATTTTCATCTAACGTCATTTTTAATTTTTCAATTTCAATGTCTTTGTTATAGGATTTCATTTCTTCATTTTCCTCCTTATCGTATTCTTCTTCCTTTTCAACACCGGCAATGGCTTTTGATGGTTTTTTCTTTTTCAAAACCGATTTTTTCTTCTTTGGAGCAGGTTCAACGACAATTGGTTCTTCGGCCATGTCTTCATATTCCTCTTCAGTAAATTCATCCTCGTATTCTTCTTCAAATTCTTCTGTTTCCTTTAACACTTTTGGCTTTTTAACAACCGCTGTAGATTTTCTTTTTGATGATTTTCTGTTGTTTGTTTCTTCGCTCCCTTTTCCCGCAAATCGATACGAAAGTGTAATTTCGTGGGTTGGGCCAAAATTCACTAAGCCATCGTTTATAACTCTTTCATATGTATAACCTAAAGACAATTTTTTAGTAAAATGAGCTCCAACGCCAATGTTCACTCCAAAAAAATCATCAATTCCGGCTTGCACCCAACCTAAATTTGGAAAGTTGGTAATTACCGAACCGCCGTACACAAAATCATCCGTCTGATTCATTTTTCCTCGGGCTATTAATCTGAAAAAACCATTTTCAAACAACCCTTCCTGATTTTGCATTTGATGATGATACATCGCATGTCCGGTATAGGTTTTTTGCGAATAATCCTGAACCATTTCGCTAGATTTAAAATCATAATCCACAAAATTTTCAGCATAAACTCCAAAGTCAAAACTTCCCCAGGTTACATTCAAACCCGGTTTTACGGTTAAAATCGAATTGTTTCGCAACGCCAAAATGGCCGGATCAGGTTCGTTGGTTACGGCTCTATTTCGATCCACACCACTGTTGTAATAAGCGATGTTGAAACCTAGTGTCAACTTTATTTTTTCACGAATCGGAATTTGATAAGCGTAGTTTCCTACTCCACCAAAACTGGTAATGATTCCTAAATTTTGTTGATAAATTCCAATCCCTACTCCTGCTCTTTCGCCGTGTTTTCCGGAATAAGAAAGCATATATAATTCCGGTGAATCATCAAATTGAATCCATTGATTTCTGTGGTAAAGTGTGAGGTATGAATCATTTTCACGAACCACTGAAAATGTCGGATTCATCATAAATCGATTCAATAACAAAGTGTTTTGCGTAGGTATCGTAAACGTCAAAACAGGAGCATCTTGTGCTTGCAAATTAGCAAACACAAATCCTGTAAATAGTATTACGAACTTTCTTAGCATGTTTATTCGATTACGGTAATAGAACCTCGTTTAATAATTTCGTCATTTTCAGAAATGGTATAATAAAAAACAGGTTCTGTTTTGGCATATTCTAAAGCTGAATTTGGCCAGTTATTTTGATAATTTCTCGCTCTGAAAACCACTTTTCCTTTTGGTGAATAAATAATTACTTCTACGTCTTCTTTGTTCACATATTCATTTGGAATTGACCAAAAATCATTAATTCCATCGCTATTTATCGTAATTACATTTGGCACAACAATGCTGGTATTTTCAACCACTGTTACAGTGAATGTTTTAGTGAATTCACAATCTCCTATGGTTCCGATGATTGTATATGTTCCGGCTTCTGAGACAAAAAATGTGTTTCCGGTTGCAATGATTTCATCATTTAAATACCAAGTGTAATTATCAACTCCACTAGCAATTACTTCGGTTGAACCGCCTTGAATGACAGTAATGGCATCGGCTATGTTTAAAGTGATTCCGTCTGTTGTGACGATTTCAACAACCATTGTGTTGGAAGAATACGAACATCCGTCAAAATCAATCGTCATAAAATAATTTCCGGGTTCAGTTACGGTAATTGAATTTCCGGTACCGATTTCTGAGTCATTTTCGATAGAAAACCACGTTAGAATATAATTCGGATTTGTGATATCTGATGATAAAGTGACACTTCCACCCGATTCACATAAAGCACCTTCGGTTGATAAAGTAAAATCATCTGATATGCCTAATTTTATTTCTACAACATTTGAAATAATGACACTAAAACCAGGAATGGAAACGCGTAATTCATACAAACCATTTTCTAAATACGAAGCAATGTTATAAGTTGTAGTAGAGGATGAAAGTACTAATTCTCCATCCTTAAACCATTCATATACATATCCGAATGAATTGTTTAAAATCGACATTGTTTCGGAAGAATTAACCGCGTTAAAGTTTGCAATTGACAACGTTGCTTGGTCACTTTCACAAGGTAAATAACCAGCGTTTGCTGCAATTGTCACGTTGAAAGAATCCGGATAAACTAATTCGGAAACAGCTTCTTGCGTTGCATTGCAACCTGTAGTTTGAGTCACAATTACTTTGTAAATACCATTTTGTGTTACATTGATTGATGAACTTGTTTGACCGGAAATTATAGCGTTATTTCTAAACCATTCAAATGTTGGGTTTACAGCGTTAGTTGTCACTGTTAAGGTTTTGGTTTCACCGGGAATGATAATTGATGTTGCCGTTAAATTCAAGCTTGCTGTAATACTGTTTTGTTCTAAATTCAACGTGTTTGAAGTAACCGAACAAGCTCCATACGAAATCACCAAATGATAATTTCCTGCTTGGTTAGTAGTATAACTTGGCTGCGTTGCTCCGGTAATCAACGTATTATTTCTATACCATTTATAGGTAAAAACACTGTTGGTTACTGAACTGTTTAATTGAACGGTATTGGTTCCACACAAACTTCCAACAGCAGATAGCACCGGTGTTGGAAGTTGCAAAGCAATTGAAATGGCATTTGATTCAGTAGGAGCAAAAGTTGGAATGGAAACTCGTAATTTATACGATCCGTTTTCCGATGCATTATTAATGGTATGAGTTGTTCCGGTAGCTCCTGCAATTGGTGCATTATTTAATAACCATTGGTATGAAAAGTTTGAATTTGGTAGTGTAACAGGAACATTTCCGCTTGTGGTTTGAGCAATGATTGAATTTAATGACAAAGTAGAAGTTGTCACATTACACGATTGATAATCGCCGGAATTTTGAATAGTTACCGTAAACCCAATTGGATATTGTACCACAACCGTCAATTGCTCAGAAATCGTGCAACCTTGAGTTTCCGTTACCGTTAATTGATAGGTGCCGGGTTGAGTAACAGTATAATTGGCCGTAGTTGCACCTGCTATAACTATGTTATCTTTTCTCCATTGATAAGTAGGTGTTGTTGCATTATTAACCGAATTAATTTGAAGTTGTTCACCCGGAATTAAGACCTCAGTTGCATCTACATTCCAATCCGCTTCCAATTGAATTAATTCTAAAAAGATAGTATTCGATTCAAAAACACAACCACCAAAAGTAATTCTTAACTTGTAAGTTCCTTCTTGTGCAGCATTATATGTTGGTCCGGTTGCTCCCGAAATTGCAACATTATCTTTATACCATTGGTAAACGTAACCTGTATTTTGATGTGAAGATGTTAAAAGTCTTGGCGTTCCATTACAAATATAATCTACGTTACCGGCAGAAGAAATTGATAAATTGATTCCTGTAGTTACATTTACGGTAACAATATTAGAATAGGAATTCATCACACAACTTCCATAATCTACAATAGCATAATAATTTCCGGATTGGGTTACGGTTAGTGAAGAACCGGTTGCCCCAGCAACTTCAGCAAAATTACGAAACCATTTATAGGATAAACCGGAATAGAATAATGGAGAAGCCGAAGTACCTGTGTTATCAACTTGTAAGGTTGTATTTCCTCCTTCGCAAAAAGAGACTGTCCCTGAATTATTGTTGATGGAAAAAGGCTGATTGTGAACCGCATAATAAGCCGAAAAAGCAACACTATTTGGACTTGTCACTGCCGGAGCTGTGCTTCTAACTCTAATTCTGTAAGATTCTCCCGCCACCGTTGTTGGCATGGCAAAAGAAACATTTACCGGAGATGTTACACTTGTAGAAGTCGTTAATGTCGTTGCAGAACCAAAGTTTCCGGAAGCATCAGAAAGTTCCACGATAAATTGATTTCCGGCCTGAACGTTGGAAACCGGAAAAAAAGTAAAACTAAGATTGTATAAATTAAATCCTTGTGAAGCACAAGCTTGCGTGAATCCTAGAGAAGGAGTTCCGATGACTATCGTTTGGGCATACCCATTTCCGATGCCGTTGAGCAACATCAAAAACAAAGAAGAAAAAAATAATTTTCTTGGGGTAGTTTTCCAAACCATAAAACATTCTTTATGTTGGATTGCTTTTACCCCAAAAGCAATCGATTGTTATTTTGTAATTTAAATAGGCACTACACTACATTTAATTACGAAAAAAACGATAAATGGTTTTCTATTTTCTATCTGTTTTTGAATTTTGTTTCACTAAAAGTATATAAATATTTAGATGGTGAATTAAAATTAACATTAAAATCGATGAACGGTAAGCAGTTTTGCGGAAAACCGTAATTGCCTGTATTGAAAACCGTAACGACAAATGTAGTTGGTCGATTATTTAGAAACAGAACAACATTTTGGATGAATTTTTTTAAAAAATCATTTACGGCAAATAGGTAATTTTTTCCGTATTTTTGTCACTCATTTTATTGATTATGTCAGAAGAAAAGTCGCTCAATTTTATTGAACAAATTATCGAAGAAGATTTAAAGAATGGTTTTGCTAAAGACAAACTTCGTTTTCGTTTTCCACCGGAACCAAACGGGTATCTTCACGTAGGTCACGCCAGTTCTATTTGTTTGAATTTTGGATTAGGTATTGATTATCAGTCGCCGGTGAATTTGCGTTTTGATGATACTAATCCCGCCAAAGAAGAACAAGAATATGTAGATGCTATCAAACGCGATGTGCAATGGCTTGGTTTTCAATGGGCTGAAGAACGCTATGCGTCTGATTATTTTCAGGAATTATATGATTGGGCGGTTGAATTTATCAAAAAAGACAAAGCCTACGTAGATAGTCAATCTTCTGAAGAAATGGCAAAACAAAAAGGAACACCTACTCAAGAAGGAACCAATAGTCCATTTAGAAACCGTTCAGTTGAAGAAAATTTAGATCTTTTTGAGCGTATGAAAAACGGAGAATTTCCTGAAGGAACTCACGTTTTACGTGCCAAAATTGATATGGCTTCTACGAATATGTTGATGCGTGATCCGTTGATGTATCGAATTTTACATAAACATCACCACAGAACAGGCGACAATTGGTGCATTTATCCAATGTATGATTGGGCTCACGGTGAAAGTGATTATATCGAAGGAATTTCACATTCGCTTTGTACGCTGGAATTTTTACCACACAGAGAATTATACGATTGGTTTTTAGATCAAATTTATGATGCGAATAAAGTTCGTCCGAAACAACGAGAATTTGCGAGAAGAAACCTTTCTCACACAGTTGTAAGTAAACGAAAGTTGCTACAATTGGTTCAAGAAGGTCACGTAACCGCTTGGGACGATCCAAGAATGAGTACTATTTCCGGTATGCGAAGACGTGGTTACACGCCGACTTCCATTCGGAATTTTGCCAAAACAATTGGTATTGCTAAACGAACCAATTTAATTGATGTATCGCTTTTGGAATTCTGCGTTCGCGAAGATTTAAATAAAACTGCTCCTCGTGTGATGGCTGTTTTGAATCCGATAAAATTAGTCATTACCAATTATCCGGATGGTCAAGAAGAATGGTTGGATGCTGAAAACAATCCGGAAGAAGAAGTCTTGACGTATAGAAAAGTGCCTTTTTCAAAAGAATTATACATCGAAAGAGAAGATTTTCAAGAAGAAGCTAATAAGAAATTTTTCCGTTTAACGTTGGGAACAGAAGTGCGTTTGAAAAATGCTTACATCATCAAAGGGGAAAATGTAATCAAAGATAAAGATGGAAATATTACCGAAATTCACGCTTCCTATGATGTGGATTCGAAGTCGGGTAGTGGCACAGAAGCCAGTCAACGCAAAGTAAAAGGAACCATTCATTGGGTTTCAACTCAGCATGCCGTGGAAGCAGAAGTTCGCATTTACGACCGATTATTTACGCACGAAAATCCGGATGGTGACAAAGAAGTTGATTTTAAAAATTACATCAACCCCAATTCTTTGGAAGTAATTACCGGATATCTTGAACCAAGTTTACAAACTGCTCAACCGGAAGATAAATTTCAATTTCAACGTTTGGGTTATTTTTGTGTGGATAAAGATTCGTCTGCAGAAAAATTAGTTTTTAACAAAACGGTTGGCTTAAGAGATACTTGGGCTAAAGTGGAAGCAAAGGAGTAAAATTTTTTCAGCGAGTGTGTCATTTCGACCAAAGGGAGAAATCACATAAAGTTGATAAAAGAATATTCTATTTTCGATATGTGATTTCTCCCTTTAGTCGAAATGAACTGTGTTTATTTCCAAATTTATTTTAGTTAATTATATACTGAATAATATTCTTTTTTTGTAGCAATCGCATAAGCTTGTTTTATTAGTTTATTTACAACTGCTATTAAAGCAAGCT
>NZ_JBIIVK010000059.1:0-19856 GCF_044339515.1 Flavobacterium sp.
AATATTTACAATTATACCTAAATGAGTTCGTTTACAAGCTTAATAGACGGTATTTTGAAGAAAAATTATTCGACAGGCTAGTGATAGCAAGCATTACAGGGTTATGACTAATAACGGACAATCAATTTTTATTAAATCAAAAATCAATATTTTTAATCCAAAATCAAATAAAATGAGTGTAGGTTTTAAAATCAAAAAATTAAGAGAAAAAAAAAGTTGGTCTCAACAAGATTTAGCAGACAAACTTGAAATTGGTCAAACTAAAATAAGTAATATTGAAAATGAAATAACTGAAAAAATTGATTTCCAATTAATGGATAAAATTTGTAAGATATTTGATGTAGATTTCCAGTTTTTTATTGATGATAACAATACAAACAATATAAATAATCTTAATGGTGGAGTTGCTGGAAATAATTATGGAAATATTTACAACAATAATTATCCTGAAAACATAATAGATCAAATAAAAATACTGCTAAATGATCTAAAAGAAAAGGAAAAAATAATCGCTATGTTAGAAAATCAATTAAATAATAGAAAACAATCATAATACAAAAAGTCGTCCAAAAATATTTTCGGACGACTTTTTGTATATACTTCGTTTTCGACTAATCATTCATCGAAATCAAAAACTCTTCGTTATTTCGGGTTTTCTTAAATCGGTCATTGATAAAATCCATTGCTTCCACCGGATTCATATCGGCTAAATATTTTCGCATAATCCACATACGGTGAATTGTATTTTCATCCAATAATAAGTCATCACGACGTGTACTTGAAGACGTTAAATCAATCGCAGGGAAAATACGTTTGTTTGAAATTTTTCTATCCAATTGAAGCTCCATGTTACCGGTTCCTTTGAATTCTTCAAAAATAACTTCGTCCATTTTAGAGCCTGTTTCGGTAAGAGCCGTTGCGATAATACTTAACGACCCACCATTTTCAATATTCCGGGCTGCACCAAAGAAACGTTTTGGTTTTTGCAATGCATTGGCATCTACCCCACCACTCAATACTTTTCCGGACGCCGGTTGAACCGTGTTATAAGCTCGTGCCAAACGTGTAATTGAATCCAATAAAATTACCACATCGTGTCCACATTCAACCAAACGTTTTGCTTTTTCTAAAACGATGTTGGCCACTTTTACGTGGCGATCTGCCGGTTCATCAAATGTCGAAGCGATTACTTCACCACGCACATTGCGTTGCATGTCTGTTACCTCCTCCGGACGTTCATCTATCAATAAAACGATTAAATATACTTCAGGATGATTGGCAGCAATAGTGTTGGCAATATCCTTCAACAACATGGTTTTACCGGTTTTTGGCTGAGCTACGATCATTCCGCGTTGACCTTTTCCTATTGGAGAAAACAAATCAATAATTCGAGTGGATACTGTTGCCTGCTTTTCGGCTAATTTAAATTTTTCTTGCGGAAAAATTGGCGTTAAATGCTCAAATGAAACACGGTCTCTGACTACTTGCGGATCGTGACCATTAATTTTTAAGACTTTTACCAATGGGAAAAACTTCTCTCCCTCTTTTGGAGGTCGAACCACACCTTTAACAGTATCTCCTGTTTTTAAACCAAATAGTCTGATTTGTGAAGTTGATAAATAAATATCGTCTGGTGAAGCTAGATAATTATAATCGGATGAACGTAAAAATCCGTAACCATCGGGCATCATTTCTAAAACGCCTTCACTTTCGATGATTCCGTCGAACTCATAATCGGCATCGCGATAATTGGTCTTTTTATTTTTAAAATTTGGATTATGGTTTCCATTCCCGTTCCCGTTCCCATTTTGGTGTTTTTGAAAAGGTTGGTTTTGCTGACGTTGTGGCTGGTTTTCAGTATTTGAAACCTGATTTTCATCTATTACTGCAGAAGTTTGAACTTCGGGTGAATCAGACGTTTCCGGTTGTTCATTTTTCTTTTTAAATATCTTTTTCTCAAACTTGGATTTTATGAACTTAGCAGGCCTATCATTACTTTTAGCATCTTGATTAGGCTGTTCTGTTTCAACTTTGCTTTGTACTTCAACCTCATCCGTTTTTACTACTGCCGGTATTTCGGGTTCGGAGAACAAAGTAGAAACTTGTTCTTTGTTATCTTTAGGGGCAACAATTCTTGCCCGCTTAGTTTTTGAGGCAGACTCAGTAGGTGATTTTTTCTCAGAATTTGAAGCACTATTTTGTGTTTCAATAATTTTTTGAATTAAATCATCTTTTTTTACGCCATTGAATTTTATTGTTTTGGCTGCTTTCGCAATTTCTTGAAGCTCAGCAAGCTTCATTTCTTTTAATACAGAAATTTCAAACATGAATGTTCTAGGATGTTAATTTTTAGTCGGAAAATGTAATGAGGTACACTATAAATATTTTATCTGCTATAATGAAGAAAAAACAGATTTACATTGCAATATTACAAATATTTTTTAATAAACAATAGTAATTATTAAAAAAGAAAATATATTTTTGCTGAGCTAATACAAAAACATGTTACAAAGAATACAGTCTCTTTATCTTATTGGTGCAATTATATGTTCCGGAATTTTACCTTTTCTTTTTCCTTTATGGTTTGATGAAAATGGTTTTCCAATTTATTTTCAAGGAGACTTACCTATTTCCATTTTATTTGGATTTAGTGCTTTGTTATCAATTTTAGCAATTATGTCTTACAAAAAAAGACAACATCAATTTGTTCTTTGCAGATTGAATATGATATTAAATATAATTTTATTGTTGTTATTTGTGTTATATGCCCCAAAATTATCTGGAGACCCTTATGTGTCAAAGAAGGGTATTGGGCTGGTTCTTCCTTTACTTTCTATCGTATTTTTAGCGTTAGCCAACATCGCTATTCAAAAGGACGAAAAGCTCGTAAAATCGTCGGGCAGACTACGTAAATAATACAGTAAACTTAGTTTATTTTAGTGCGTTAAAAATCCGAGCCGATGGTTCGGATTTTTTTATTGAACTTTTTTTAATTTTAGACTGAATGGAAACTTATTAATTATCAATGGAATGATGAATTATTAGTAATTTTTTCTACATTTGGTATTATCTAACATTCTAAATAAACTGTAAAATCACATGTCTGAAAAAATACGAATTCATTTGGCTGACGATCATCAAGTCTTAATTGATGGAATGCTCGCAGTACTTAAAACGAATTCAAAATTTGAAGTTGTAGGACACTCTTTAAACGGACTAGACTTGGTAACTACAATACTTTCTAATAGTGCTGATATTTTGATTATGGACATTAATATGCCACACAAAGATGGTATAGAAGTACTAAAAGAGCTTTCACAAGTAAAGCATTCTTGCCGCGTAATTATTTTATCCAGCTATGACGATATCAAATTAATCAAAGAGGTTTTGAAACTGGGAGCCAATGGTTATCTTTCCAAACAATGTGCCGGGGAAAGTATCGTTGAAGCCATTGAAAGCGTAGCATCGGGAAAAGATTATTTTTCACAAAACATTCAAGAAAAAATATTCAGTTCATTTTCAGGTAATGGAGCGGAAACTTCCACCAATGAAATTTCAATCAACACAACTTTAACCGACCGAGAATTAGAAATTTTAAAACTTATTTCATTAGAATACAGTGGAAAAGAAATTGGCGAAGAGCTTTCAATTAGTTTAAACACAGTTGAAACACATCGTAAAAATTTAATAAAAAAATTAAACGTTAAAAATACAATTGGTATTGTAAAATTTGCAATCAAAAACAACTTAATCAAACAATAGTTATGGAACTTCTAGGCACTTATTCAACAGCAAGAATTGATACAAACAGTTATAATTTGACATACAGTTTTCCTGACAATTGCAATGCTATTGTGACAGATAAAAATGGTTTTTACTCTGTAGCAATAAGTCTCAAAAAAGGACAAACTAAACCATCTTCAAATTATATCTCTGACGATATAATTTGTAATCAATATAATGGTGCTATTGAAATTCAATTTGTCCAACAAAATTATGACCCTATCGGAGACGATTGGGGCGATGGGACTTCGACTAAACCAAAAGTGAAAATTTTCGTCAATGGTTAGATTTTTTACAACTTTATTTTTTTTACTTTTTTTAGTTACAATTTCTTTCAGCCAATCAAAAGTTGACTCAATCGATTATTATTCAGAAAAAAAAGAACTAATTAAAGCCATCAATTATGCGAAAAAGAAATCGGATGATTTTTTAGCACAAAAAAAATATTTTGATTTTTGTAGAATTTCTGTCCGGAAATCAAAACTTTTCGGCACGCTGAATGATCATGAAAAGGCATTGGTTACTCTTTACAAGGCTCTATCTATTTCCGAAAAAAACAAATTAAAAGGAAATGCTGAAATAATTGAGCAAATAGCCACTCGTTATTCTATTATTGGAGATTCTTCAAAAGCTTTCAAAAATTATTACAGAGCAAAAAAAATTGCTTTAATAGAAAAAGACACGGCAACAGTAGTCTATATTTATCATAATTTATTTAGATTACATACTACCAAAAGGATTGATAGTTCTTATTTCTACATGAAAAAGAAATTTCAACTAGACAAAAAAACAAATTCAATAAGCGGATTATCAATAAGCTATAACAATCATTTTGTTTATTATACGCTAGTCGATGATTATTTGATGGCTAAATCCTATTTAGATAGTAGTTATAATTTTGCCATAAAAAACAATAATAAAAAACTAATTATATCAGCGTTAAGTAATTATGGATATTATTATATGCAATATCAAAATGACTTCAAAAAGGGAGCCGAAACGTATGAAAAAATTAAAACAGATTACAAAGATGATTTAAGCACATTTGATTATGTTGAATTATATTTAAACTTAGTGTATGCTTATGAACAATTGGGTGATTATAAACTAGCTAACTTTTACAATACGTTGGCTTTTGAATCAAGTCAAAAATTACATAACGAGAACATAAGAGATAAAATTAGAGAAATTGAAACAAAATACAACATTGATAAAGTTGAAGACGAATACAAAGAAAAATCAAAACTACTGGAGGAAAGACAAAGCCGTAACAAAAAAATCATCTTTATATTCGTAGCTTTATTTGGATTCAGTTTGGTATTATTTTACTTCTTTTACCAAAACTTACAACTAAAACAACGCAATAAAATTAGAGAATTAGATAGTGAAATTCAGGAAAACATCATCAACGCCTCTATTGACGGACAAGAAATTGAACGAAAAAAACTTTCCGAAGTACTCCACGATAACATTAGTGCTTTACTTTCATCGGCCGGTCTGCACTTATCCGCCTATTTAGTTGGTCAAAAAGGTGAAATTCCGGAAGAAATTGTAAAAGCACGATCACTCTTAAAAGAAGCTCATGATCAAGTACGTGATTTATCACATGAATTGGTGCCGCCGGTTTTAGCTAAATTAGGTCTGTATTATGCTGTACAAGATTTATGCGAAAAAAATTCAAATTCTATTATCCAATTCACCTTTAACTATTTTGGTTCAAACCAAAAAAGATATAATGAAGAATTTGAAATCAAAGTCTATTTTATCATCACAGAACTTGTCAACAATATCTTGAAACACAGTAAAGCAACAAGTGGCTATATTACCTTAGAAGAAAAAAACAATCAGATCATCATAAATGTTGAAGATAATGGCAAAGGATTTGACAGCTCAAAAACCTACAGCAGTGATGGTTTTGGACTCACTCAAATTAAAGCACGCGTTAAAAACCTGAAAGGAAAAATCACCATCAATTCTAAAATGAATGCCGGAACACTAGTTTATATAAAGCTACACATTCCACACTAAACTTTTTTCTCCATTTCAATAATTTCAAGTGCTTTAATTTGCTCTCCGTCAATTTCAAATCGTAGCATGGTTCGCACTTGATGAAATCCGTGAATACCCGCAGCTCCGGGATTCATGTGCAGTAAATTCAACGTTTTATCAAATTGAACTTTTAAAATGTGCGAATGCCCACAAATGAATAATTTTGGTGGATTATTTTTCAATTCATCGCGAATGGCTTGATTATATTTTCCGGGATAGCCGCCAATATGCGTGATTAAAACCTCAACTCCTTCACAAAAAAAACGATTGTTCAACGGAAATTCCATTCGAGCTTTATCGTTATCAATATTACCATAAACTGCTCGAAGTGGTTTGAGTTTTTTAATTTCGTCTGTTACTGTCAAATCACCAATGTCACCGGCATGCCAGACTTCATCAGCTAAACGAACATACTTTAGGATTTTTTCGTCTATGAAACTATGCGTATCAGAAAGAAGAAGGATTTTTTTCAATTTTTATTTTTTTGCCACTAAAGCACGAAGATACAAAGATTTTATAACCGAAAACTAAAATGAGTTTCCTACGAAATAACAAGTTTGTGTGAAAACTTTAACCGAAATCTCCCAACTTCAATCTCCCATCTCCCATCCCAAAGTTTAACGTAAAATTATATCCTTCGTAAATTTGATACAATTTCAATTCAATTATCTTTGTACATTGAAATATGAGATACTTTATCAAACTAGCATACAACGGAACCAACTACCACGGGTGGCAAACGCAGCCCAACGCAGTATCTGTTCAAGAAACATTGGAAAAAGCACTTTCTCTTTTATTAAAAAATAAAATTGAAATTGTGGCTGCAGGTCGCACAGACTCCGGAGTTCATGCCAAAGAAATGTTTGCTCATTTTGATTTTGAAGAGGCTATTGATAGTGATTATTGGATTCCGAAATTAAATTCTTATCTTCCAAAAGACATCGTAATTTATTCCATTTTTGAAGTGAATTCCGAGGCTCATGCCCGCTTTGATGCCATCGAAAGAACCTATGAATACCACATTCACTCTACCAAAGATGTTTTTATTAACGAGTTAAGTTGGTATCATTTTTATCCTTTAAATTTGGAAAAAATGAACCAAGCCGCAAAAATTTTATTAGAATACACCGATTTTGAATGTTTTTCGAAAGTAAATACCGATGTTTTTACTTTTAATTGTAAAATAAAAAACGCCTTTTGGCAACAAAATGAAAATCAATTGGTTTTTACGATAACCGCCGATCGTTTTCTCCGAAATATGGTGCGAGCCATTGTCGGAACTATGATTAACATTGGCCAAGGAAAAATTGAACCGGAACAGTTGCGAATCATCATCGAAAGTAAAAACCGAAGTCAAGCAGGATTTTCTGCCCCGGCACACGGACTCTATCTAACCCAAATTTTATATCCATACAGCACCGAATGAAAGCATTTGACACTCAATTATTCAAACGGATTTTATTCTACACCAAACCCTATCAATGGCGTTTTAGAGGAGTAATATTTTGGGCAATCGGACTTTCTGTTTTTGCCGCACTTCGCCCCTATTTATTGAAAAATACGGTAGATGATTACATCAAAACACATGACAGTCATGGCCTGGTGTTTTATATTTTATTGATGGGAATCGTATTAATTCTCGAAGTTATTTCACAATTTTACTTTGTTTATTGGGCCAATTGGCTAGGCCAAGATATTGTTCGCGACATCCGAATCAAGCTTTTTGACCACATGCTTCGTTTTAAAATGAAATACTACGACCATTCCCCGGTTGGCCAATTAGTAACGCGTTCCGTTTCAGATATTGAAGCCATTGCCCGCATTTTCAGTCAAGGATTATTTATGATTATCAGTGATTTAATGAAAATGGTTGCCGTTATTTTTGTCATGTTTTTTATGAATTGGAAGCTTTCATGGATTGCCATTTTAGCCATGCCTATTTTAATTTATGCTACACGAATTTTTCAATTAAAAATGAAATCAGCGTTTGAGGAAGTACGAACACAAGTGGCTAACATCAATACTTTTGTGCAGGAAAGAGTAACCGGAATGAAAATCGTTCAACTTTTTTCAAGAGAAGAAATTGATTATGAAAAGTTTAAAGTTATCAACGACAAACACAACAAAGCATGGATAAGAACAGTCTGGTATAACGCTATTTTCTTTCCCATTGCCGATTTAGTTACGAATTTCACTTTAGCTTTTGTGGTCTATTATGGGGGACTATCGATGATTGGAGGAGAAACATCAACCACTGTTGGAGATTTATTCACGTACACGATGATGATTGGAATGTTATTCAACCCGCTTCGTCAAATTGCAGATAAATTCAACGAGATGCAAATGGGAATGATTGCTGCCAATCGGGTTTTTGCCATTTTAGACATTCAAGATCAAGTGCAAGAAAACGGTATAGTTGAAGCTCCACATTTTAAAGGAAAATTATCTTTTCAAGAGGTTCGTTTTGGTTATATTAATGATGAAGAAGTCATCAAAGGAATTAATTTGGAAGTAAATCCGGGTGAAACCATTGCGATTGTAGGTTCTACCGGAGCAGGAAAATCAACAATAATTAATTTATTAAATCGTTTTTACGAAATTAACAGCGGAACTATTTCCATTGATGGAAGAAACATCAACGAATTTGAACTAAAAAGTCTCCGAAAACAAATTGCCGTGGTTTTGCAAGATGTATTTCTTTTTGCCGACACCATTCTGAATAACATTACACTCGATAACCCAAACATAACTAGAGAAGATGTCATTGAAGCCGCCCAAAAAATTGGTGTTCATGAATTCATCATGACTTTACCCAATGGCTACGATTATAATGTAAAAGAACGTGGGGTGATGCTTTCGTCGGGACAACGACAATTGATTGCTTTTCTTCGTGCTTATGTCAGTAATCCAAGTATTTTGATTTTGGATGAAGCCACTTCTTCGATTGATACCTATTCGGAAGAATTAATTCAAAGAGCGACAGAAAAAATAACCAAAGGAAGAACTTCGATTGTTATTGCTCATCGTTTGGCAACTGTTGTGAATGCTGATAAAATCATAGTAATGGACAAAGGAAAAATTGTAGAACAAGGCAAACATGCTGAACTATTATTAAACGAAAAAGGATTTTATAAAAATTTATATGATTCGCAGTTTGTAACAGAACATTAGAAAGTTGTCTGTTATCTGTTTTCGAATAACCGACAACGGACAACCGAAAACAGTCTTCAAAAAACTTTTTAAAAACATATTAAATCATTAAATTCGCAAATTATAATTACGAAAAAATCCATAGATAATGAAATACGATATTATTGTTTTAGGTAGTGGTCCGGGTGGTTATGTAACTGCTATTCGTGCCTCACAATTGGGCTTTAAAGTAGCCGTTATTGAAAAAGAAAGTTTAGGCGGTGTTTGTTTGAATTGGGGATGTATCCCAACCAAAGCTCTTTTAAAATCAGCTCAAGTGTTTGAATACCTGAAACATGCTTCAGATTACGGACTTACTGTAAAAGAATTTGATAAAGATTTTGGAGCCGTTATCAACCGTAGTCGTGGAGTGGCAGATGGAATGAGTAAAGGTGTTCAATTTTTGATGAAAAAAAATAAAATTGATGTGATTGAAGGTTTTGGAAAAATAAAACCGGGCAAAAAAATTGATGTTACCGCTGCCGATGGTAAAGTAACTGAATACAGTGCCGATCATATAATCATTGCAACCGGAGCTCGTTCTCGCGAGTTGCCTAACTTGCCTCAAGATGGTAAAAAAGTAATTGGTTACCGTCAAGCGATGACATTACCTGAACAACCTAAGAAAATGATTGTAGTAGGTTCAGGTGCCATAGGAGTTGAATTTGCGAGTTTTTATAATTCGATGGGAACAGAAGTATCTATTGTTGAGTTCATGCCTACTATCGTTCCCGTGGAAGATGAAGATGTATCGAAACAATTCGAACGTTCGTTGAAAAAAGCCGGCATTACGATTATGACTAATTCTTCTGTTGAACGAATTGACACAAGCGGAAATGGTGTAAAAGCTTTTGTAAAAACAGCCAAAGGCGAAGAAGTTTTAGAAGCTGACATTTTATTATCTGCGGTTGGAATTAAAACTAACATTGAAAACATTGGTTTAGAAGAAGTTGGAATTGCTGTTGACCGCGATAAAATTTTAGTAAACGATTATTACCAAACCAATATTCCGGGTTATTATGCTATTGGTGATGTAACACCCGGTCAAGCGTTAGCTCACGTGGCTTCCGCAGAAGGAATTTTGTGTGTAGAAAAAATTGCAGGATTACACGTTGAACCATTGGATTACGGAAACGTTCCGGGTTGTACGTATGCTACACCTGAAATTGCTTCAGTTGGTTTAACTGAAAAGCAAGCCAAAGAAAAAGGATACGAACTAAAAGTAGGTAAATTTCCGTTTACCGCTTCCGGAAAAGCAAAAGCTGCCGGAACTCCAGACGGATTTGTAAAAGTAATTTTTGATGCCAAATACGGCGAATGGTTAGGTTGTCATATGATTGGTGCCGGCGTAACCGATATGATTGCCGAAGCCGTTGTTGCTCGTAAATTAGAAACAACAGGTCACGAAATTTTAAAAGCAATTCACCCACACCCAACGATGAGTGAAGCGGTGATGGAAGCTGTAGCGGATGCGTATGGTGAAGTGATTCATTTGTAAATAAAGAGATCAGAATAAAAACCCCAATTTAAAATTTTTTAAATCGGGGTTTTTACTTTATAATTATATCAGTATTCAGGAAGAGTAACTTTTATCCTGTATGTCTTCAATAAGTTTATAAATCGTTCATCTTTATAGTATTTTCTATAAACTTTTTCTTCTTTAATTACTCTTTCAAAAGTTTCTGAATTCATACCAAAAATAAATGACAGTTGAAGATTCTTATAAAATTCATTGTCATTTCCTTTTTCTGCATATATTTCAGATAATGTCCCTAAAGCAAAATAATTTTTTGGATTTAACTCTAAACTCTTATAAGTATATTGAAAAGCTTTATCATAATCCTTTAAATCTTTATAAGAATTTGCTAAATCATTATAACCTCCGTCATAATGGGGAAAATTTTCAACTAATTTTAATCTATAATTTAAAGCAGTTTGATAATCTAATTTTTGTCTAAATATATATCCTAAAAATGATAATGAAGCTCTGTATTTAGGTTCAATTATAAGGATTTTTTCAAGAATTGTAATCGCCTCTTCAGGTAAATTTAAACCATGTAAACAATATGCAATAATATATTTGTAGTATAAATTATTTTCATCAATTTTAGATGCTTGCTTTGCAAAGACAATTGCTTCATCATAATTCTTTAATTCAATGTAAGTGTCCGCTAGCAAACTCATCGCTTCGTGAGAATTTGAATTCAATAATATAGCACTTTTAAGCTTATTAATTTTTATTGCGTTGTCATATGTGTTTTTAGCTTCTTCAATTAGTAATTCAGATTCTCTTAAAGCATTAAATTTTGATATTTCATCAACTGTTAAATCATCTTTCGTTAATTCTTCAAATAAAGTTAGATAGTCTTCTTCGATTGGTACAACTTGAAATAATGATGGATTCTTTTCAGAAATAGTATTTATTTTGAAACGTTCTTCTTCCTCCAATTCTCTATCAGAATGTATAACAAATACTTTTTCAATTAACTTTCCCTCTTGATTTATAGTTGCTAATGCATTTCTAACAATTCTAATTTCTTTATGTTTTTCATCAGGATTAGCA
The DNA here is from genome assembly GCF_044339515.1 of Flavobacterium sp. Lineage (GTDB taxonomy): Bacteria > Bacteroidota > Bacteroidia > Flavobacteriales > Flavobacteriaceae > Flavobacterium. Next base: position 11,585 of record NZ_JBIIVK010000059.1, read on the forward strand.
TAATAAGGAATTCTAGTTAAAACAAAGTGTATTGTAGGTAACTTACCCAACAAATTATTTTCGTTATTCATTAAACTTTTAATAATTCTAGCAGTACCAGAAATATTCTCTTCATTATTTGCGGCTAAAGTAACCACACTGTCAGCTAATAGAGTCATTGCAATTCCGGATATATCAGTAATTCCAGTTCTGGAATCTATTAAAATAAAATCTGGATTTAAATCTTTTCTTATTAATTCTTTTAAATGTAATAATAAGTTGATACCATTATTTTCGTCTGAATAAAACAAATCTTTCCAATTAATAGATGATAAATTTTTCCAGTATTCGTTACTGTAAATATTTCCTGCCGGTATCAGCTTTATTGAACCATTTAAAGTTCCTAAATAATTCACCTCAGTAACGTATTCATTTATGTTTTGTGGAATAAAATTTTTATTTTGAAATTCAGAAATATATTCTACAATTCCCTTTTTTATTTCTAATTGATTAATATGTTTATTGAATTTAAGGTGTAACCCTGGAGCTTCTAAGTCGAAATCAATAATACAAACTTTTTTACCTAAATCTGCTAATCTCATTGCAATATTTGACAATGTAAGTGATCTACCAACTCCACCTTTATATGAATAAAATGTTATTGTTTTCATTTTTATCTGCACACTAATACAGTTGTGCCTCTGTTTCTTATTTTATTTTGAATTAAGACTGGGTTTATTCCTTGCGGAATTAAAAAATCTGATGTTGTAAAATGTCTTTTTTTATTAAAACTAAATGTCGTATCAACATCTACATCAAGAACAACCACTATTTCCTGTAAACGCTTTAAACTAATATTAGAATAATTTTCAGATTCGTATTTTTGTATTTGCTGTTCGCTTGTTTTAAGCAATCTTGCAAACTCTTTTTGATTATAACCTTTAGCAATTCTACTTTCTATAATACCGCAACTCAAATCTTCAAAACCTCTGGAAACATTTGTAATAATACCTTTTTTTAATCCTTCATAAGCTTTTATTTCTTCTTCAAAAATATCTATTTGACTTTGTATAGAATCTATTTGAAGTTTTAATAATAATGGATTTTTAGAATTACTATTTTCAGATATTACTTTTATGGCATCCTGAAATTTTTTTAAATTATTTTTTGTAACTCCATATTGTTTTTCATTTTTTATCATAACTTAAATTTTTAATGCTATTATACCTTTTGGGTTTCCATCTCTATCTTGTTGAAAGAAGTTTATAAAAGTCTTATCGGGAAGTTCAGCAATTGTTTCAGCTGGAAAAAACTCACAACCAAATTTATCTTTTTGAAGTTTTCTACCTGGGCTAAAATCCCACAAAACAGGTTCAATTTTAATTAATAAATCTAAATCTACATTGTCTGTTTCCCAACAAACATCAATATCCCCGGGAATTTCTTTTGAAGTTGAAAAACTACCATCAATATATATTGTTTTACATCCAGCACTTTTCAAACTTAGAATTGCTTTTTCAAGACCCTCAACTAATTGAATTCTTTTAACAGAAAAGCACAACTTTTCTTTAATTTCTTCAATAGTCGTCCAATGAATGCCAATTGGTAAAGTTCCGTTAGATTGAAAATTAGGTATCAAACAATTATTTAATTGTGTTATTATTTACACAAATATATGAATGTGTTTTGTATAAATGAAACAAAAACGCTTAATTTAACACAAATTTATTTCAAAAAATAGCTAAGAGTGAAGCTGTGGCTGATGCGTATGGTGAAGTGATTCATTTATAATTTACTATTTTAAAAATACACAAACCGTTCAATTTTTAAGTTGGACGGTTTTTTTATGAAAAAAATCCAAATTTTAAAAAATTATATCGTAAAATTTTTTTTTAATAATATATTTGCAATCGTAAGAAAAATTGGAGAAATGAAAAGAATAATTATCGCTATCATTTTGTTGTTTAATCTTGTAGGAAACGCACAAGATAACAGTGTTGAAAAAAATATTTTTGGCATTCAAACCGGACTTTTCGGAGCTTGGATAACTAACGAAACTCGATTAGCAAACAAATTTAGTTTGCGTTCAGAAGTTGGTATGGACTTAGGATTAGTTGTAGATTATGGCGATGATGTCACTTCACTTTTTATTCCAACCATTCGAATGGAGCCTAGATGGCATTATAATTTAGATAAACGAGTGGAAAAAGGTCGTTCGATAAAAAATAATAGTTCCAATTTCCTAGCTTTAAATTTTATTTATAGTCCAGATTGGTTTTATATCTCTAAAATGGATAATATTAATGTAATCAGTACACTATCGATTATTCCAAAATGGGCAATTAAACGAAATATTGGAAATTCCAATTTTAATTATGAAGCAGGTTTCGGAATTGGATATGCTGTTTATCTTGAAGATTATTTGGGCGATAATGGAAGTACCGCGGTTGATTTACATGCTCGAATTGGTTACACTTTTTAAAGCAAAACCGCTTCCTTTTTAGCCAACTCAAATTCTTCTATAACCGAATCAATGATTTCTTTCACTGGTTTTATATCGTGAATTAATCCGGCTATTTGACCTATTTCTAATTCGCCTTCTATCAAATCGCCTTCAAACATTCCACGTTTTGCTCGGGCTCGTCCTAACAATTCTTTTAATTCTTCGGGAGTTGGACATTTGGCATACAATTCCTGAATATCATTGTAAAACTTATTTTTAATCAAGCGAACTGGAGCTAATTCTTTTAATGTAACCAACGTATCGCCTTCTTTTGTATCAATAATGGATTGCTTAAAGTTTTCATGTGCCGAGCTTTCTACTGAAGCGGCAAAACGACTTCCCATTTGAACGCCATCGGCACCTAAAATCATTGCGGCCAACATTCCTCTTCCGGTTGCAATGCCGCCCGCAGCAATTAATGGGATGGAAATATTTTCTTTGACCATCGGAATTAATGTTAAGGTAGTAGTTTCTTCCCTTCCATTGTGTCCACCGGCTTCAAAACCTTCAGCGACCACCGCATCTACTCCGGCTTCTTGAGCTTTTAAAGCAAATTTTGAACTGCTTACTACATGAACTACCGTAATTCCTTTTTCCTTTAAAAAAGAAGTCCACGTTTTTGGATTTCCGGCAGAAGTGAAAACGATTTTCACCCCTTCTTCCACTATAATTTGCATGATTTCTTCAATGTTGGGATACAACATCGGTACATTTACACCAAACGGTTTGTCAGTTGCTTTTTTGCATTTTTGAATGTGTTCACGCAAAACATCGGGATACATCGAACCGGCACCAATTAAGCCCAAACCACCGGCATTACTGACGGCACTGGCTAATTTGTAACCGCTATTCCAGATCATTCCACCCTGAATAATTGGGTATTGTATATTGAAAAGAGAAGTAATTCTGTTCATAAATTCAATGAATTAAAAAAAACGAATTTACGAAATTACACCCGAACCAACTAATTCATCACCTACATTCCAAGCTACAAATTGTCCTTCAGTTATAGCGGATTGCGGTTCATCAAAAACGACGTATAATCCACTTTCAAAGTGGTATAATGTTGCTTTTTGTAAAGCTTGTCGATAACGAATACGTGCCGTGACTTCCTTTGTTTCACCATTTTGTAAACGCAAATCTTCTCGAATCCAATGAACTTCATTCGGCTGAACTTTTAATGCTTTTCTGAACAATCCGGGATGAAATTGACCTTGGCCAGTGTAAATTGTATTCGTCTCAATATCTGTTGAAATAATAAATAAGGCTTCTTTAGTTCCACCTACATTCAATCCTTTTCGTTGACCAATAGTGAAATAATGAGCACCTTGATGTTTGCCCACGATTTTTCCCATGGTTGGTAAATACTTGAAAGGCTGTGCATCAAAATTCAGTTGCTCTTCCATCGATTCAAAAGTTGGTTTTTCTATAGCATAAATCGGATCATTTTTATCAATTTCGATAATGATTCCTTCTTTGGGTTGTAATTTTTGTTGTAAAAATTCCGGTAATCGCACTTTCCCAATAAAACATAATCCTTGCGAATCTTTCTTTTCGGCAGTGACTAAATCTAATTTTGAAGCAATTTCCCGAACTTGTGGTTTCGTTAATTCGCCAATCGGAAACAACGATTTTGACAATTGTTCCTGTGATAACTGACATAAAAAATACGATTGATCTTTGTTTCCATCAATTCCGGCAAGCAATTGATAGATTTCTTTTCCGTCTTTTTCAAGAATTCCTTTGCGGCAATAATGTCCGGTGGCAACAAAATCAGCTCCTAACGAAAGAGCAATTTTCATAAAAACATCAAACTTGATTTCGCGATTGCAAAGTACATCGGGATTTGGCGTCCGACCGCTTTCGTATTCTTTGAACATATAATCTACGATACGGTCTTTGTATTCTTCGCTTAAATCGACCGTTTGAAACGGAATTCCGAGTTTTTCGGCAACCAAAAGAGCATCGTTAGAATCTTCCAACCACGGGCATTCGTTTGAAATCGTCACCGAATCATCATGCCAGTTTTTCATAAACAAACCGATGACTTCGTACCCTTGTTCTTTCAACAAATATGCCGCAACACTGGAATCTACCCCGCCGGAAAGTCCGACTACTACTCTTTTCATTTCAAAAATTTTTGCAAAGGTAGGGATTTCTAAAATTACTGTTTCTGTGCTTTAACTTTTCTTTTAGCTTCACCGGCAGCCGTTTTAGGTTTGGCTTTTTTCTTTTCGCTTCGGTTTTCTTCTTTGACTAATTTTCCATTTTCATAAAATTTCCAGACTCCTACCGATTTGCCTTTTTTGTATTCTCCAACTGAATATTTATCGCCGGCAGCTTCTCTAAAAATGGCTTGTCCGTGGTATTCACCATTTTTAAAGAAAGACTCTTCCAAAACAACACCGTTTTCTGCTACTTTTTTATAAGGACCATCTTTTATTCCGTTACTGAAGTTCGACTCCTCAGCAATTAATCCGGTATTGTAAAATACTTTTTTTACACCATGTAATTTACCATTCTTATAATTTTCTAAATTCATAATGGTATCCGATCGAAGATGATAAAATTTCCATTCGCCTTCATGCACCTTGTTGACCAATTTTCCTTCGCTGACTTTGTGTTTACCATTGAAAATAATAGTATAACATGACCCATCGTTAGCGGAAAAATCTCTTGTAGCTACAATCTTCTTTACTTTAGTATTGTCATAAAAGGTAAAAATGCCAACTTCTTTACCGTGCTTAAACTCGCCTTCATATTTTGGATATTTAGTATCTTCATAAACACCTTTCCAAAGTCCGTGTTTATTTCCTTTATCATCTAACTGATTGATTTTGCCTTGAGCGAAGATTACAGAGTTAATTAAAAAGAATATAGAAACTATTTTTTTTGAAAATTGGATATTCATGGTTTTATTATTTTTTATTTATAAAACTAAACAATAGCAAAAATAGTATATGAAAAGTAGAATTTGATTGAAAATTTATAAATTTGAAAATACACTGATTAGTTATCAAAATTATGAAAAAATATCTACTTGTTTTGTTTTCTATCTTTTCGTTAGGAATTGATGCACAAGTGACTTTACGCATTACATCAATCCCTGCAAATACGCCAACGGGAGCAACAATTTATTTAGCCGGAAGTATAAATGGTTGGAATCCGTTTGATAATGGTTCAATTATGCAACCGGATGGCTTTGGAACTTATCAACTTACAATTCCGGAAGGTACAGGAACCGTGGAATATAAGTTTACCCGTGGAAGTTGGGCTACCGTAGAAGGTAATGCCAGTGGTGGTTATTTGCCTAACAGAACTTTTACCTTTAACGGAACTCCTCAAACCATCAATTTAACCATTCAATCGTGGGAAGATATAACGGGAGGGAATAACAGTACAGCCACTTCCAATGTTCAAATTTTGAGTCCGAATTTTTATATCCCACAGTTGGACCGAATACGTAGAATTTGGTTGTATTTACCTCCTGATTATTTTACTTCAACCAAAAATTATCCGGTTTTATATATGAATGACGGACAAAATTTGTTTGATAATTTAACTTCATTTTCAGGTGAATGGCAAGTGGATGAAACATTAAATTCACTTTTTGAAGAAGGCGATTACGGTGCAATTGTGGTAGGAATTGACAATGGTGGTAGCGAACGCTTAAATGAATATTCACCATGGGTAAATGCTCAATATGGAGGCGGACAAGGTGATGAATATATGGCGTTTATAGCCGAAACATTAAAACCATACATAGATGAAAATTTTAGAACACGCCCTGAACCGAAGATGAATGCGTTAATCGGAAGTTCGATGGGTGCATTAATTGCAACTTATGGAGCCAGTGAATATCCAAATCTGTTTGGAAAAATTGGTTCATTTAGTCCTGCGTATTGGTTTGCATTGTCGGATTTAAACACCTATTTAGGTAACTCCTCCGATTTGTCTAATCTACGTATTTACTTTGTTGCCGGACAGAATGAATCTACTGCCATGGTGCCAAACATAAATACTATTAGAACAACCATGCAGAATAATGGTTTATCAATATCCAATACCTTTACCAAATTTGATTCCTACGGAACACATACTGAGGGCTATTGGAGAGGAGAATTTGGAGCGGCTTATCAATGGTTGTTTGTGAATGAGAGTTTATCGACAAATGTTATTGAAAAGAAGAAACCTGCCCTATTTCAAACTGAAAGCGGAAATTTATGGTTTAATGGTTTTGAAAATGAAACTAAGTTTGAACTTTTCGCATTAAGCGGTCAAAAAATAACCTCCTTACAACTTAGAAACGGATTTAATTCTTTACCAGAAAATTTAGTGAGTGGTATTTATATTTTAAAATCTGAAATGATCTCAAAAAAAGTGTTCAAAAAGCAATGATTTTTTAATTTTGTTTATTAAATTTTTGTTAAAATTAAACAAAAATAAACTCTACAAAAGCATTAAACAATTCATAAAAACATCAATTAAAACAAGCTTTTTAAATATAAAATCAGTTAATTTCAATCTTCTAATTTTCATTTATTGTTTACTATATCTAAAAAATGATTAAACAATATTAAAAATAGTTTCTATATTTGTACCGAACAATAAAAACTCAATAACTATGAAAAATGTAAATTTTTTAAAATCGGTACTTTTTGCTTTTGTAGCAATAACTACTTTTTCTTGTAGCGACGATGATGCCGCTCCACAAAGCAATACGATAGCAGCGATTGCTTCTCGTACTCCTGATTTAAGTATCTTAGTACAAGCATTAGACCGTGCAGGTTTAGTTGGTGCTGTTGATGGAACAACACAACTTACTGTATTTGCTCCAACTAATGATGCTTTTGAAGACTTTTTAGACGACAATGGGTTTGCTGATTTAGAAGCTGTTCCAATTCCGGTACTTAGACAAGTTTTATTAAACCATGTGGTTGCAGGAGCTGTACAATCTACACAGTTATCAACTGGTTACATTGAAACAAGTGCTACTTTTGGTGGAACTGCTTCCGGTAACCCATTGAACATGTATGTAAGTACTGCAGCAGGTGTTAGATTAAACGGTGTTTCTTCTGTGGTAACTCCAAACATTATTGCTTCTAACGGTGTAGTACACGTTGTTGATGCTGTGATTGGATTGCCAACTGTTGTTACTTTTGCTACAGCAGATCCAACATTTAATATATTGGAAGCGGCTTTAACAAGAGAAGGAGATAATATTACTGATTTTGTTGCTGTCTTAAATGGTGCAGGTCCTTTTACCGTATTTGCCCCAACTGATGCTGCATTTGGTGCTTTACTAACAGAATTAAGTCTATCTGGTTTAGGATCTATTCCAGAGTCAACTTTAGATCCAGTTTTAAAATATCATGTTGCTTCCGGCAATGTATTGTCTAGTGCACTTACACCAAATGGTGTAACTACTGTAACATCCATTTTAGGTGCAACTTCAACATTTGATATTACATTGCCAGGTACTGGTGGAAACATTGCAAATGTTACTGATGGTGCAGGAAGAGCTTCTGGTATTGTGGCTGTTGATGTTCAAGCTGCAAACGGTGTAATTCATGTTTTAAACAGAGTTTTATTACCAAACTAATTATTGATTTGCTATGAAAAAGAAAAGCTCCGATATACTCGGAGCTTTTTTTATTATTGTAATGTCTTGTCCTGAAATAGCGATACACAAACTTCATCGTTATGGAAAACCTTCAAGAAAATCGCTATGTTAAGCGAACCCAGAAAGACTACTCAATGTCTTTAAAGCTTCAAATTGTTCAAGAAATA
>NZ_JBIIVK010000089.1:0-4250 GCF_044339515.1 Flavobacterium sp.
TTTAAAATGAAGTCTACAAGCTTCTTCACTTCCAAAATTTGCCGTAAAACTGAATAAATTCATCGCTTTTTTTTATCAAATATAAGGCTTTTTATTTAATTATGGGTAATTGCGGACAATCAAAAAATCTTTAATTATGAATAAAAATTACAACAATCATATACAATTAATTAAAAAAAACAGAACCTATAATAGACTCATTTTCTATAAAATTTTTTTGATTTTCATTTTACTTGTATATAATGATTTAAAAGCACAAGATACCTTTACAATTGGTGATGGTGAAGAATCATATAACACTTTAGGTGTTTCCCCATTTGCTACAATTAATCGTAATAGTAGATCGCAATATTTATATTTTGCTGACGAATTGTATAACGTAGGATTTAGTATCTCAGGAAATTTAACTTCTTTAGCTATAAATATAACTGAACTTGCACTACCTAGTAATTTAAAACCTGAAAATATTAAAATCAAGATTGGTATGACAACTTCATTTGAAATGGGACCAAATCTTGTTGATAATTTACCAGTTTATTATGAATCTACCACCGAAAATATAACGGAATTAGGTTGGTATACATTTGAGCTAGATACTCCTTTTGCTTGGGATGGATTTAGAAATATTATAGTTGAAATCTGTAGAAATAATTTCGATTTCGGAACTAGTTTTTCTGTGCAATCAAAAAATTTCCCTACGGGAGAGTCAGTTACTGCGGCTAATTACACAAATAATTCAGCCTTAAATGGATGTAATTTGTCTAATCAAAATTTACTCCCAGCACTTATAGCCAGAAGAAGACCAAACATGCAATTTACTTTTACGAATCCTTGTGAGTCAACTCCCTCTGGAGGTCAAACAGTTGTATCAGAAGGGCCTTATTGTAATGGAGAATTATTTCTTCTTTCTGTTCAGAACGGTTCAATTGAATCAGGACTTTCTTATCAATGGCAGTCATCTCCCAATGATAATGGACCTTGGACTGATATACCGGGGGCAACTGATGCTTTTTTTGAAACTAATCAATCAATTGCGACTTATTATCGTAGGGCAACTACATGCGATATCGCTTCTTCTACAGTTTTTGATTTTCCATTGTTAGTTGGAGGAGAAGGTTGTTATTGTACTTCTTTAGTTACAAATACAAATTCTATTGGAATTACTAAAGTAACTTTTGGTGAAATAAATAATCCATCTTTAAGCACACCTTCTTATTCAAATTTCACATCAATTCAAACAAGTATAGAGAGAGAATCGATGGTTTCCTTATCAGTTAATGTAAATACACTTGGAGGGACAAATAATACTATGGCATGGATAGATTGGAACCAAAATGGAGATTTTGAGAATAGTGAATCAATTAATTTAGGTTCAGTGACAGGAGGAGAGGATGTAAATTCAGGAATTGTAGCCAATGTGTTTGTGCCGGTTGATGCTGTGTTAGGTAATACAATTATGCGGGTTAGAACTAATCAATCCACATCAACTGATGAAACTACGCCTTGTGAATCTATTCAAAATGGTGAAGCTGAAGATTATACAATAATAGTTAATGAAAATTTAAATTTAGTTGAAGTTGTTAATTTAAATAATCAATTTCTAATTTCAATAAATACCGAAGGTATTCATTTTAAAGTTTTTGATAGAGCCATACAACAGATAGATGTATTTGATTTAAGTGGTCGCTTGATTTATTCAAAAAAAATTTCTGACCAGCTTGAAGTTACGATTTCTGATATTAAGCAATCGAATCAATTATTTATTGTAAATGTTAGTTTAATTACTGGAGAAAAGATTTTGACTAAGCTTATTTATTAGTATTACAATTTACTGTTTTTATAAAAATTAAAAAATTATGAAGTTTCATTTAATTGCAAAGATTCTTATTTTATTATTTAGTCTAATTTTTAAGGGTATTATTGGTTATAGTCAATGTAATCAACCAACAGGTATCATGGTTAGTGACATTACATCAGTTTCTGCTGTTTTAAATTGGTCAGCTTCAACATCTGCTCCTGGTATAGCCTATAATTTTGAAGTTCGTTCTTCTGGTTTGCCTGGTAGTGGGGTTTCAGGTTTAGTAGATAGTGGTTCAGTAGGAGATGGAGTTTTTTCTTCACTACTTTCTGGGTTATTATCAAATACTACTTATACAGTATATATGCGTTTTCAATGTACATCTGCACCTCTTTTTAGTAGTTGGACTTCTGGATTTACTTTTTCAACAAATACAATATCAGTTCCAATAGCTGGTTCTCCGTCTGGGGTTTCAGATACTTTTTTTTCAGCTCGTTGGATAGCTGTACCTGGAGCAACAGGCTATAGATTAGATGTTAGCGAGTTTAGTGACTTTTCGGTTATGTTAGCGGGCTATAATAATTTATTTATTCCCAGTGGTTCAACAAGTAAAATTGTGGATGGATTAAATCCTTCTACAAATTATTATTATCGATTGAGGGCTGAAGGAAATAGCGGAAGTGGCCCGGTTACAAGCGAAAATTCGAATGTAATTATGGTAACAACTTTTGATGAGCCTACTTTTGTGGCGGTTTGGTCGGATGGAGCTTGGTTAAATGGAATTCTCCCAACTTCGGAACATGATGTTATATTAGATGATAACTTTGTTTCTGATGAAAATAACACCACCATGTTTGAAGTTAAAAGTATTACTTTGAATGAAGGTTATTCGTATTCTATTACTTCGGGAAATAATCTTATAGTTTATGAAAATATAGTAAACAATAGCAACGCAACTTCATTTGTCATTCAAAATAATGCAAATCTGTTTCAACTTAATGACAATGCTTTACCAAATATCGGAGAAATTACAGTTTTGAGAAATAGTTCTGAAATATTTCGTTTAGATTACACTATGTGGTCATCACCTGTTTTTGGGTTACAAACTTTAAAACAGTTTTCACCTCAAACTGTTGATACACGTTTTTATACTTATAATACTAGTCAAAATATTTATTCACCAATAAATCCTTATACAACTGTATTTGAATCAGGCAAAGGTTATTTTATAAGATCTCCAAATAATCATGTAGCAAATAATGGTTCTAATGCCCCACAAGTTTGGACTGGAAATTTTGTGGGTATACCTAGGAATGGTGAAGTTATTGTATCATTAGAAACAGAAGGTCAAGGTTTTAATTTAGTTGGAAATCCTTATCCAACTGTGATAAGTGCTGATCAATTTTTACAAGAAAATGCGGCAAATATTGAAGGAACTATTTATTTTTGGAGAAGATTAAATGATTCAACGGGAGTCGGACCTTTAGGTTCTTTTTATGCCACGTATACAGAGTTTGGAGGAACAGGTTCCTCAACTAGTGAAGACCCAAATGGTTTTATTCAAATTGGTCAAGGATTTTTAGTAAAAGCACTAAGTTCAGAGTTATTTTTTAATAGTGGTATGAAAGTTCCTGATGAGTTTGAAAATCAGTTTTTTAGATATCCAACTACAAACCAAGATGTGAAACATCGATTGTGGTTAACTTTGACTAATCAAAATGGTGTTTTTAGTAAAATACTTCTTGGTTATTCTTCGGTAGCATCAAATGATTTAGATCGTTATGATGGAAAGTATATAAACGATTCTGAAGTAGTTTTAACATCTTTAATTAACAATCAAGAGTTTGTTATACAAGCGAAAGCTTTACCTTTTTCAAGCGAAGATTATTTTTTGCTAGGGTTAAAAATTGCCAGTTCTGGAGAATATAAAATTGCAATTGAGCAGATGGATGGTCTTTTTGCAGATGGACAGTTAGTTTATCTTGAAGATACTTATACAGCTACTATACATCCTTTAAATGAATCAGATTATATATTTAGTTCAGTTGCAGGGGCATTTAATGATCGATTTATTTTACGTTTTACTGATGAAGTAATGAATGTTGAACAACCGTACGATGAAAGTGCAATTTCAATTCAAACTCAAGATAATTCTCTTATAATTTATTCAAAGTTTACGGAAATTAATTCAATCAAAATTTATGATTTACAAGGGAGAATTTTATTTAATAGAGATCAAATAAATTCTAAAGATTTGTTTATTGAATCTTTATCAAAAGATAATCAATTATTAATTATTCAGATTGAAGATCAAAATAAAAATACATTGAAGTCGTTTAAACTTTTATTTTATTAAATTTTTTTAGTGCAATTATTATGAAAGCTAGATAATTAAAGCCTAACCAGCTATCTATTGTTGTGTCAAATCTATTGAGTAACGACCTAAAACTGT
>NZ_JBIIVK010000090.1:0-4211 GCF_044339515.1 Flavobacterium sp.
AAAAAGTAATTTTAGGTGAAAAATCGGGGTGGTCAATTTGAACCGAAATTGGGTGGTCACTTTCAACCGAAATCAGGTGGTCACTTTAAATCGGAATTGGGTGGTCAATTTGACCGGAATTTGCACACCACTTCTCTTCAATTCATTCAAGCGTGTAAGGTACCAAAGGAGGCCAAAATTATTGATGTTGGCGGTGGCGATAGTTACCTGATTGACCATTTATTGGATTTGGGTTATTCTAACTTAAGTTTACTGGATATTTCAGAAGCAGCCATTGAACGTACCAAAAAAAGGTTGGGTGAAAAAGGCAAAAGGGTGACCTTTATTGTTTCGGATAGTTTGCATTTTCAATCCGATGAAAAATTTGACATTTGGCATGACAGGGCTTCTTTTCATTTTTTTACGGAAGCTGACGATATTCAGCACTACAAAGCCAATGTAATCGCCAATACCACTTCAAATGCACATATAATCATTGGAACCTTTTCTGAAAATGGTCCGTTAAAATGCAGTGGACTTCCCATTACGCAATATTCAGTTGAAAAAATGGAAGCGGTTTTTGGGGATGATTTTGCATTGGAAAATTGTTTAACCGAAGACCATCAAACGCCTTTTGATACCGTTCAGAACTTTATTTTTTGTCATTATAAAAAACGATAAGATGTTTGAAAATTTAGCTAAAACCATTGAATCAATCCCTAAAATTGAAGTGCCAATTGAACGCAAAGACGTTTTACAACCCTTAATTGATTACCTTCAAAATAAAGTAAAGGCAAATGAAGAAATTCGTTTAAACTTTATTTGTACCCACAATTCCAGAAGAAGTCATTTGTCGCAAATTTGGGCACAAACGATGGCGTTTCATTTTGGGATTAAGAATGTTTTTTGCTATTCCGGTGGAACGGAAGCTACGGCGATGTTTCCGAAAGTGGTTGAAACGTTAACCAATCAAGGTTTTCTTATTCAAAAATTGAGTGAAACCGAAAATCCTGTTTATGTGGTGAAATTCGATGACAATCAACATCCGATTATTTGTTTTTCCAAAGCCAATTTTGATGATTTTAATCCGAAAAGTCAGTTTGGAGCCATCATGACCTGCAACAACGCCGACGAAGGTTGCCCAATGGTTTTTGGTGCAGAAGCCCGATTCCCCATTAAATACGATGACCCAAAAGCTTTTGACGGAACGGAACTTATGAATGAAAAATATGCCGAACGCAGTTTGCAAATTGCGAGTGAACTCTATTTTGTTTTTTCTCAACTAAAAAAATAATATGTCAGTTACGAATTGTGCACCCGTAGTCAATCGAAAAAAGTTAGGTTTCTTAGACCGCTATTTAACCCTTTGGATTTTTTTAGCCATGCTATTTGGAGTTGGAATAGGCTATTTTATTCCGAGTTCCTCCGAATTTATTCATTCCTTTTCCTCCGGAACGACCAATATTCCTTTAGCAATCGGACTGATTTTAATGATGTATCCGCCCTTAGCTAAAGTGAATTACAGTAAAATGGGTGAAGTGTTTCAAAACACCAAAGTTTTGGGTGCTTCTTTACTGTTGAATTGGGTGATTGGTCCTATCTTAATGTTTTTCTTAGCGTTACTTTTTTTAAACGGTTATCCCGAATACATGATAGGTGTCATACTAATTGGTTTGGCTCGATGTATTGCGATGGTGGTGGTTTGGAATGATTTGGCCGAAGGAAATAGAGAGTATGCCGCCGGTTTGATAGCGTTGAACAGTATTTTTCAAGTGTTGTTGTATAGCGTTTACGCCTATCTTTTTATTACCGTTTTACCGCCTTATTTTGGGTTTGAAGGTTCCATTGTGGACATCAGTATAAGTCAAATTGCAGAAAGTGTTGGGATTTATTTGGGTATTCCCTTTGCCTTAGGATTTTTAAGTCGTTATTTTTTAATGAAAATGAGAGGAGAAGAATGGTTTCAAACGAAATACGTTCCCTTCATTTCACCCATCACCTTAATCGCTCTTTTGTTTACCATTGTTTTAATGTTTAGCTTGAAAGGGGAATTAATTGTTGAAATTCCCATGGATGTGCTTCGAATTGCCCTTCCTTTAGTGATTTATTTCGCTATTATGTTTGTGGTTAGTTTTTTTATCGGCAAGTATTTTGGAGCTGATTATTCGAAAGCTACCTCTATTGCCTTTACCGCTACAGGGAACAATTTTGAGTTAGCCATTGCGGTAGCCATAGGTGTTTTTGGTATCAACAGCGGACAGGCATTTGCAGGAGTCATTGGTCCGTTGGTAGAAGTCCCCGCCTTGATTGCGTTGGTTAATTTGGCGTTTTGGTTTCGGAAGAAATATTATAAGGTCTAAAACATTTTGTTGATCTAACCATAAAGTAATTTAGGAACTGGAAAGTTTTTTTCGTTACTTTTTTTGAACCATTCCTTCTTAAAGTATTCTATAAGAGTTGAATTAGCTTCCCGCCCAAGGCGTTCCAAAAATACCAACTGCTAATTCTGCCCAAATTAAAAATAGTACGATCAATATAATGCCGCAGAAAAGAATTCGTTTTTTGGTTGAGCGAATGGTTCTCAATACGAATTCAACTGCTAAACCGGTTCCAACTAACAACATTCCGGCTGCTATAAAATCAAATATGTCCCATTTTACTTCATCCGTCAATTGCATGGCAATCAATGGAATACTTAAAATCAGGAGTACAATGCCGATGATTATCAGTATCCTTTTAGACATATTGCTTTTTACTTTTTCGGTGTATATCATTTAATTTTATCAAAAATGTAGCCGCCTTTTACGGCCCCCCACACTTGTTTGCCGTCTTTGTCAAACCCTTGGTCCCAAGAAAGAATTTGGGTAGGCGTTACTGTTACTTTTGAAGAAGCATAAGAAGCTCCTCTTAATTCACTCGGACAAGTTTTTTCACCGGTTTGGCCGATGAACGTTCCGTCAGGTTGTTTTTTTAAAATCACTTCGCAACCCGGTTTTAGTTCTATATCGGACTCTACTAAGTTATCAAATGCTTCTGGTGTTTTCCACATACCAATCCATTCTTTTTCGTTTTTGAGGGTGTAAATTTCGCTGATGAATTCATTGTTGCGTTGTGATACTTTATAAATCCGCACCCGATACGGACTGTCTTGTTTTTCAAACATCGCTTGTTCCACATACAGGTAATGTCCTTTACTTTTCCAAATCGGAGTCATGCGAAGGGAAATGTTGAAATATTCTTTGTCGTCAATCGATTGCTTTTCGGAAGAATAGATTCCTTGCATGATGGCAACAAGATAGGCTAAATCAGTTGTTTTCTTTTCTTGAGTAGAATTCCATCCGAAAAGGATAAAAATAGATAATAATGATACGATTTTGAAGTTCATGGCTATGTTTCAGGTTTCAGGTTTCAAGTTTCAGGTTGATGGCTATTTATTTTATTTTCAAAGAAAAAGAAAATTTCTCAAATTTTTCAAATCTGCGTTCCAAAAACTTCTCCTATATCATTATTTCGCAATATTCCGAATCATCCCACCAAAAATAAAAAAGTGGAACGGCACTAAACTATACCAATACAATCTTCCGAAAAGTCCTCTGGGTCGAAAGGTGGCAATTTGATGCAAAACATTTTGTTCATCAATTCTAAATTCGAGCCATGCTTCGCCAGGCAGACGCATTTCGGCAAACAAAAGCAATCGTTTTTCCTCTTTGTTGGCTAAAATCACCCGCCAAAAGTCGAGTGAATCGCCATTGTCCAAATGCGTGGGATGGGTTCTTCCTCTTCGCAACCCAACGCCACCCACTAATTTATCGATAAATCCTCGTAACTGCCACATCCAGTTGCCATAGTACCAACCTTTTGTTCCTCCGATGGTCCAAATATTTTCGAGGACTTTTTCGGGATGTTCAATTTTTATTTTCTGCTCATCTTTTAAACAGCCAAAAGTGGGCACTTGAATAAATTCAGATAAGTTGTGTTGAAATTCACTACTTACTAAGCTGTCTTTCCAGCTGGAAATGACCAAGTTTTGTTCAATTTTGATGAAGGCTAATTTGATGGCATCGGTATAGGAGATGGGTTTGATGCCCAGTATTTTTTGCAAACGGTTGTCTTTACAAACGACTTCCATTTTCATGCTATCTACTAAATTCATGGCCAACTTGTAAGAAGTAGAGGTTACAAAATACAGCCAATAGGAAGATAATTTTGGGGTCATGACCGGTACGGTGTAA
>NZ_JBIIVK010000014.1:0-62215 GCF_044339515.1 Flavobacterium sp.
GTAACTGGTTACGGGAAATTCCTTGGATATGTTGCATCTTTAAATATAAACCTTTTCTGTTTTTCTTACAAGTTTTTTGGTATATTTGTTAAAGAGATTGTGGAGGTTTTTTCACAGTCTGACGTTAAAAGCGAGCTATTTATTTTCAATTGAATTTTGTGGTAAGGTTTCATTCGTATTAAAAGGACTTTCACTGCTAGCGAGGAAGAATTACCTTCGGTGAGCCTTCATTAGCCCACGGTTTAAACCGTGGGCTATTTTTTTATCCAAAACAAAAATCCTCGACACTTACAAAAGCGAGCTTTTGACGTGTCGAGGATTTTTGTTTTGTGGGGAGAGCAGGATTCGAACCTGCGAAGATGTAATCAGCGGATTTACAGTCCGCCCTCGTTGGCCGCTTGAGTATCTCCCCCCTGCATAATGCGGTTGCAAATATAGAATTGTTTTTACATTGTGCAAACCTTTTTTTGGGATAATTTTCAATTACAAGTTAAGCGTTTGGGAATGAGTAGAATAAAAAAATACCCAATTTGGGGATTTTACTCATCTTTATTTAATTAAAAATTAAGAGCCTAGTAATTCGATAACTTTAGCTTTTAATTCTTCACCTCTTAAATCTTTGGCAACAATTTTACCAGAAGCATCTAAAATAAATGTGGCTGGAATACTTTTTACATTATACTTTTTTGCAATGGGTTCGTTCCAATATTGCAAATTTGAAACTTGGGACCACGTTAATTTATCAGCAGTAATTGCATCTTTCCATTTTTGACTATCACCTTCTTTATCTAAAGAAACCCCAATTATATTCAAACCTTTGTCATGAAG
Source organism: Flavobacterium sp. (assembly GCF_044339515.1). Taxonomy (GTDB): domain Bacteria; phylum Bacteroidota; class Bacteroidia; order Flavobacteriales; family Flavobacteriaceae; genus Flavobacterium. The sequence continues at coordinate 829 of NZ_JBIIVK010000014.1, forward strand.
TTCATTATATAAAGCCACAACATTAGGATTCTCTTTTCGGCATGGACCACACCAAGAAGCCCAAAAATCAATGATGGTTACTTTTCCTAATGATTCTTTTAACGATACCATTTTTCCCTCTGGGTTTGGAGCAGAAAATTCTGGTGCTTGTTTTCCAACTTCTGCAGCAGAAGTGTTTCCAATCATTTCTCCTACGCTTTTACCGGGTTTTGTCTCTTTTACGGATTTATCAAGACCATTATAGATTTTTTCAATTCTTTCAAACTCGGCATCCGGCTGATAAAGCATACTTTGAAGCATTAATACGCAGATGAAAGCTTTTGGGTTTTGCTCACAAAAAGTAAAATTATAGTTTTTCTCATCTTCTTTTAATTTTAAAAAACCATCTCTCAAAGCATTTACTGTTAGGGAATCATTTGCTTGTACTGCTGCTTCCATTTTTTCTTTGTTAGCATTTCTGTAATCAGCCATTTTTTTCTGAATTTTCCCTTGCTCTTTGTTATATTTAGCAAACTGGTCATTGTTGAAAGTTCCACCTATAACTGATTTGTTCACACTATCTTTGTAAACAGTGATGTTAATTTCTCCATTTTCAAGTACAAACACCACTTTTCCTTGAACAGCTTCGACTTGTAAAAAATGTAATTCAGGTTCGGCAACAATTCCTTTAAACTCGAACTTACCATCCGTAACTTTTACTGTATCAACAGATTTTAGTCCCATATTTTCATCTTGGGTCTCCAGAATAACGGATTTGCCATTTTCTATTCCAGTAATGTTTCCTTTTATGACAAATTCGTTGTCTTCTAATTTATTACAAGCCACAAATAAAGAAGCTGTAATAAGCAATACAATTATTTTTTTCATTTTATTGATTATTAATTTCGGTTGCAAAAGTATTCAAAAAAATAGAGTTAAGTTGTGCTAATTAACTTATTTTTGATTAAAAATAATTTCTTTGCTAATACTGTTTAGTATGGAAAATTAAAGTTTTTGTTTTTAAATTGACTCTATTAAAATGAACGAAAATAAAAATATCAATTGGGGAATCATTGGTTGCGGTAATGTAACCGAACGTAAAAGTGGACCTGCTTATTCTAAAACTAAAGGTTTTGAGTTATTTGCGGTCATGCGAAGAGACCTTGAGAAAGCAAAAGAGTATGCTTTTCGACACAAAATACCATTTTATTTTACTAATGCAGAAGAATTAATACATCATCCCGAAATTGATGCAGTATATATTGCAACTCCTCCCGATACACATAAATTTTATGCTTTAAAAGTAGCACATGCAGGTAAGCCATGCTGTATTGAAAAACCAATGGCTTTAAATTATCACGAATGCTTGGAAATTCTCAATGCTTTCGAAGAAAAAAAATTGCCTTTGTTCGTGGCTTATTACAGAAGGTCATTACCACGTTTTAATCAGATAAAAGAATGGCTGGACACTGATGAAATTGGTGAAATTCGTCATGTAAGTTGGTTTTTAAGTAAAATTCCTTCTCCAATTGATTTAGCTCAAACATATAATTGGCGAACCGATACCAGAATTGCTCCCGGTGGCTATTTTGAAGATTTAGCCAGTCATGGGCTCGATTTGTTTGCTCATTATTTTGGAGAAATAACTTCAGTGAACGGAATAAGTTTAAACCAACAAAAATTATATTCTGCCAAAGATGCAATTGTTGCTAATTGGTTGCATGAATCGGGTGTAACCGGTTCCGGAACATGGAATTTTGGCAGTTTTGAACGAAAAGATAAAGTAGAAATTATCGGTAGTAAAGGTAAAATTGAATTTGCAGTTTTTGATGAGCTTTCATTATTACTTACCAATCAAAGAGGGACAAAAGAGGTCTTTATTGATAATCCCGAAAATATTCAGCTGTATCATGTTCAAAATATGCGTGATCATCTTTTGGGAGTTTCAGCTCATCCATCTCAAGGAAAATCAGCAGCTCAAACCAATTGGGTTATGGATAAAATTTTAGGTTTGTAATTTTTCAAACACTGTAAGTATATCTTTTTTAAAATAAAAAAAAACCGTCCTTTTCAGAACGGCTCCTCCACATTTGCTCAACTATTGATTATTATTGTTTTAAAACGGTTTTCAAAACCAATTCTTTATCTAACTTTTTGGTACAGAAAAACCAATCTTTACAATCTAAGTTTTCAGTGTCATCCATACGTTCTTTGGCTACACCACATGAACCGGCGGTAGGAACTATCACATCGTCTCCCGGTCTCCAATCAGCCGGACAGGCAATGTCAAAAGCATCTGCGGTTTGCAACGCAATCAAAGCTCTGTAAATTTCATCAAAATTTCGCCCGATGCTCAAAGGATAATATAAAATAGTACGAATTGTTCCCTTCGGATCTACAAAAAATACCGCTCTTACCGCTTTGGTATTACTTTCGCCTTCCATGATCATTCCGTATTTTTTGGAAACTTCCATTGTGATGTCTTCAATCAAAGGGAATTTTACTTCGACGTCTTTCATTCCTTTGTACTCAATTTTTTCTTTGATGGTTCTCAACCAAGCAATGTGGCTGTACAAACCATCAACAGATAATCCTAATAATTCGCAGTTTGCTTCTTGAAATTGTTTTTCCATACTCGCAAAAGTCATGAACTCTGAGGTGCAGACAGGGGTAAAATCAGCCGGATGACTAAAAAAGATGACCCATTTTCCTTCATAATCTTTCGGAAAGTTAATGGTTCCTTGTGTCGAAATTGCAGTAAATTCAGGTGCTTGTTCACCAATTCTTGGCATAAATACTTGATTTTCCATTTTTATGTTTTTATAAATTTATATGTTTTAATGGCACAAATTTCGTGTGTTTATTTCAACTGAATTGTAACAAAAGTATCATAACATAATATTTTTCTATTATTTTTTTGAAATGATAGATTTTTGTTATTTATTATGTTTAACCTGCTTCTGTAACATACGTTACAACCCAACCTATAATGATTGTTTACTTTTGAAAAAATATCATATCATGAAAACCATAAGTTTCATATTCACCATTTTATTTTTGACAAGTTGCCAAAATGGAAAAAAAGAATATCAAAATGTAGGAGAACAAAATACTATCACTTCAACATTTGACCCACTTGAAGCGAAAAAATTAATGGAAACCCACTGTTACCTTTGCCATAGTCCGACAGCTGATGAAAATCAAGGTAGAATTGCACCGCCAATGGTGGCCATCAAAGCCAGATATATTGATAGAGAAGGGTATAACAAAGTCGAGTTTATTGAAAATGTGGTAGCTTTTGTAGCCAATCCAACGGAAGACAAAGCCTTAATGTATGGTGCAGTAAAAAAACACGGACTTATGCCAAAACAAGTTTTTCCGGAAGGTAGTGTGGAAAAAATTGCTACTTTTATGTTTGACTATCAAATTGAAGAACCCGCCTGGTTTAAAGCTCATTGGGAAGGTCACGGTAATAAAAATTGGACACAATCAGGAAAAAAATTGGAAAAAGTGGAAGTAGTTAAAACGCATGCTGATATAGGTTTAGACTATGCTTTGGGTACCAAAAAAGTATTAGGCAAAAATTTAATGGAAGCGATTCAGCAAAAAGGAATCATGGAAGCTTTGACCTTTTGTAACATTCAAGCGATTCCTTTAACGGATAGTATGTCAACGCAGTTTAACGCTAACATAAAAAGAGTCTCCGACAAAAATCGAAACCTAAATAACAAAGCTAATGCAGAGGAATTATACTATATTGCTCAATTTAAAAAAGATTTGGTTGACAAAAAAGACATCAAACCTGTTGCTCTTGAAAAAGGAGATAAAATTCAATTTTATTACCCGATAGAAACCAATACCATGTGTTTGCAATGCCATGGAAAGCAAATCAAACCCGAAGTGCAACGTCAAATCTTGAAATTATATCCCAAGGATTTAGCGGTTGGATATGATGAAAATGAAGTACGAGGGATTTGGAGTATTTCTTTTAAAAAATAATCAAATGAATAAAAAAGCAATACTTGTTACAGGAATTGGGGTGGTTGTAGGCCTAATTGCCGGTTATTTATATTATCAACAGATTGGTTGTGAAAGTGGAACGTGTGCCATTACTTCCAAACCCTTAAACAGCACTTTATACGGAGGTTTAATGGGTGGTTTATTGTTTAATTTGTTTGTAACTTCACCCAAGAAAAAAGAATGATGAAACAGTTTTGGAACGAACGTTACGCAGAAAAAGAATTTGCTTATGGTAAAGAACCAAACCAATTTCTAAAAGATAATCTTCACAAATTACCAAAAGGTAAAATTTTATTTGTGGCAGAAGGAGAAGGAAGAAATGCTGTTTTCGCCGCTCAAAATGGATATGAGGTGGTTGCTTTTGATTACAGTGAATCGGCCAAAAGTAAGGCTTTAACACTTTCCAAAGAGCAAAATGTTCAGCTCGATTATTTGGTTTCTGATGTGATGGATGTACCTTTTGAATCTGAAAGTTTTGATGCGATAGTATTCATTTTTGTCCATTTTCCGGCTGTATTTCGCAAACAAGCTCATCAAAAGTTAGTTTCTTTACTCAAACCCAAGGGCAAAATTTTATTTGAAGCTTTTGAAAAAAATCAACCGCAATTTACTTCCGGTGGACCAAAAGAACTTGCCATGCTATTCTCAGAAGAAGATGTAAAAGTTGAATTTCCTTCCATTTTTTTCGATTTTCTAAAAACAGCAATTATTGATTTAGCAGAAGGTCCGTATCACCAAGGAAAAGGTGCGGTCATTCGGTTTATAGGGACAAAACATGAAAAAAACAAGTAAAGATTATCTTTTTGTATTCGTTCAATTTCTCCTTTTTGGAGCTTATACATTTGATTTTTTTTCTCCTTTAACCATTCCAAAATACATTGCCACATTAGGAATGGTAATAGCAATTATAGGATTAATAATAGCTGTTTTAACCGTTTTTGAATTGAAAACTAACTTATCCGTTTTCCCAACGCCAACCGAAAAAGCGATTCTTTTAACACACGGATTTTTCCGTTTTAGCCGTCATCCCATTTATACCGGAATATTGATGTTTGCCTTTGGATATGTATTGTACCATTATTCAACTTATAAACTTCTGATTAGTTTGTTTTTATTGCTTTGGTTTTACCTAAAATCAATTTACGAAGAAGAACAACTTGCTCAAAAATTCAAAGAGTATAAGTTGTATCAAGAAAAGGTTGGAAGGTTTTTTCCAAAACTTCAAATGTAAGTGATTGATATAATCGGTTTACTTTCGTAAAAAATCTTCTTGGTAACAAATGTTACTGCACACCTCTTTTCATCGTTCTACTTTTGCCTTGTAATTAAGAAGTAAATCGAATGAAAACCTTTAAAAATACTATTGCAATCGGGATATTGGTCTGTTCATCAGCTGTATTCAGTCAAGATACTTTGCAAATTTCCAAAACGGATTTAGCAACTAAATTATCGGAACAAAATCTTCAACTCAAAATTTCAAATCAAACTTTTGAGTCGGCTCGTTCGGATTACCGCCAATCCAATGCTCTTTTTTTGCCCAATATCTCAGCTTCGCATACTGCTATTTCGACAACCAATCCGTTAATGGCCTTTGGTTCAAAATTGAATCAGGAGATTTTAACGCAAGCTGATTTTAATCCGGCTTTGTTGAATGATCCGTCTCAAGTGCAAAATTATGCTACTCGAATTGAAGTGTTTCAACCCATTTTAAATGCTGATGGTTTATTTGAACGAAAAGCAGCCAAATCAAAAATGGAAGCCTATCAATTGCAAACCGAACGCACCAAAGAATATTTAGAATTGGAGGTAAACAAAGCCTTCATGCAATTACAACTGGCTTATAAAGCGGTTGAGGTTTTAGAAAAAGCCAATGCTACAGCACAAGCCAATCTGAATTTAGTCAACAATTATTTCAAACAAGGCATGCTTCAAAAAACAGATGTTTTGGATGTGCAAGTTCGTGTAAATGAGATCACCAATCAATTATCGTATGCCAAAAGTAATGTGCGAAACGCATCCGATTATGTTGCTTTTTTGTTGAATGAAGATACCAAAGGCGGAATTTATAAACCGGTTGAAAATTTAGAAAGCGAAATCAATCCCTCTTTAGAAAACGCTCAATTATCAACATCAAGAAAAGATTTTTTAGCGATGGAAAAATCAACTGAAGCCCATAAAAACATGATGAAATCAGGTAAAATGAGTTTTCTGCCACGCTTGAATGCTTTTGGAACGTATGAACTGTATGATACCGAAATCTTTCAATTTGGAGCAAATGGTTATACAGTAGGAGCTCAATTGTCTTGGAACCTATTTGACGGTTACAAATCCATCGGAAAATTTGAAAAATCAAAAGTAGAACTCCAAAAAGCGGAAACGGAAGCCGAACAATACAAAAAGCAAAGTCAGATGGAATTGAACAAAACCAACCGTCAATTGGCCGATGCTCAAAATAAAGTAGCTCTATCGAAATTGGCTTTTGAACAAACTCAGGAAAGTTTTAGAATCCGCCAAAATCGTTTTGCTCAAGGCTTAGAAAAAACGTCTGATTTATTGATGACGGAAACACAAACGGCTCAAAAAGAATTAGAATACTTACAAGCGGTTTTTGAATACAATTTCACCAAAATGTATTTGGAATTTTTAACTAAATAATCATAATAGGAACACGGATTGAAGAAATTTTAAAAATTTTAAAAATTTCTTAGATCTGTGTTCAAGAAAAAAATTTTAAAAAATAAATTCAACCTTATGAAAAATAAAATAGCAATCTTATCCTTTGTATCAGTAGCATTCCTTTTTTCTTGCGGAAGCGACCAAAAAGAAGTCAAAATATTACCTGCCATTGCAGTAAAAGTAAATGGTTCAATAGAAAACTCATCCAGTCCTTTTGTGACGGCAAGTGGCAAAATTGAAGCTGAAAACAGTGCCAATGTGAGTACTAGAATGATGGGTTATGTGACCAAAGTTCATGTAAAAGTGGGTCAAAAAGTAGGAGCAGGACAACTTTTAGTTAGCATCAATAATACCGATTTACAAGCCAAAAAAGCACAAGTAGATGCTGCGATTCTTCAAGCAACTGCGGGTTATAACAATGCCAAAAAAGATTACGATCGTTTTGTAAACTTGTTTGCTCAACAAAGTGCTTCTCAAAAAGAATTAGACGATATGACTGCTCGTTTTGAAATGGCAAAAGCCGGATTGGAAGGAGCAAAACAAATGCGTAATGAAGTCATAGCTCAATTTAATTACGCCAACATTACAGCTCCTTTTAGTGGAACCATTACTAACACATTCATCAAAGAAGGCGACATGGCTAATCCGGGAATGCCGTTATTGAGTGTGGAAGGTTCCGGGAAATTACAAGTGACCGCTATGGTTTCTGAAACTGATATTTCTAAAATTAAACAAGGAATGCCGGTTTCCATTATCATCAAATCAATGAATAAAAAAGTGGCAGGAAAAGTGTCAGAAGTGAGTTTATCAGCCAAAAACACAGGCGGACAATATTTAGTGAAAGTGAATTTAGATGAAATGGATAAAACCATTCTTTCAGGAATGTTTGTCAACGTGCAATTTCCAATTGAAAAAATGGCGGATACAAATGAAGGTTCAGAACAAGTTTTAGTTCCCGAATCGGCATTAGTAAAACAAGGTCAGCTCACCGGAATTTATACCGTATCCAACAATACCGCCATTTTAAGATGGTTACGAATCGGAAAAACCTACGGAGACAAAGTAGAAGTCCTTTCCGGATTATCGTCCAAAGAACCGTATATCGTTTCAGCAGAAGGTAAATTGTTTAACGGTGCAAAAGTTCAAATTAATTAGCCAATTGGTCAATTAGCCGATATGTCAATTGACATATTGACACATTGTCAAATTAACACATTAAAATTATGCAAGAAGGTATTTCAGGTAAAATTGCCAATTTCTTTATCAATTCAAAACTAACCATTTTATTGATGGTGGCTTTGATGGTAATTGGCGTATACAGTTCGTTCTTAATTCCAAGAGAAGAAGAACCACAAATTAATGTCCCAATGGCCGATGTAATGATTGGTTATCCGGGAGCAACACCGGCGGAAGTCGAAAGTCGTGTGATTAAACCGCTGGAAAAAGTTTTATCAAACATTAAAGGTGTTGAACATTTGCACAGCATGGCGATGAACGGTCAAGCCATGATTATTGTTCAGTTCTATGTAGGCGAAGACATTGAACGTTCGTATGTGAAATTGTATGACGAATTAGCCAAACACGAACATATTTTTCCGCAAGGAGTTTTTAAACCGATGGTTAGAACGCGTTCCATTGACGATGTTCCGATGTTAGGATTAACATTATGGAGTGAAAAATACGATGATTTTGAAATTCGACAATTGGCAGAAGAAGTTACTTCGGAAATTGAAAAAGTTAAAGATGTAGCCATTACCAGAGAAATTGGCGGACGAACCCGTGAGTTGAAAGTGGTTTTAGACAAAGACAAAATGGCTGAAAACAAAGTAGATGCGTTAGGAATTATGCAAATGATTCAAGCCAACAACGGTTCTTCGCAGTCAGGAAGTTTTGTGCAAAATGACACGGAATATTTAATTACCACCGGAAAATTTTTAGCCAATGCAGAAGATGTAGAAAATTTAGTGGTCGGTATCAATCAAAACATGCCGGTGTATTTGAAACAAGTGGCTTCCATTCAAGACGGACCTTCTACAGCTCGAAGTTATGTTTCTTTTGGGTATGGAAAAGCGAATGAAAAGTTTTCTGCCAAACCAAGTGAATATCCTGCCGTTACTATTTCTGTTGGAAAAGTAAAAGGTGCCGATGCAATGAAAATTTCAGATAAAATCATTGAACGTGTTGAACAACTCAAAACTAATTTAATTCCTGATGATGTACATGTGGAAGTTACTCGAAATTATGGGGAAACTGCTTCGCACAAAGTAGGAGAGTTGTTACTGCATTTGGGTGTTGCCATCTTAGCGGTAACCATTTTAGTGATGTTAGCGATGGGTTGGCGAGGCGGATTAGTGGTTTTCTTTTCTGTTCCGTTGACGTTTGCGTTGACTTTATTCAGTTATTATTTATTAGGTTATACGTTGAATAGAATTACACTTTTTGCCCTAGTTTTTGTGGTGGGAATTGTGGTTGACGATAGTATCATCATCGCCGAAAACATGCACCGGCATTTCAAAATGAAGCGATTGCCGTTCAAACAAGCTGCCATTTATGCGATAAATGAAGTAGGAAATCCAACTATTTTAGCCACATTCACCGTAATTGCAGCGATTCTTCCGATGGCTTTCGTATCCGGAATGATGGGACCTTATATGAGTCCGATGCCGATAGGAGCATCTATTGCAATGATATTATCGTTGTTTGTGGCGTTAACTATGACACCTTATTTAGGTTATCATTTATTAAGAGAAAAAGAGGAACAAGAACACAAAGAAGAACAAGGTTTAGAAACTTCTCGCATTTATAGAATTTACAACAAATTAGAACGTCCGTTTTTAAATAGTTCAAAGAAAAGAATGGTCATGTTGGGAATCACAACGGTATTGCTAATTGGTTCGGTGTTGATGTTTTTCACTAAATCCGTTGCCGTGAAAATGCTACCGTTTGATAATAAAAATGAGTTTCAAGTGGTGATTGATATGCCGGAGGGTACAACGTTAGAACGAACGGTAGCCGTTACCAAAGAAATTGCTCAATACTTGTCAACCGTTCCGGAAGTAGTGGATTATCAAAATTATATTGGAGCTTCTGCACCAATTACCTTCAATGGGTTAGTAAGACATTACGATTTGCGAGGAGGTAGCAACATGGCAGACATTCAAGTGAATTTATTACATAAAGAAGACCGTGATTTGCAAAGTCATGACATTGCCAAAATTGTTCGTCCGGAAGTGCAAAAAATTGCCAAAAAATATGGTGCAAATGTAAAAATAATTGAAGTTCCACCAGGACCACCGGTATTATCAACGTTGGTAGCAGAAATTTACGGACCTGATTATGCGGAACAAATTAAAGTAGCCAAACAGGTAAAAACAATCTTAGAAAACACAACTGATATTGTAGATATCGATTGGATGGTAGAAGATGCCCAAACCGAGTATAAATTGGAAGTAGACAAAGAAAAAGCCATGTTGAACGGAATTGCTCCGCAACAAGTGGTTGGTAATCTAACGTATTTGTTACGTGAAATGCCTGTTTCCAATTTGTATGACGAACGGTCCAATAATCCGGTGGGTATAGTATTATCGCTTGACGACCAAGACAAAACGTCTTTGCAAGATATTCAAAACCTGAAAATTAAAGGTGCACAAGGCAATGTTGTTCCGGTGAGTGATTTGGTTAAAGTAGAGGAGAGTACTTTGCAAAATACGATTTACCGCAAAGATCAAAAACGGGTTGTTTATGTAACAGCAGATATGGCCGGTGATTTAGAAAGTCCGGTGTATGCTATTTTGGGAATGGAAAAAAAATTGAAACAAATGACGTTACCAAAAGGCCATTCTGTCAATGAATTATACATGGAACAACCATCCGATGAAAGTAATTTTACTGTGAAATGGGATGGAGAATGGCAAATTACCTTAGAAGTTTTCCGTGATTTAGGAGTAGCATTCTTGGTGGTAATCTTAGTGATTTATATGTTAATTGTTGGTTGGTTCCAAAACTTCAAAACGCCTATTGTGATGATGTTGGCCATTCCGCTTTCGTTGGTTGGAATTGTTTTAGGACATTGGTTGTTAGGAGCTTTCTTCACTGCAACATCTTTTATCGGAATGATTGCTTTGGCTGGTGTAATGGTTCGAAACTCTGTTTTATTAATAGACTTTATCGAAATTAGATTAAACGACGGAATCGAATTAAAACAAGCCATCATTGAAGCCGGAGCCGTGCGAACCACACCAATTTTACTAACCACAGGTGCAGTTGTCATTGGAGCATCTATAATTTTATTTGACCCCATTTTCCAAGGATTAGCCATCTCGTTAGTAGCCGGAGCGATTGTATCTACGTTGTTAACTTTAATAGTAGTACCATTAATCTATTACATCACAGAACGCAAAAAATGGGAAAAGAAATAGTGAATAGTAATTAGTGAATAGTAATTAGCAAAACTCAGTATCTCAGTAACTCAGCAACTCAAAAAAAAATGAAACTAGTCTTAATAACCGCTGTCTATTCTTTCAAACGAGAGATACAGCATTTGCTCAAACAATCCGATGTCAAAACCTATTCGTATCGAGACGTAACCGGATTTAAAGATTTATCCGAAGAAGCCTTAGCCTCCAATTGGTTTGGAAGCGAAGTAAACGAAAACGAATCGATTGCTTTTTATGCTTTCGTTCCTATTGAGAATTTGGAAAAATTATATGAATTAATTCTAACATTTAATCAAGAATTAGAAACCAAATCCAGAGTGCATTTGGCCACATTTAGTATTGAAAAATTTATATAAAAGGTACTAAGGTGCTGAGGAACTTAGGGACTAAGTTAAAAATAGTTCCCAACCTCAGAACCTTAGTGCCTCAGAACCTTAGAACCTTAAAAAAATGAAAAACAGAATTGTACGCGGCATCGCAGGAACATTTATCCTCATCAGCATTTTACTAGCTATTTATGTAAACATTAATTGGTTGTGGTTCACTGCATTTGTAGGAGCTAATTTACTTCAATCATCCTTAACCAAATGGTGTTTGATGGATGATATTTTAACCAAAGTTTTTAAAATAAAAGAGTAATAGTTTTAGTTGATTGGTTGATTAATAGGAAATCGGTAGGGATTTTACTCTACCGGTTCTCCTAACAATATGCCCGAAACATTCCAAGCACTAAAACTGCCACCTTCCGGCAATCCTTGCGGAATTTGAACACGGATGGAATGCTTTCCGGCTGGTAAATCGCCCAATTCAATTAATATTGGATTTGTTACCGTACCCGGACACCAATTAGAGCGGCTGTAATCCGATGACGATAAACCATTGCTAAAATTACCTGAAGCCGGATTAAACAACCTGTACGAACCACAATCTTGTCGCCAAGGGATAAAAGAAAAAGTAAGTTGTTCGTTTAAATAAATACTATTTTTCTTTGGTACAAATTCGTCGCCGTTTTCCCAGCCGCCATGTCCGGTGGTAATGTATCGCAATTGAGCATTTTTAATTGGTTTTTCCAAATTAAAAGTAACTTCTAACCCTTTTTCCTCTGAAAACATGGTGGCATATTCTTGTCCGCCCATTTCCATTACATTAGTCGTATTGAAAAGAGGCAAAGCAAATGTTGTTTTTTTAGTTGCGTTTTCTTGCGGATGAACCGTAATTTCTACTGAAACCCGATGTCCGCCTTTATCATAATTTCCAATAAAAGCTCCCACCCAAAGTTCTTGTCCGTTCAAAATGGGTTGTAATTCAGAAATGTCTTGCCGATATGGAACTTCATTATTCCACGTTTTATCTTTTAACGAAATATGATTGTACTGTTTAATTCCAAACGGTGTAAAAAACCGCATTAACTCTGTTAGCGGCTGATAATCATCTTTTAAAACAACACCTTGATAGATCTTTCCATTTCCGTTTTGATAGATAGGTAAAGTATTCATACCATTTTTTAAACCATTAAAAAAATTATTTTCAACATTAACTGGAATTACAAATAATGAACCGGTTCTATCATAAGCATCTCCTGAAGAATTCGTTTTTAATTCGGCAAAAATTGGACTTCCATTTTTGATTTCCGGAAATTTTACTTTTCTCAAAATGACGGTTCCATTGGCAAATCGCAAAATACTATCGTTTGATTTTGATTGATCTGAAAAGTTGATGGTTTCGTTTTCAAAAACAGAAATTGTGATAAAACGACTTTTCCAAAGTAAATCACGATAGGTCAAACCATCCGAAAATTGAGATTTTGGTAGAGTAATATTTGATGGTAATTTTTTTAGTTTTTCAATTTTGGTTGCTGTAATAACAAAGTTATTGTTGCGATTTATTTCTAAAACCAATCCTAAATTCTGACCTAAAACGGTTGGAGCACCTTTCACGTTGAGGTCGTTAGTATACCACAATTCAATGGTATTAGAATTGATGATAGTCTTTGCTTTTTGGCATTTATAACCTAAAATAGTTCTAGTTTCATTCAGTAATTCAAAAGTTTGTTTACTCAAGGCCAGCGAATCTTTTGTAGCGATGAATTTATTTTTGTTTAATTGTGCTGATTGAATTAAGATTTGATTATTTCGATCGATGTAAATTTGTTCCAATGGAAAATCATTTTTACCGAAAAATATTCCCTCCGAACTAACTAAAGTTAAAGATGAATTGGTGTAAACTAAAATTGGGTCTTGATTTCCAATTTTTACTCCGTTACTCCATTTTTCATAAGTGATGGTATAATTTTGACTCACGATTGATTGAGTAATAAAGAGTAGTATTAAATACCAGCTTTTCATATTTTTTTTAATAAAATAGAACTAACACTTATACTTGGTTTTCTTTGCATTTTAAACTAAAATTGATTGTTATTTTTTACAATTTACTTTCCAATACAATATTTGAAGTTATTAGTATTTACAATGCTTTGCGAGATATGGGCAACAAATAGGCATCAAACATAGCTGAATATTAATAAATACAGGACAAATATAAACAATGTATTTAAAATTTGTTTACTATTGAATATAATCCTTTTGAGTTGTTTTTAGCTTGTAAGTTCCATTCTTGATACATTGGAAGCATTTCACAAAATACTTCATTATATGGCTTCGCATAGCCTTCTTTTATCATTATTTCGTTTAGAACTCTACCATCATTTAGAATTAGGTAGCCTAAAAGTCTTCCGTATTTGTCAATTAAATTATTTGGTTCCTGTACTAATGTGCAAACATCACCCAAAATAACTTGATCTTTTAAAAAGTTGAATGATAAATAACCAAGTTTGATAAGTAAAGCAGCTGGAACTTGTAATTCTATTTCGTCTTTTTTTATCTTGTTGCAGTAGTTTATTTCTGGTGCATCAATACCATATAAACGAACTTCAAATTCTTTTTTTGATACAATATCTTCCAAAATTATTCCATCCCCATCAACAAATTTTACAATTTTGAGAAGACTTTTTGTTGTGTTGGTTTTAAAAGCGTTTAAATGCATTACATTACTCTATTTAAGTTGTTGTTTTTCAAGTAATTACAGCGTAAATTTAATAAAAAATATTGTTTAATTGCTAAAACACACAACAAATGGCAAAACAGAAAGGACATATAAAATATGTCGGGACGTTAGGTGAAGTTCGTCACTTCAAAATTAAAGGTAACGAAGGTTATTTTGCGGGTTTAAAAGGTGGTCCAACAGCTGAGCAAATCAAAACTGCTCCTGGATTCATTCGTACACGTGAAAACATGTCGGAGTTTGCAGCATGTGCCAATACAGGTAAATCTGTTAGAATTGGTTTGTCTGCTTTAATGAAACAAATGACTGATAGTCAATTTACCGGCAGGTTAACTGCAATTATGAAAAAAATAAATATTGAAGATGGTTCTGAAGCTAGAGGACAAAGAGCTGTTCTTGTTTCTCAACAACCTCAATATTTAAAAGGTTTAGATTTCAATAGAAATATATCATTTAATGGTATTTTTTCAGCTCCATTTACACTTACAGCTAATGTTGACAGAAATGAGAGTACATTAACTGTTCCTGCATTTAATCCATTAAATTTTCTAAACATACCATCTGGTGCTACACATTTTAGAATCATCAATGCATTATCTGTTGTATCTGACTTTGTTTTTAACTCTGCTACTGGTTCTTATGAACCTGCTGAACCATTATTAAATGAGGTTTCGAATATTTCATATTCACCATATACACCCGTTGATGTTGTTACTTCATTAACAGATGTTGTTGCAACATTACCTGGTTCACCCACATTGACTACTAATGTTGCTGTTTTAGGAAGCATAGGAATTGAGTTTTATCAGCAAGTAGGTGTAAATTATTATTTGTTTAATGCTGGCAACGCCATGAAAATTCAAGAAGTATTTTAAATTACCATCAGTTTGCAAAGTTTATTACTTTAAAAACGTAAACCCTTTCGAAAGAGAGGGTTTTTTGTTTTGCACTAATTTATCTATAATGGCGACTCATGTATGAATTATATTGCCTATAAATAGGTTTTAACCATTAATCATTGTTTTGAACTACTTTTTACAATAACGGTAGAGGATAACTCTTCTAAGGTCATTTATTAGATTGATGTTTTTATGGAATTGGTCTTCTTTTTGCTCCAAAAGTTTGAGTGTTGCGACATCTTTTTTGTGCTGCTCAAAATCTTGCATCATTTCATTTGATTTTATCATCAGGTTTTTAGAAAAATCATGGATTCTGATGTAAGGTATCACAGAACCTATCAGGAATTGATGCCAAAATTTTATCCTCCAGAGTGAAGAAATAATTTGTTTCATGTTTTCGCAATCTTCGGAACAATAAAAAGTAATTACAAAGCAATTCGGGCAAGGCTCATTTAAGGGTTTGCCTGTGTTCATTCCTTTGTTTAGAATGAAAAAATGAGGGGCTGAGTAAACAGTTTCGTTCCGGTGGTGTTTCATCTTAAAATTAATCATATCGTGGCGTTTAAAGGATTTCTGAACTGGACACACTTTTTCCTTAAAATTTTTTCAAAAGAAAAAAAAGAAAAAAAAAGAAAGCACTCTCGTCAAGTGGAGGGTTTCAAAAAAGCAAGTTTTTTTTAAAAAATACTACCACCCCGACACGTCTTATGAAAAAGAAAAAAAGACAAAACGTCATTCGGAGATGTATGGGTGGTGGAGATTTTTTAAAAAACCCGCAGGGCTTGAACTTGCTTTTTTGTAAACCCGGAACTTAACTTTGCTCTCTTTTTTTTTATTTTATTTTTTTTGATTCGGAGTAGGATTTCTTTCCTAGCACTTATTTCTCTCGTTCGGAGTTGGGGTCGTCTTGTAAGGGTTTCAAATTTTGGGGGCGGATGAAAAAACCAAAAAACAATAGCATCGCTTTTTATCCGAACACTAAATTTGAAACTCTTACTGCACTGTTTGATTTTTGAGGGTGCCTGAAAGTGAATTGAAAAATAAAGTTAAAAGGTGTTGATTCGGAGAAGGGGGGCACCTTCAAAAAACAATGCAAATACTACCGCTTTTTTTAAGTGTTTAGAAAGAATGTGATTCGGAGGAAGAGCAAGTGTATAGTTTTTATTTGCTTAGCACAATTTTCTGATTGCTTTTGAGGATTGCTGATGCCGAGAAAGGATTAAAATTTTATGAGTTTATAAGTTTAAAAGTTCAAAAAAGCAGTATGGCATCGGCAAGACTAAAAGCAATTACCACTACTTCTTTGAGCAAATAAAAACTATACTCTTGCGGTTGAATTTATATTTTGAGGTTGCTTGAAAGGTTTAAATGTTTAAGGGTTTAAAAGTTTAAAAGTTGTTATGAAAACTAAAAGCAACTTCAAAATATAATGCAAATACTTCCGATTTAACCGGTTCGCTGATAAAAACCATTGCCAAAACGTTATTTGAAAAAAGGCTTTTAAGCAAAGGATAAACGTTCTTATGAAAACACAAAGTAAGACCCGCGAAGCCACGTGTTTTTTGAAGCTGGGTGGTGCGAGGAAAGCGAAAAAAATGTGTGGCTGGAGCGGGGCTTTCGAGCGTTGGCCGTGCGGCTTTTTTACATAATGTTATTATAGGGCAATGCACACTTTCTTTTTGGAATACTGAACTTCTTTATTGCCCTATAATGCCACATTATGTAAAGAAGCTTTGGGAAAAGTTTTTGTTGCCTATTACCATTTTGTATCGGAGGATTGAACGTCTGGCATACAAAAACTTTTTGGAGCGGAGGCAAGTGGTGGTGAACGGAGGACTAAAACGTTAAACCGGGCAGAGAAGAGTTCTTTTGGTTTTTTAGTTTTTTTGATTGATATATAATACTTCGACTTTTAACTATTTTTATTAAATTTAATAAGGTAATAAATAAAGAAAAGCCCCACCGAAGTGAGGCTTTAAATATTTTATTTTTAAGGAGTAAGACTGTCCAAACTAAATCCTGCTATAATGCTGTCCAGATGTCGTTCTGTCTTAATCGTAGAACAAAAGTAAAAAATAATATAATATAAACAATACTTTTTAAACTACTTAACTTAAAAATTAACATATCGTTTATATTTCAAATGTATCTACGATACCAATTTTTTTCATTCTACACTGAATTAGTGTTGAACAATTATCTACAAATTCTATACCAAATTGACCTTCGCTCATATAAAAATCTTCAATCAACATTGCGGTAACTATCGTTACTTCAATTGTTTTTAAATCAACAAAATGAAATTCAACAGTTGCATTTAGAAAAAGACTCGCATCTACTAATTCTTTTAATACAATGCGAATATTACGTTCCTTATTTGGTGGATGATTAATGAATACAAAGTTTTTATGTTTTAATGAATAATATAAAAGATGCTTAAAGGATTTGATTAACAAAGGTTCTATATTTTTATATTCAATGCCGTCGCGTTTTGTTCCATCATCAGAACCATGATATACTCTATCTTGATAATGTTTATCTATCCAAATTTCAATATTTAGTGTTTCATCAAAAACATGAACTTTTTTAGCTTTTTCAGTAGCTGAATTTGCTATATATGCTTTATCGTCAAAAAGTGGTGTTGTTAATGCACTTGTACCATTTTCACCTCTAACAATACGTTTCCTTTTAGGTTTATCCATGAAGATTTGCTTTGTTAAAAATAAATATTACTCCTCATATTTAATTATTAATTCATCTTCTAACTCAAAAGCACTTAATACTTTTTTTAATTTGTTGAATTTTGAATTGCTATCAGTGTTTACTTCTATGAAGTAAGTATCATTGATAGCATATGCACTTCTCGGTTTGTCTTTGTCTGTTGTAAGTCCTAATGCTTCTTTTAGATCTGTTAAAAGAAATTTTGATGGGCTTTCGTTGAATAAATCAGTGATGATATGATTGTACATTTTAGAGAACTCTTTTGTTACTACTAACTCGTCTTTATATGTATAATATTCTAGTTTTTTGTGTTTTGGTTCCGGTGCATCAAACAAAGTATATTCTTCAGCGTCATTGTCTTCAGTTATTGTAATGCTTGGGTATTTCCAAATTGATGTATAACGATTGTAGAGTAATTTAAATCGTTCTTCTAGTTCCTCAATATTCCAAACTTCTTTAGATTTTAATGCTTCATTCATCCAAAGATTACTGTATGCATAACCTTGTCGTCCTTCTTCTTTATTCATATCTCTTTTTTCAGAGAATGACTTGTTTCCTAAAGCTCCATTATTACCTGATAAGGTTAGGTTTGCAATGGTATTTAAGTATTTTTCAGAAAATAATTTATATTCCGCTTCGTTTATATCCGTTTTCCATTTTGCATCTGGGTTTTGTGGAAATATATGTTCAATTGTTATATCAGCAGAACTTAAATCAACTCTTTCTGGATTTCTGAAATGTTCCATTTGCTCAAAATAGTACAATCTATTTTTTGCTTGTGTATTGTATAAATCTTTGTCTTTTAAAGCAGCTTCTATTTCAATATTATTTGGAAACCTTTGAGAGCTTCGTTTTTTGATTAATGCTTTTTCTATTGATTTTAAATAATTACTTCTATCCACATCAGTATATAATGTCATGAATATTTTATTTAAAGCATTAGTTGGTAATCCCACAATAAAACGACGCCATGTATAGGATTGAATAAGCCTTAATACTTCAATAAATGTACTTTTGTCAATATCATTAGTAATATAATCGTCATATACCGGCAATAGGAAAGGATAAGAAACATTTATTTCTAATTGCTTAATACTTCTTAATTCTCTTTGAATTTCTATATCAGTTTCATTTGATGGGTTTAAAAGCTTATTGTAAATAATTGAATATTGCTTAATAGTTTGTAATGTGTTTTGATAGAAATCTACATCACGTTTTTTGAAACGAGCTTTAAATTCTTCATACACTTTACTTTTGTTAGGTATCTTTTTATTGATTAATGTTAGATAATCTCTAATTAATTCGGAAACTTTGCTTTCTTGTGAGTTTTCAATTTTGGCATTATTTTCTATAATTTCCCAATAGTTTTCAAATACACGTACTTGCTCTCTTGGTTCTAAGCCCATAAGGATATAGTTTCTAATTAAATCTGCTTGAGATAATTCTAGACCAGTTGAATTTAAACTCTCGAATATTCGTTGTGGGTCGTCTTTGCCACGTTCTAATGAAATTTCTACAAATAATAAACGGTTTAATCCCTCTGTAACTATTGAAAAATTATCTTTATTTAATGTATTGTAAAAGAAATTGTAATTGTCTATTATTCTTGAATATTCATTATAATCACTAGGACTATTGTCGCTCATTAAAAAACGGAATGCCTTTGCATTAACATCAGTTTGCTTTAACTTTAGTTTACTACTGTCTTCTTTTACAAAACGATTTATTAATATTGTTTCGTTTATTTCGGCAGCCTTTTCATCCATATCATTAGCCAACGCAAAGCGGTATAATGCGAGATATAACAATGTCATTGTGGTCAATCGCTGTTGTCCATCAATAATCACTAATTGCTTTACATCAGAAGAAGTATAAACACCATCATGAATAAATACAATACTTCCAATGAAATGTGTATCATCATTACTGGTTTTATTTCCTACCTCGATAATGTCTTCTAATAGTTGTTTGCATTCAGCCGTTGTCCAATCGTAATTTCTTTGATAGACCGGAATAACAAATTGAGTTTTATTTTGAGTTAAGAAGTTTTTGAATACTGTTTCTGTGGCTTTCATAATATTGTTGATTCTTTGATTCTATTAGAGATTCTGTAAACTGTTTCCTTTGAGAAATATAATTGAATGGGATGTTATTTGTATTAAGATTTTAAAAATTGATTAAATATTTATAACTGATTAATTATCATAGTCCAATCATTCTTTCGTGATCTATCATCTTCGTTGAAGTCTGAAAAGTTAAACCATCTAAATTTTACATCTTTCTTTGCTTCTCCTGTTCTTGCGTGTGGTTTGTCGATATAATTGATGTAAGTTTCATTTACTCTATCTACAAAATCATCGTATTGGTATAAGTAAAATTCATTTGGTGCATTTGTTTTTAGGTTTACTAATGCTAGAAATAAATTAGGGTTGTTTTTTCTTGTAGTTATGCCTGTGCTTAACTTCCAACCTTGTTCGTTTTTTAAACCCATTGTTTTAACCTGTATTGCAACGTGTTTTGAGCCATCATTATTTGTTGCAATAATATCAAACAAGGGATTGTTTTTTGGCGTTAATAGAGGCAATATATTGAGTTTACTTAATTCTGAACAAACAAAATATTCTCCTGCGTTTCCTGTTAAGTTATAAGTGTTTTTCATATTCAGCAATCCAAAAACAATTGATTTTATTTTAAAATAACCTAATTGAGTTCAATGGTAAATTTGTATCAGTGAACTTTATTCCTTCCCAAAAATCAGGATTACTTGATTTATCCGAAGTTGAAAAAATATTTTCATAAAAGGTTTTTAATGACAAATGTTTTGACACTGGTTGCTTTGTTGATGCACCATCTGACATAGTATAAGTTGTTTTGCTTCGTAACAAAATACTATCACTTCCTTCCTCTTTATACAATTTAGTATTCTCATTTATTACAAAGTCAAACCTATATACTTTTGGTGTTTTTGAATCTTTCATTTCAAAATAAATTTTTGTTCCGACTTTCAAAACATTCCTTATTTTTAATTTTTCAAAATAGTTTTCGAAAAGAGACAAGCAACCTTCAATTTCAGATCTAAATCTAGCAGTGTCAATATCATCGTGACTGGATGAGTTTAAAATAAATTTTCTATGCTTATCTAGTTCCTCAAATGGAGCATCTGTTATTTCATTAACAATTGCAAAGTTTTTACTTTTTAATATCAAACCATTTAAATCTAAATTTGAATAATCTTCGGTAATTGTATCAGTTTTAGAAATAAATTTTTTACAAAATGATTCTGCTGCTTTTCTTAAATTATTTGCACTTTCATCTAAATTATTTTCATCTAAAAAGTCTTTAGCTTTTTCAATATAGGTCCTGCTTTTTTTTATATCTGGTCTAGTTGTTAAGCCATCATTCTTTTCATGTAATTCATAATAAACCCAATCTTCTTGTTCTAAAAGGCCAATTTTATATTTTGCCATTTGATAAAACATTCTATCGTGAGTTAATATTAATAATTGATAATTATCAATAAACTCATCAGATAAAAGCAAGTCTAAAACTTTTTCTCTATTTTTCATGTCCAGACTTATTAATAAGTCATCTAATACAATAAACTTCAAACAATTTTCTAAACGTTTAGAATTAAGAACTGCTAAACGAATTGAGATTGCAATTGCGGAAAGCTTAGCTTCATTTAAAAAAGAATGCGGTTTGTATAATGGGTTTTGAACATTATCGTATTCAGGAATAATTATTCTTAAAATAAACTGTTTTGGAGTATAAACTGTTTTGCCTTTGTAATATCCTGCTTCTTGTTCAAGTTGTAAATAAAACGTAAATGAATAACCTAATCTCTCAAAAAATAACGGAGCTTGAATATTTATGAAATCTATTAGCTTTCTTAAACTCTCATTAAATGAAGCTACTAGTTCTTCAAACTCATTATATTCTTCGCTACCCTTATATGCTCGTATAATCTTACCTGGGTTAACACTGTTTTTACTTAAAACTTCTTCATGTCCTTGTTCAATTTCTTGCCAAATATCATAGGCACTTGTTAACTCTTTTATAACACCATTTCTAGTGATTCTAACTCTAGCAAACTGTACGTATTTGAAAATATCGGCTACAAACACCCAAAACAAATCTATTCGATCTGAATGTCTAAACGCTGATATTCCGGTTAGCATTCTATAATTAATAAAATCTGACGCATAGTTAGTTTGTTTTGCATCAGTGTTTGCATTTATAGCTGTATCATTTTTAGAAATCTTAAACGATTTTGAAGGATTGTCTGTAGTAATAAGCTCAATAAAACTATTGTAATCATCTGAACCAATTGGAGTTTCTGGTGCATGAATATTGATTAAATTATCTTCAATTTTAATGATTTTACTAAAATATTTTTTAATTTCATTATTGTCTGATTTTAACGAAGCTTCAAATAATGTGTATAAAGCCCAGTAGATAGATGATTTACCACTACCATTTTCTCCATATAACAATAAGTTGTTATTATTTAATTCTAAAGGAGCTTCCTCTCTGAAAAACTTAAAATTATTTAGTTTTAATGTATTAATCCTATTCATACTCTTCTTGTTATGAAATATTTATAATTGAAAGTATGTTAGGACTTTTAATATCAATACTATTAATTCTTTGTCTCACTTTATTATCTGTTGTTTGCAGCCATAAGTAAAAATTCATAATAATTTCAGCCTGCTCTTTCTTGTCTGATAAATCATCAATAGGTTTTGGTTTTATAAACTGTAAAACATCTAAATCATTGGTTTTCATATGCTCTTCAAAACATAACTCATTTGCCATCATATTAGCAATATCCTCTATATTGGTGGCAATTCTTTTATTTGGTGTATGATTAAAAATAGCTTCGTTTTTATCATCATTTAAAAACATCAAATAGTCACATAGTATTTCAAACACTTCTTGCTCTTTTTTAGTAATTTTTGGGATGAATAGTTTACGCACATTTTGAGGTTTTACTTGTGCAAATGTTCTGCCTTCTTCTTGTGTAATGATTTTATAAATAAAATTATTAAACTTACTATTGAGCATCATCAATGCATATTTATAACTAACTTGAATTTTTGGATTTATTTTAAAAACTAAAATACTGTCAATACAATAGTACCCTGAATCATCAAAACAAGCACGAATACAATCAGATGTTTGCCTCATTATAATTTTTTCTTCTTCAAAAAGTAATGGATACCTTTGTCTGTTAAGACTAAACCAAGGCATTATACCTGTTTTAGCTTCGCTTCTTGTTATTAATTTATCTTTATGAGGTAATAAATAATCATATATATTTTTAAACCTTTTTAATTCGGTATTTCTATCAGTATAGATTATTAAATGCTCGGAATCATTAATTTTATACTTATCAATTTCTCCACCAACTAAAACTGGTTTTAAAAGTTCCTCTTCAAAATCATTATCAATTGCAAAATGTTTTTCAACTCTAAATATTTTATCGCCTCCTGTACTAATACCGCTAGCCATTTCTAATGCTATATCATCTATACTCCAGCATTTTGAATTAATAGCTTTCATAAGTTTAATTTCTTCGCTACTGATACCGAGTACCATATCTGGTGCATCATTTACATCTGTATTTGAAAAAGCTTTTTTAGGTTTGTAAAAGTCAATTTCCTCAATGCGTTCCTTTCTGCTGTCGTTATAATAAATATTATAACTTGGGTTGTTTGCTTTTACACCAACAAAAATACAAGTAGGTACGTCGGCATTTTCAAAAGCATTGTCTCCTAAATTGGTAACTGATTTTAATTGATGTGTATTTACTAATAATGAACGTGTTTTTGTGTTTTCATTTTGAAACAATAAATTGTTAGGCACAATGAATGACAACACACCATTATCTTTTAGTATTTTAAACGATTTTGAAATGAAATAATTAAACGTATCAGGAGTTCGCATGTGAACATCGCTGTATGTTTTTTTGAATAAATCTTTTTCTGACTTTGATAGCTTTGCTCCATAAGGTGGATTTCCTATTACAATATCAAAACCATTTTTGATACCAAACATCCATTCGGCATCAAACCATGAACAAGAATTATCCTCAAATGGGTTAAATTCGTAGAGTTTAGTATAGATGTCATAATTAGATTTGGTTGCCAATTCTCGTAAACTCAATAAATCTGTTTGAATTTTTTTGAATTGTCTTTCTAATTTCAATTTGTTTTCGCTACTAACATTAAAAAATTCATGACGTAACTTTTCAAGCTCTTTTACTGCTTTCCCTGCTTTATCATTTAAGTCTAATTCTTCAATATTACCTAAAGGAATTAGGGTATTAGCACAAACAATTTTGAAATCAAGATTTGGTAATGGTTGTGGTACTGGTTCATCAACCACAAGACTTAACCAAAAACGAAGTCGAGATATATCTACAGCTCCTGGATCTATATCAACACCATAGATGCTTTCTTCGATAATATGTTTTTTTATATCAGCATCCGAAATATCTTTTTTAAATCCTTTTAGTTCTTGCAAATAAACTTGTGTATTAAATATTTCAAGTAACATTCCCATTGGGAAAGCACCTGAACCAATAGCTGGGTCACAAATCTTCACTTGTTCTAAAGCGTCAATGATTTTATAGGCATTTTTTTCAGCAAATTGTTTTTCTTCGGTATCAAGTTCGTTTTGAAATAATATTTTATCAATGGTTGTGTTTGCAAAATCATTATCTGTAATTTTTGCCACATCTTGACTAACTAAATAGGCTTTTAAACTTTCTTTACACATGTAATGTACAATTTCTTTAGGAGTATAAAAAGCTCCTTTAGCTTTATTGTCTTCCAATAAATTTTCAAAAATGTGTCCTAACATTTCAGGGTCAACTGCTACCGTATGTTCATCTGGAGCATCTTCATAAACTGTAAAGTTATAGTTGTTGAATGTTTCAAATAAATTACTAAATATGTTTTCAGGTAAATGTAGCTTATTAAATTTTCTGTCATGGCTATCATCAAACAATCCTCCATTTAAGTAAGGAAAACGAAAATCATTTCTCTCATTTTCAGAGTCTGGATTATTTAATGTTTTAAAAAATAATGGTACTAATTCTTGATAATAAAAATCGTCTTTATTTTTAGAATTTTTAAATAATTCATATAAGTAATTTTGATTTCCTTCTCCCCAATTTTTACTTGGTGGAACAGCTAACCAACCTTTCTTTTGAATGAAATATAAAAATACAATTCTACCCATCATTCTTTTACAAAAATCACGAGCTTGCTTGTCTTCTTTTTCAAATAAAGCGGTTAATTGCCAATCTGGTTCATGTACAACTTGTTCAACGTATTTATTACCTTTTTTCGTATATCTTTTCCCTGTAAGAAACTGAACAAAATCTTCATAGGTATCTTTATAATTTTTAAAGAATTCTTTACCTAATTTTTCAACTGAAAATGCTTCTTCGAAATCATTAAGC
This sequence comes from Flavobacterium sp., assembly GCF_044339515.1. GTDB lineage: Bacteria > Bacteroidota > Bacteroidia > Flavobacteriales > Flavobacteriaceae > Flavobacterium. The sequence goes on from NZ_JBIIVK010000014.1 coordinate 26,088, forward strand.
GTTAAAAATTGAAATATGTTGTCTTGTTGTTTTTGTATCAATTTATCAAAACGAATTGCAGCTGTTAATGCCTTTTCGTTTTTTCCGAACAAATAGGTATAACGTTTTGGTGCTGTTTCTTTATCTTCAATTTGATTAGTGTTCTTATTTTTTACTTTTCTTTTACTAATATAACTGAAACGCCATTTATCACCCTGCACAAAAACAACCATTGCACCAGCAACTTGTGCAGAAACTTCTTTAATAAGATTACGCAAAGCAACACGATTACGAGAAAGATTTACTTTAGGTGCTAATTGAATTTCAAAAACACCAATTTTGGTATATTCATCTACTACATAATTACCTAATGAGTAACATTCGGTATATAAATCGCTTTTACCCAATTGCAAAGTAAAATCGTCTTTTGTCAACTGGTTATTAGTAAATTGTGTTTTGATGAACTCTTTCCATACATTACGATTGTATGGAGCTTCTAGAATACTTCTTATTTCGGTTACTGTCATTATTACTTTTTTCTTTATAAAAAGGTTTCTGAAATGATAATTTTGGGATCTAACGGTTCTACTTCTTTTTTGATATTCCGTTTAATCTTTGATGTATATTTTTGAGATAGTAAAATTATATCTCTTTCTAATTTAATAGCATTTTGTTCTTTTCGTAATTTATACACTTCGTTAGTTAAGCTTGAATATGTTCCGTTTTGCAATAATGGTAATAAATTTAAAGCCGCTTCTCTTGATTGTTGTGTGTCAAAAATAGTTGCAATCCAATTAGACACTGTATTGATTACTGATTGTGTTCTAACATCCAATTTATCATCACTACCACCAATCATATCAGGAGTTGTAATGTCTTTTTCAAATTGGTTTATAATACTGTTTATTTGTGTGTAATGTAATTCCGGTATAGGCAAAATGCCATCTTCGTCTTGGTTGGCCTCAAAAATTTTAACTGCTTTTTCGAAAGTTATTACTGATGCTCCATTTTCATTTTGAATATAAATATTTTTATACTCACCATTTTTTACAAAAGCAATACTATGTTGGTTGTCTTTTAAATTACGAACACATCTTAATTTTAAAGGCATTTTTTGAATGGTTTTGAACACTTCTGGATTTTGTTCTTTAAAAGTTCGTAACCATTCTAAATATTCGGTTCTAATGTCTTTGTCTTCTTCTTTTTCTTCAAACATATTGAATTGGTCAATAATTTCATCGAGCGTATATATTTTGCTGTCTTCTCCAAAAGTACTGTGTGCACTTTGTAGTTTTACTAAAGATTTCTGACGTAAGTTTATACGATTATCACCTTGTTCTGATGGATAGAAATTATAATTATATATGAATTTCGCTTTTGTTCCAATACGATTAATACGACCGAGCCTTTGAATTAATTTTGTTGGATTCCAAGGCGTATCATAGTTTACAATTACATTAGCACGATGTAAGTTGATACCTTCAGCTAATACATCGGTAGTTAAAATAATATCGAAATCATCCTTGAATATTCCTTCAAAATTGGCATCAAAATTTTCACGTATGGTTTCAAATTGTCTGTTTCTGTTTTCAGATGTGATTGAAAGTACTTTATAATCTGTTTCTTCATTTAATCTTTCTGTTAGATAGTTTAAAGTATCTGAACTTTCAGTAAAGATTACTAATTTACCTAATTCGTTTTTGGTTTTATTGAAATATTCAGTTTCTAAAAGTTCAATAAATACATTCCATTTTGGGTCATTATGTGGCTCTATCAATTGCCATTGATCATTTAGTTTTACTAAATTTTCATAATCCACTCTTAATCCTTCAATAAAACCATCTTTAAAATCTTCCCTTTTGAAAACTCTATTTTTTGGTTTGTCATCGTCAATCTTTAGAATTTCAATTTCAATTTCTTCATCAGTCATTCCTTTGTTTAGCAAATCTGAAATATCTAAATCAGGTGCAATAAAAACACTATCTCTTTCATACATTTCAATCATTTGCTTTGTAGAAGTAGTGATTTTATTTAATGATTTTTTAAAAGCATAGAAGCTGCTTTCCAATCGTTTTATTAATTGGGTTTGCATAATGTATGCTAACGAGCGAGAAACTGTTTTAGCGTTTTGATATGTTCCGGCATTAGCTTCGTCAGTTAAATATGCAATTGCTTGATAACGGAAAAAGTCTATTTTGGTTTTATCGATGATACTATTTGCTGTTTCTAAAAATAATGCCGCTAAAATTGAATTAAGCTCATATTCATTTTTAAATGGGTCAGCTACTTTTGGAAAAATAATTCCTTGAGCTATCAAATCATTTTTGTAGCGTTCATTTTTAAATAAATCAGTTCTTGTTCTTCTTATAGTAATATCTTTAATTACAAGGTCTCTTATGTTTTCAAAAATTTCGTGAATTGCATTTAAATCTAAAGGTGTTTGTTGGATGAGAATTTTATATTTTTGAATATGTGGATAGAAAAATTTTTGCAGATTAGTCACAGCTAAATTACTATTTCGTATATCTTGAAATAAAGAAATAAGGTTGTAAATATCATCTGGTTTATTGTTTAAAGGTGTAGCAGAAATCAAAACAACTTTCTTTTCAAATCCTTCTATTCCTCCAATATTCTCACGTCCTGCTTTGCAGATAATTTGTAAATTTTGAAATTGTAAACTACTATGGTTTCTAAATTTGTGAGCTTCATCAACCAAGATTAAATCATATCTTTCTTTATCGGAATAATTATGGTCTCCATCAACAATTTTATTCAAACTTCCATTAGCTATAAAATGGCATTTTTCATCAATTCTAAATTCTTTGAATGTGCTTTTCCAGTTTTTCTCCAGTGTTGGTGGATAAACAACTAAAATTTTAGTTTTTGGTCCATTATTGATAATGAATTTTTTAGCCAACAATGCAGCCATTACAGTTTTACCTGTCCCTACAACATCAGCTAAAAAGAAACCATTATGTTTTAGTAACAGTTCATATCCTTGATTGACAGCATCAATCTGATAGCTTAGTTTTTTGAACTTTTTAAGCGGAATATCACTAATACTATCAGGATCATAATCAATATTCTTTCCAAAGAATTCGATTAAGAACTTTACATATAATTCAAAAGGCTTTGGAGTTACATCTAAATAAGTTTTCTTAATTAAAGAAGGAGCATCAACTGGGAGTATTGGTGTGCTTTCAATCCAAAGTTTTTCAAATTCTGTGTTTGCAAATTTTACATTTTCATAATCTCTTAATTCAATATTCATTTCATAATTGAATTGAACATTTTCTAACCCTAATCCTTGTGCAGATAAATTGGACGAACCCATTATTACCATTCCGTTTGGATTGTGCTCATTGAAGTTAGGCGATAAAAAAATATAAAATTTAGAGTGTAATTTTTTAGAGTTGTGTGCTCTTATTTCTATTCTATTTGAAACAATATCATCAATTAATAATAATATTCCTTTCTCTATTTCACTACTGTATTTCGCTTTAAAAATATCATCTTGAATTTGTTCAATGAAACTATCTTTTGCGTCCTTAGCTTTAAGATTAAATAATAACCCTTGCTTTTGAGCTAATGCAATAAATGGGTCAACATTAATACCAGCAATGATTTTAACTTTTAAATCTGGAGGAAAGTGTTCACGAATAGCAAAATAACCCGATGCCCGAAAGTATCCAATAACAGATTTGAAAAGTTCGATATTTTGCATATTGGTAAAAATACCTTCAAATTTTTTGTAAAGTGTATTTTCTCCTTGATTAGTAAAAAAGTTAGAAGCCATTAAATTAAAATAAGTTAATCCCCAAAAATAGTAAAATTTAACTTCTTTTTTTTGTTTTTGTTTCACTTTAGATGATTTTAGTATATGTCCCGTATTCAGGTTGTTGTAAGTAATTGCCTAAACAAGATTTAAGAAAAGAACCCACTGTTCTTTCAGCTAAATTGAAGGCAGCACCTAATTCAACCGCCTCTTTACGGGAGAATCGAGGAGGTAATGCATCAAAGAATAGTTTTTTGTTTTGTCCGGACTTAAATGGACCTTTTTCTTCGTCCTCCTGTTTTGGCAAGTTCTCGAACATTAGAATGTTGTGTTTTAAATAGACTTCGACTAGTTGTGAAGCTGTTTCAAAATCTTCGTCTAAACACTGAATGTCGGTTGCTAGTTCTTGTGCTTGGTACTTTCTTATTGCAGTGAAAATCATGCATAAACGATATAATACCAGCCCTAAACGTTTGACAATACTTTGAGCATCTTCGGAAACAAATGCACTTATTTGACTTAAATATTCACTGAATGTTGGATTGAATTTGTTCCATTGCTCTCGTGTTAAATGAATAGTAGTTTTGCCACTTTCATGGAACAAAACCATTTCATAAACTGCATTAGCTAATTTTCCAAAAAGATCTGTTAAGTTTACTCTGTCGCCATAAGGAGAAGGGTCAATCCACTTACTATCGGTTTTAAAAACATAGAATATAAAACGACTAAATAAACCATCTTCAGCAGATGAGATTATATTATAGACTTGCTTAGGAGTGCCTGATAAAGCTACTGAAAGTTGAGGTGCATTAATTTCATGGTATTCATTATTAGTTTTACGAGTGATAGAAATCTTTTCGTGATGAAAAGCCTTTCTTAATAAATCTGAATAGGAACCCCAATCATTTTTAAATGCTTGCCCCATTGTATCGGCTTCTGTTTCACATATAATTCCTTTCCCTTCGTTTTTTTGTAGGTGCTGAATTAAACTTGCATTACTCGCATTTGCGGGAATAAAAACTATTTTGAACGGCGGTTCTTCGGGAATTTCTTCTTGTGTATCGTCATCTTTCTTTTTAAAACGTTGTGTTTTTTTGTAAGCAGCCATTTTTAGGTCATATTCATTTTTTTGCTCTCTTGAGTTTTTTAAAACTTCTAAATGGTATTTGTCGGCCAACTCTTTGGAAGATTGTAACGCACCTTTGCCTGAAGCTGCAGGAGCTAGAATAAAAGAAAATATGTTTGGGTAAACGGTTCTACCGCCATATTCACCAGTAACATTAGGTAAGCAACCTGACAAAACTGCTAACGCACCTGTTAGAAAAGTGTCTTTTTCTCTAGCTTCTTTAAACGCTTCTGCTCCTTGTTTTAAAATAGGAGGTAAGTTATCGTAAACCGATTGCGGTATTGTAGGTGTGTTTAATAAATAGTTTTCTTCATCAATTGGTTCATTTGATTTTTTACTATTCATTGTTTTTTGTTTTGCAGGTTTACGGTTGGCAAAGTCGGCAAACTTGGCAAAATCTGCCGACTGATTTTTATAAGCACTTTCAACTGAGTTTTTAATTTCCTTTTCGTCTAAATCGAAATTGGTAGTACAAAAATTTAGTGTATCTATTTCATATATTCCGAAGCGATTAGCATTGGATGCAAATAAGTGTATGAAATTGTTTCTGTTTCCGTTGGTGTACTGTTCTTTTTGCTCTGTGAATTTTAGGCATCTATCCAATAAAGTATCCGTTGCTTCAAAAGAAGTTGTTTCCATTTTTTGCACTTTTGGAAGTGGTATGACTTCTTCTTGAACTTCAAATATCGTTGCATCGTCTTTTATATAAGTTTCTGGATCATAAGAAACAAAACAAAGTCTGGTAATGTCTTTGCATTTTGCATCAAAATCATAACCTGATAAGTTTTTGTAATGAGTTGCCACTTGATTGTATGCGGTAGCATGCTGTGTTGCATTGGAGTTGATTTTAATGAATACTTTAATTCCTTCGCCACTTGGACTAATAAACGATGCAAATGTGTATTTGCAGTCGTTTATTAGTTTTACTAAAGTGTCGAGTTCATTAACTGGAATATGGTCGAAGTCTAATCCGATTATTTGCGAATAGGAGTTAAGAGAGGCTTTTGTTCTGCTCGTTCCATACGTGCCGGACATTGTAAAACCATTTAGGCTACTTTTGATTTCATCAGCTGTTTTCTCGTCTCCTTTATGTAATGCGTATCGAATTGAATTTACTTCACTTTGGTATTTGTCGGATTTGATTTCTAGAAGAACATCAATAAGGTTTCTTTCTCCTAAGTTGTATTTAAACTCTTTATAAACGCTTACCATCAGCTGTTTGTTTGCTACTTCACTCATTTTTTCTTCGGTTTATAGTTTTCATTTAATAACTCTTGAATGTCTTTTAGTCGGTAATAGATTTTATTACCTAATTGACAATAGCCGATAAATCCGCTATCTCTCCAACTTTGTGCTAATCGTTTGCTTATGTTCATAATTTTCATAAACTCTTGATTGTCGCAGAATAAGTCGTCTGGGTTCATTTGCTGTTTTTCTTTAAGAATAACAGTAATCTCTCTTAAATGTTCTTGAATTTCTTGGAACATTTTTTCTGAAGGTTCGTAGAATGGCATCGCTTACTTTCTTTTGTGAGTTAATAAATAATTCGCTGCCATTGTCTCGATTTCATCAGTACTGTCTTGACGGTTACGTAAAAGCCATTCGTCTAATTCAGCACGTTTGAAATACAGTTTTTTCCCTTGTGGACAAAAATGAGGTATCAGCTTTTGGCTTGTCATTTTGTACAAGTGAGATGCACTTATGTCTATATAAGTGCAGGTTTCGTTAAAGTTGAGCACGTCCTTTTTTAATAGGTTTTGCTCTTGTAACATCGTTTCGATATTACTTAATTTCTGAAGGATTATTTCTTCCATCTTGCTTTGAAATTTTATTGTTGAAATTTCCTCTCTCGTGTTTGAGAACGAGAGGTTTTATCCTCAAACACGAGTGCAAGATATGTTGGAATATGACGTAAAAAGAACTCCGCCTTTGAGAGGCGGAGTAAAGGCGGAGTGCTGATTTTGTTAGGATTAGTAACTATAAACCATACAAAAGAAAGATAGTTTGAAAAAAGTTAAAATAAATAAAGGCGGTGCGGAGTTGGTTAGTTAATTCTCTGAACTATTTGTTTTATTTTGATGTCGTTTTTTGCTTTTTTTGTGTTATTCATTTTTTCGTAATTAAACTCTTCGTTCAAGAATTTAAAGTTAGCTGCTGTTATTTGCCATTTGCTGGATTGGCAATTTTCGATTTTACCAAGTGACAATAAGAAATCAATAAAGGATTTTAATTCCCCTTTTTGACCAAGCCATGAAATCTTATTTTCTGTTGTTTGACCTGTGAATAATTTAATAAAGTCTTTTTTGCAATCTTCACTAACGTAATTCTTTAAAACCATTGAATTATGTAAGTCAGTCGCTTTTTCTTTAATTAGAGCCGCATTTCCTATTAGTTTAAATGCTTTTATCTTTTCAGCATATGTTGTGTTTGGTAATACTTTCTGATTAATAATTGGAACAACTCTTGAAAAATAGTCCTGCTCATTTTCAAGCCACTTTTTAATTGTTTTGATGTATTTGGTTTCTGGTTTTGAAAATTCTTTTAAAAGAGTTTCTTGTTTTGTTTTGTGTAATTTATTTAGAATTTCTAAGTTATAGATATTAGCTTGATTTCTATATTTTATATCTGACATTATAGTTGTATCTACTTGCGAAAGAATGCTTTTTGTGTTATTTATCAAGTTTTCAATTAATTCATTTTGATTAACAATTTTTGCTGTAGTTAATCCGGTGTAAGGGTTATGATCTGTTTTACCTTTTATAAAAGGTAGTTTCTTCTCAAAATGCTCTTTTAGATTTTTAAAAATACTCAGCTCAAACGGAAATAGCTTTAACCAGCTTAAATAGGTAGTGAATAATATATTAATGTCGGTATCGTTAGCTTTTATAGGCGGTTTATATAAATCTTCAAAATACTTATTAAAGATTACTTTTTTTTCATCAGGAATTACTTTGCTGTTTTCGATTGAAGTAGCAAGGTTTTCTAGGTAGAGAGATAAACCAACTTCTGGATGTCCAAAACTTTTTTCTATGTATTCAAACCAATGTAAGGTGTCTTCGTACCAATCGATGTTATTTATTTTGACTTCAATAAAATGCATTGTGTAACTCATTTTACGTACTATGTCAATTTTTATATTCTCATAGCGAGATTTGTCAATATTAAAGTCCTTTGCGAATTTTTTATGTTTTTCGCAACAGTTCGGAAACTTGTCATAAAATTCAATGGACAAATCTACAATTGACTTATGCCATTCGCAGCAATAGGGAAAGTTTTCAGGTTCTTCATACCCATCTAAAGGATAAACCTCATAGGGGTGCATCATTATTTCTCCTTCTTCAAACTTAATAAAGTGAAAATCTTTTTTGGTCATGTTTATAACGAAATGAGTTAGCTTAAATTAGATTATAATATTGATTTTACTATTTTTTTTACACTTAAATCATTAACCGTTTTTTTTGCATCGTTTAAACTATTGTTGTTGATTTCAAAACCTTTACACATAAAAAGATTTGCCGTGTAAATCCATTTAGCAGAAACTTTTTCAATTAAATTTTCACTTATGGTATAATTTATAAAAGATTTCAAATCGCCGAATGCTCCAATCCAATTGATTTTATTTTTTGGATAATTACCGATGAATGCATCAATAAAATCACTTTTAGAAGCTAGATCAATATAATTATCTTTAGCTAGTATTTCAAATAATTCACTAGCTTTTCTTTTCTTTGAAGCACCTGCTTTAATTTTAAAAGTAAATCCAGAGTTTTTTATTTTAAGTTCACTTTTTTTTCTTGAAGGTGTTTCAATTGACTTTTTAAATTCGTTATAGTTCTCTATGAGTTCACTTTTTTTTGAACTTAAGTCTTTTTCAAAGAGTTTAAATTTAATATTTGAATTGTCGTATGATATAAATTTTTCCAAAGGTATTTGGTTAAATTTAATTAATGATTTGTCTAATTGACTAAAAATAAATTCTAATTGTTTTGGAGTAAAATAACTTAATTCAAAATATGTTTTGATACGGCTTAAGTTTTCGGAAGGTGATATATTGATTATTCTATTAGGAATATAGTCATAATCATCTGGGCTTTTGTCTTTATTAGAACGCGTCCAATAACCAAATTCGTCTTTAGTATATGATATTTCTTCCCCTAACAATAATGTTGGAAAAAAAAGTTTCTCCAAATGAGGAATAACTTCTAAGTGAATTTGTTTTATATCCATTTTAAAAATCTAATTTTATTCTGTTAGCTGCTTCCATTTTCTTTTCATCAATTATTTTGGCATATACTTGTGTAGTTCTTATGTCTTTGTGACCTAATAATTTAGATACTGTAAATATATCAGTTCCTAACGTAAGTTGCAAAGTTGCATAAGTGTGTCTAGCACAATGGAATGTAATAGTTTTACTAATTCCGGCTTTCATTACCCATTGTTGTAATTTTAGATTGTGCCACGCACTATATTTTAGTCCCTTGAAAACTCTTTCTTCGGGCTCACCGATTTCACCTAATAAATCACGAGCTTGGTCTGACATTGGCAATGTTTCTGCTCCTTTGGTTTTTTTTTGTCTAAAACGAATATACCAACCGTAATCATTTGAGTGCTGCACTTCTGACCAAACTAATTTATTTATATCTGACCATCGTAAACCTGTTAGGCAACTGAATACAAATGCTGTTTTTAGGATTGGTATTTCACATTCGTGTTTTAGCATGCTTTGTAATTCTTCTAATGTCAGAAACTCTCTTTCGCTGTCGCCTTGTGGTAAACAATCTACTTGCTCGGCAGGATTGGAACGGATAATTCCATCTTTAACGGCTTGTTTTAAAGCTGCTCTAAATTTATTAAAATAGGAGTGTGCTGAATTATCAGAAAGATTTTTATTGCTTGGTGTCTTTGCTGTTTTGGTTAAGTAGTCTTTGAAACCTTCCACAAACTTTCTATCCAATTGCCCGAAGGAAATATCTTTTGGACAAAACTTTCTTAAATGCTTGATTGTGCTATCCCAGTTGTCATAATTGCCTTTGCTTTCCATTCTCATTTCGGCTAATGTTTCCATATATATAATGAAGTAGCCTTTTAACTTCTCCTGGTCATTGAAACCATACATTCCGTTTTGAATTTCTAAATGTCTTTTGGAACGAACACTTTCCGCTAAAGAAAGGATTTTTTTGTTTTCGTCTTTTTGTGCTTGTGTGAGTTTTCCTTTTTCTGGTTCCGGGATGAGGTATAAACCTAAATACTCATATTCTCGTTTACCATTTTTATAGTAATCAAGATACAAACTGATTTTATTTGCTTTCTGTCTTTGTCTTAAAGTTACTTTCATTGTACCATCAATTAAAAAGTTTATCTATCTGTGTGCGTTGAATTATTTTCTTTCTACCAAACTTGTGAATTTGTAGTTCTCCACGTTTTATCATTCTGTTGATTGTCCATCGGCTAACTCCAATTAGTTCTGCCGCATCCTGAACGGATAAAAAGTTTTTGGATGTAAGAGAGTTGGAGTTTGCAGTTTGCAAGGATGGCAAACTTTGCATTGTTTGCCGTTGCTCTACTAATGTTTTTTGAATTTTTTCTTCTTTAGCTTTTTGCTTATAATGCCTTTGATTGCAAACATGGCAACAATATTTCGTTAAAGTGGTCTTAGCTATAAAAGCTTTGCCACAGTAAGAACAGGTTTTCGGAATTGCCATATTGCTACTCATAATATGTTGCGTTGTGTTGCATAATGTAGCGAAGTGTAGCAATATGTAGCATCATTTCGCCAATATTGTTGCCTTTGAATTTGGGCAACAAATTCCATCATTGGGCAACAATAGAACAACAAATATAACGAATAAAAGGTTGTTGGGCAACAAATAAAAGAAGAATATTTGTTATAAAGTCAACAAAAATAGGTAGTTAACAAATAAAAGAAAAGTAATTACTTCCCAATACAAAAATTCGCAAAAATATTCCCCAACAATTCATCATTCGTTACTTCGCCCGTAATCTCACCAAAGTGAAATAAGGCTTCGCGAATATCGATTGCCATCAAATCAGAAGAAAGATTACTTTCAAGACCCCATTTCACTTTCTGAATTTCTTCCAACGCTTTCAAAAGCGAATCATAATGTCGTGAATTGGTAACAATAGTTTCATTATTTCGCAAAGCTCCGGTATTTACAAAAGAGAGTAGGGTTTGCTTGAGTTCATCGATGCCGATTTTATTTTTAGCAGAAATGGTTTCAGGTTTCAAGTTTAAGGTTTCAAGTTGTTGACGAATAGTTATAATTTCATTTTCAGATAACAAATCAACTTTATTGATAACCACAACAAGCGGTTTTAAAGGATATTTATTCTTCACCTTTTCAATTTCACTTAGGTATTCCGAACTTGAAACCTGAAACCTGAAACTATCAAACAAATATAGGATTACCTGTGCCTGCTCAATCTTCTCAAACGTCTTTTTAATACCAATACTTTCTACATGATCGGTTGTTTCACGAATTCCGGCAGTGTCGATAAATCGAAAGCCAATGCCTTCAATCACTAATTCATCCTCGATGGTGTCACGAGTTGTTCCTGCGATGTCGGAAACAATTGCTCGTTCTTCATTTAATAACGCATTGAGCAGGGTGGACTTACCCACATTTGGTTCTCCTACTATGGCAATCGGGATTCCGTTTTTAATGACGTTACCCAAAGCAAATGAATCGATTAAGCGTTTCAACACAAATTCAATTCGGGTTAAAAGTTCATTAAACTGGGTACGGTCTGCAAATTCAACATCTTCTTCTGCGAAGTCTAACTCTAATTCAATCAAAGAGGCAAAATTTAGTAACTCTTGACGCAAGTGAGCAATTTCATTACTAAATCCGCCACGCATTTGTTGCATTGCAATTTGGTGAGAAGCTTCGTTATCAGAAGCAATCAGATCGGCCACCGCTTCCGCTTGTGACAAATCTAATTTTCCATTCAAAAAAGCCCGTAACGTAAACTCACCGGGTTGAGCCATTTTGGCTCCCTTTCGCAACAAAAGTTGAATAATTTGTTGCTGAATAAAAGTAGAACCATGACACGATATTTCAATAACATCTTCACCTGTATAGGAGTTAGGATTTTTAAAAATCGAAACCAATACTTGGTCATAGGTTTTTCCGTCCGAAACGATATGACCTAGATGAATGGTATGGGTTTTCTGCTTTGTTAAATTCTTTTCTGAAACCGAGACAAAAACCTTGGCAGCAATAGCAATAGCCTCTTTTCCCGAAAGACGAATAACGGCAATTGCTCCTGCACCGGAAGGGGTTGCCAACGCAACAATGGTTTCAGTAGGAATCATAGTTCTTTTTATTTCTGCAAAATTAGGAATTTTTTTTGGTTGATTGTCAACGGTTATCAATTGTCTGTTCTCGTTTTCCTGAAAACTCCCAACTCTCAACTTGTAAATCCCAACTTCCATCTTCCAACATTTGCAAGTTCATTTTTTAAAGTTTAATTTTACCAAACTAACCCGAACCCCAAGTGAGAGATACTGAAAAACATCAAGGACTTAGAAATCAATTAGTTAAAATTTTAGAAGAAAAAGGAATTACCGACAAAAATGTGTTGGAAGCCATTCGAAAAATTCCAAGACACTTGTTTCTTGATTCCGGATTTGAACAATTTGCCTATCAGGACAAAGCCTTTCCGATTGGGGCAGGTCAAACTATTTCGCAACCTTATACTGTAGCTTTTCAATCGCAATTACTTGAGGTAAAAAAGGAGAATAAAATCTTGGAAATTGGTACAGGTTCAGGCTATCAAACCGCTGTTTTATGCACCATGGGAGCTAAAGTTTATTCAGTGGAACGACAAAATGAATTGTTTAAAATCACTTCATTGTTATTACCAAAATTAGGCATTCGTCCAAAACTTCTAACGTTTGGCGATGGTTACAAAGGGTTGCCTAATTATGCTCCGTTTGATAGTATTATCGTGACAGCAGGTGCTCCAATAATTCCAAAACCATTGATGGCTCAGCTTAAAATAGGAGGAAGGTTAGTGATTCCGCTTGGCGAAAAAGAACAAATTATGACCTTATTAATCCGCAAAAACGAAACCCAATTTGAAAAACATGAATTTGGAGAGTTTCGATTTGTACCGTTGTTGGAGGATAAGAATTAGGATGTAGTTTAAGATAAAATTTCTTTTGATTTTCTTCGTATTTAGACCTGACAGGTTTTTAAAACCTGTCAGGTCTAAAAAAAATAACTTTTATTATACCATAATAACCAAAAGGTTTTTTTTCTATTTTTATGAAAAAATTAATTCAATGCTCAAAAAACTACTCTTTTTACTGTTTCCGGTTTTTATAAATGCACAAGGTTATACCAGTTATTTTACAGGAAATACAACCAACATAACCACCACTCCGGAATTTGGTGTTTGTTTGATGGGCGGTGCTTCCGAACACGATGAAGCTATGAAGTGGTTACTTCAAAAAGCAAATGGCGGTGATGTTGTGGTTTTAAGAAGCTCCGGCAGCAATGGCTATAATAATTATTTGTATTCCGGTTTGGGAGTAACGGTTAATTCAGTTGAAACCTTAGTAATTACATCTGTTGCGGGTGCGACAAATCCATATGTTTTAGATAAAGTGGCCAATGCCGAAATGATTTGGTTTGCCGGAGGGGACCAATGGAATTATGTATCATTTTTCAAAGATAACGCTTTAGAAGATTTGCTCAATCAACACATCAATTTAAAAAACGCTCCTATCGGCGGAACAAGTGCCGGAATGGCAATTTTAAGTGGCAAATATTTTAATGCTCAAAATGGCTCGGTTACTTCTTCGCAAGCGATGAATAATCCGTATCATCCGAATGTAACGTTGGGTTATGATGATTTTCTTTCCGTTCCGTTTTTAGATGATGTGATTACCGATACACATTATGATAATCCGGACAGAAGAGGAAGACAAAGTACTTTTATGGCCCGATTTAAAAATGATTTTAATATGAATGTAAAAGGTATTGCCGCAAATGAATATGTTGCCATTTGTATTGATGAAACCGGTAGAGCTAGAGTTTTTGGCGAATATCCGGCCTATGAGGAATATGCCTTTTTTGTACAAGCCAATTGTAGTAATCCAAACGATATTGAAACCATTCAGTCAGGCGTTCCATTAACATGGAATTATAATGGACAAGCCTTAAAGGTCTATAAAGTTCCCGGAACTATGAGTGGTGAGCATTTTTTTGATGTAGACAATTGGGAAAGTGGTACCGTTTCCGGCGGAAGTTGGGAACATTGGTCTGTTAGTAACGGTATATTTGCAGCTATACCCGGCACACCGATAGATTGTTCTTTAACCGTAAATGATTTTTCTGAAACGGTTTTTCAAGTTTCGCCAAATCCGTTTTCTACTAATTTTTCTGTTAAAGGTATAACTTCTGCTAAAATTTCATTATTCGATGTTCAGGGCAGAAGAGTTTTAGAAAAAGAAAATTATGCTGGTGATAAAATTGATACAACAATAATAAAACCAGGTGTTTATGTACTTCAGATTGAAGAAGAAAGTCAAATAAAAACAAAAAAAATAATTAAAAATTAAAATTCAATACCCGCCGAAGCGGGTATTTTTATGAACCAATAATACTTAAATAGCGTTTTAAACTTTCCTTTTCATTTTGAGCAATAAAAAGTAAAAAGTCGTCCTTATTGCCTTTTGTCTGAGCGGTTTCTAAAGCATTGTAATACCGCATTCGATTGTCATAATCGCCTTTAATGTTGGCAATTACATAACCGTGTTGCAGCAAAATCAAATTCATCACTAACCGAGAAGTTCTACCGTTTCCATCAATGAAGGGATGAATTGTGACCAATCTTTCATGCATTTCTGCAGCCAAAACCACCGGATGCAACTTCTTTTTCTCACTTTCATACCACAAAAAATAGTCTTCCATTTCTTTGGCAACCAAATAGGGTTGAGGAGGCATGTGTGTACTTCCTTTAATCATGACTTGAACTCTGCGGTATCTTCCGGCATCTTCTGGAATTATTCCGCGAAGAATCAGATTATGTATGGACAACAATTCTCGCTCATTAAAACTAAAACCTCTTTCCATCATTTGCTTGATATAACCAATCGCTTCCTGATGGTTAATGGCTTCCAAATGCTCTCGCATACTTTTTCCGGAAATGGTCAACCCTTCGTTAATAACTAAATCGGTTTCTCGCAAGGTGAGTGTGTTTCCCTCAATGCGGTTACTTTCAAACGTATATTCTAGCTCTAAGGCTTGAGCAATTCTGAAACTATCAAACGCTCTTTTTTGGTCTAAAATTTTCTTAAGCGAATCAATTTCATTCAAAATCTCCATCAACGAAGGTGATAATTCTCTCTTTTGTGGAGTGAGTTCATACTTCATTTCACTTTCTGCAACCTTCATCGCTTTAATACCAAAATTAGTATCATCGCCAATTTCATAAAGAATTTTTTCTTTCAACCAAGCTACCATCAACGTTTCAAAATCAATCTCCAAAACCGAAGCTAATTTTACCACTTGCTCTCGGGTGGGTTTTCTGTTTCCACTTTCAAACTTACTCACCAATGCCTGATCTATCCCAAGAAGTTGGGCTACTTCACGAGTTTTGAGATTCTTTTTTTCTCTGGCTGTTCTAAGTAAATCTTTCATATTCCAATTATTGTCATGACAAATTTAGTCATTTTTTTTGAATCGCAAAACTTTTTTCAACTTTTTGCGTTCCTCCGCAAGCTCCGGTCGGGCTTTCCGCTTCAAACCCTAACGCAATGCAATTATGAAATTCAATTGAAATTTATTCTAGAAATCTAAAAGCTTTTCTTAACTCGATCAATATCGCGTTTGGTGTCTCGGTCTTTGATCGTTTCGCGTTTGTCGTAGTTTTTCTTTCCGCGACACAAAGCAATTTCCATCTTTGCATATCCTTTTTCGTTGATAAAAAGCCGCAAAGGAACAATAGTTAAACCTTTGTTTTGCATACTTTTTTCTAAACTTTTTAACTCTTTTCTATTCAACAAAAGTTTACGCTCGCTTTTGGCTTTGTGGTTGTAGTGTGTGCCATACAAATATTCTTCCACTTGTGAGTTAATCACAAATAGTTCGCCATTATGAAATTCGCAAAAGCTTTCTGTGATCGATGCTTTTCCAAATCGGATGGATTTGATTTCGGTTCCGGTCAATACGATTCCTGCATCATATCGCTCCAAAATTTCATAATCAAATTTGGCTCTTTTGTTGAGTATGTTAATCGTTTTTTGCATAGGTGTGCAAAGGTATGAACAAATTTTACGAAAACTAAAATTTTATACAGTAGAAATAATTTTCAGTCAATGACTTTTATCAGTATTTCTGTTTTTAGTTAAAATTATTTTTGAATAATAATTCTAACAAACAAAAAAATGAAAAAATTAGTTTATGCATTAGTGACATTGTCATTATTTGTGACAACTTTCACTCAAGCTCAAGAAGAAAAAAGTAATGATTTTAAAAGATGGCAAGTTCGCTTAAGAGGTATCGGAGTAATGCCGAACGAAAGTGCAAAAATCGGTATTATTGGTGGCGATGTAGCCATTTCCAACGCTATTGTTGCTGAATTGGATTTTACTTATTTTTTTACTGAAAATTTTGCAGCCGAATTAATCTTAGGGACTGCAAAACACGATGTTAGTACCGTTGGGTCTGATATTTCTGCAATAGGTGGACCAACAAGTTTTGATGTGGATTTAGGAAGCGTGATGCTTTTGCCTCCAACATTGACTGCTCAGTATCATTTTTTCCCTTTAAAAGAGAAAAAATTTAAACCTTATGTGGGAGCCGGTATCAATTATACTTTATTTTATAACATAAAAGAAGGTGATGTTGTTAAAGATATTGAATATGATAATGCTATCGGTTTTGCCGCTCAAATTGGTTTTGACGTCATGTTTGACGATACATTTTTTGTGAATTTTGACGTAAAACGTTTATTTTTAAAAACCGATGTTACTGTAGATGCCACTAATTTAGCAGAGGGTTTAGTAATTCCTGCCGAGGTAGAAATTAATCCGTGGATTGTCGGCTTGGGCTTCGGCATGAAATTTTAATGAATACAACTGCTAAATTTAGCATTTTAAATAACAAAAGGTTGGCGGTCAAACGCCAACCTTTTTTATTAACTTTTTATTAACTTTTTAATTTTTGAATCATTTTATTGTTATATTCGTCATACTCAAGCTAAAAAATTAATAGTATGATAAAAAAAGTATTCAAAATTTCAGTTTTGGCGTTATTGGTTTTTGCTTCTTGTTCAAAAGAAGAAGATTTTAAAGAAGAATTAATTACTATCGAAAATCAGCAAGAACCTCTAACGGCTCGTCAGATTAATGACAAAATCAATTCATTTAATCAAAACAGTAAAAAGTTTTATTGGAAAGAAGCTAGTACACACATGTTGTGGAGTGCCGTATTAAAAGGAAATAATTTAGTTACCATCGGGTTTGGCAGAAATGCTAACGATTTTGATCGCTCACTATCCAATTCGGCCAACCAAATACAAACCGAAATTTTAAATTTGATTCAACGCTATGAATCAGATCAAACAGAAGATATCGTAATTTATGAAGATCCGTTTTTGAATTTAATTGACGTCCGAATCACTAAACAAGAAACATTAGAAGCACTTAGAAGAAACCGTAACGTTCGTTATGTAGAACCTGCGGATTATCGTTATTTTACTTATGAAAATCTAGGAAATCCAAATGATAATCAAATACAATCCAGTTCCGGTTGTGGTTATAGTTCATCAACATTAAGTACAGCTGATTATACAACCGTTACGCCTAATGCCAGAGTTCCTTGGGCATTTTACAAACACAATATTCCTGCTGCATGGAGTTTAACCTCCGGAAATGGTGTGACCATCGGAGTGGTTGATACCGGTTTATCTCCGCAACAATCACTCATGAATGGAAGTTTCAACACAGGTCAATCTTCCGGACGTTTTGTGCAAAAATATGGAACGTATGTAGATTCAATTTGGCCTTGGTCTATCACAACAGATGGTGTAAACGATTTGTGTAGCCATGGTACTAGTATGGCTTCTGTGGCAACCGCTCCACGAAACAATGCCGGTTTACCTGTTGGGGTGGCATATAATGCTAATTTAGTTTCCTATCGTGCTTCTTCCGATGTAGTGTTGAATGGCTATCATGAGCAAAGAGGGGTTCAAAATGCATTTACAGCATTAGGAAATCGTACGGATGTAAAAATTATTTCGATGTCAATGGGACACATTTTTTCGGTGGGAAGGATTGAAGATGGTGTTCGTTATGCTAACAACAAAGGTAAATTAATCTTTTGTGCAGGTGGAACATCAACCTCATTTACCAATTTTGTAGGTGTGATTTTCCCTGCGTGGATGCCCGAAACAGTGGCAGTAACCGGAATTAAAGAAGCATCTACATACCAAAAATGTGATGTGTGCCATAGTGGTGCTGAAATTGATTTTACCATCATGATGGAACGTGCCGGAACCGGAAATAAAGTACCAGTCTTGAGTTACTATAATAACCAAGCTGATTATGTGGGTGGTTCATCGGTAGCTACAGCAACTACGGCAGGAATCGCAGCATTAGTTTGGGCAAAAAATCCAAGTTGGACCAAAGCTCAAGTGTTAACCAAAATGAAACAATCATCGCAATTTTACCCAACCAAAAATTCACAGTTTGGTCACGGAATTATTAATGCGTTGACTGCAGTGCAGTAATACATTTTTAGATTTAGATAAGCCACGAATTCCACTAATTGCCACGAATTTTTTCGTCTAACTTAGTGAAATTAGTGGCTAATTTTTTTGATAAAGAGAGGTTTTTACTTGTGATGCGTCATTTTGTGTTCAATTTTATCTCCATTAACAGTTATAGTATAAAGGTTCCCAAATTGTTCTTCATCTATCTGAGGATAAATGTCTTTTTGCAAAAATGTATTAATTTGTGTTGGAATAGTATTGCTGTGGCCAACGATTAAAATAGTTTTTCCGGGATGTTTTTCGATAGTTTCTTTTAATGAAAATTTTGTAGCATCATAAAAAATCATGTCTTTTTGTTTGGAAGTAGCAATTGTGCTGCATGTCATTTGGGTTCTGCGAGTTAACGTAGTATAAAAGACATCAATTTTTGTTTTTTCAAAAAGTTTTGTCCACCGAACAGATCTTTTAATGCCTTCTTCTGAAAGTTCAGGGTTTTGAGAGCTATCTGCTTTTTCGGCGTGGCGAATTAAATAGATAGTCGTGGTTTTGGATTGGGCTGTAGTTACTTGAAAAAGAAGCAGTAGAATAATATTAACAACGCTTTTCATAAAATACTTTTTGATAAAAGTATAAATTTGAAAATTTCTATGCTATAATTTTTGTGATATTATTTTCAAACCCTTACTTTTGCCATCTCTTTTCGGGATGTAGCGCAGCCTGGTAGCGTACTAGCATGGGGTGCTAGGGGTCGCTGGTTCGAATCCAGTCATCCCGACAGTAAAATCTCTTGAGCTCAGCTCAAGGGATTTTTTTACGTCTAAAATTTTTCCAAGCTTGCTTGAGAAAATTTTAGACGTAAAAAAAATTCCAAAACTTTTGCATAAAGTTTTTAGGATTTTACTAGCATCAAAGCCCCATTCTGGATCATGAAATAATCCAGTTATCAGAAAGTAAACCATGAAGCATTTTTCAAAAGTTTTATGGATTTTACTAGCATCAAACCCCCTCTCTGGATCATGAAATAATCCAGTTATATCTAACTCAAAACAATTTCACTTCAATCTAATCTTTCAAAGCTGTTTTTCCATTTTTATATTCGCTCTTTCATAAAGTCCTTTTTCGAGTTCAATTTCAGTGAAACCATACTTTTTATAAAGGTGAATGGCCGATTCTAATTGCGTGTTTGAATATAAAATAATTGTTTTGATGTTTTTTTGTTTTGCTATGGCTAAGCAATGTTCAAGTAGGAGAGTGCCAATTTTGTGTCCTTGTGCTTTTGAAGTAACCGCCATTTTTCCTAATTCAAAAACAGTTTCGTTTTTCTTTAATAAGGAGGCCGTTCCAACAATTTCATCGTTTAGTTTGGCATAAAAAATAAATCCTCCTTTATCAATAATTTGTTCTTTTGGATTGGAAAGTGAAATTCGATCACTTTCTTCCACCCGAAAATACTTTTCCAACCATTCATAATTAAGTATTTTGATGGGTTCGTGTAGTTCTTCTGAAAAATCGATAAGTTCAATTTTATTTTCGGTCATAAAGCTTGATTTTATATTGTGCTCTTAAGTCATATAACTTCGGTGAGAGAATTTTTTTATTTTGAAATGGAATATTTTGGATATTAAATTAATAATTTAATATGAATTTAAAAAACAACAGACTCAATACTAAAGTTATGCAAGCAAAAAAGTTTAGGTAGAAGATTGATTTAGAGTTTTTATATTTTTTGAGTAAACTAATTATAGCTGGAATTATAAGTAAATTTAAAGGAATTGTGAAAAATAATACTATTATTCCGTAGCCAAATGGACCACCTTTTTTTTCAATCATATCACAGGTAATTAGAAAAAAATAAAATATGTTTATCAATAAATTAGATATAGTAATTAATTTATTCATTGTACAGTTTATTTTTCAATAGTAATAACAATTATTTAGTAATGCTAAGATATTAATAAATATTTACTTTATAACTTTTATCTCTTCCTTAGCACTTCACCCGCGTGAGGGATAGCAGCGGAAAGCCCACAGAGAGGAGGCACGACGAACGAGGACTTGCAGCGGATAGCCCGACCCGTAGCTTGCGGAGGGGCACGCCCATTGAAAATTGGTTTAAAAGTTTCAGGTTTCAAGTTCAAAGTTTCACCTTGGTGATTTGGATGGAAAACAGCTTATTTTCTTTAATTTTTAAAAAATAATTAAAAAAACATCAATAAAAGTATTGTTATTTAAAAATTTATGTTAAATTTGATTCCCCTTAAATCTATTATTAACCTAAATTGACTATTTATGGCTACTGTTTACGAATCCATCGAAAACGAGAAAATTTCTTCTCTCGTGTTCCCCAAGTCCGATGTTTTAAGTAGAAACGAAGCAATTCATCAACGACTCTCTGAGTTGAAAATGGCCTTAACATTCGGTAATCTCGATTATTTTAAGATTAAAATTTATTTTGAAGACAATCAGTCTAAGAAGGTAGTGGAAGCAAAAGTTTGCGGTGTCACAAAAAACCGTGTGATTTTGACCCAAGGTATTGGTATTCCGATTAATAGAATATATAGGACGTTTAAGTTTTATAATTAAAAAGACTATTTATGATAGAAACGGCTACCACTTTCTTTGAACCAATAGAGAAAGAAACAATTCATTCCTTGCATTTTCCGCAAGTAGATGTTTTGGAAGATAAACAATTAAAGAGAAGTAGAATTGCCGGACTTTCACGAGCGTTGGCACTCGGCAATTTAGAACACATTAAGACGAAAATTTACTTTGAAGACGATTTGTCTAAACGCGTAGTTGAAACTACCATTTGGGGAATTACGGACGACAAAGTGATTTTGAAACAAGGAACCATCATACCGATAAACAGAATCTATTATTCGCAATAGATCTCTTGTTAGTTTGTTAAGTTGAAACACCAACTGTGCCGGTTGGTGTTTTTTTTGTGCTTAATTAATCGTATAAACGTATTGGCAACGCACTTGCTTTTTGTCTTTAACGGCAGGATACCAAGGTTCGTCAAACTTGGTGAACACTTTAATGGTTTGGGCTTTGTAGTGCTCTGAAACAGAATTTAGTACTTTAATATCTGAGATTGTTCCGTCGATTTCTACAATAAAACTGCACACAATTTTGGGAACCACCGGCTCTTTGATGTCTTGTTTTAGGTTTCGTGCAATGAAACGTTGCATGGCATTTTCGCCATACATTAATTTAGGTTTGATATCGACTTCGCTTTCTAAATATATTCTATCATTAGTTGTGGTACTATTACTATAAGCAGACTTATTAATTTCTTGACAAAATGAAAAGCTTGGTGTCAATGAAAATAAAAGTAAAATAAAAAAAACAATATTAGTCTTCATAAAAAATACTTTTCCAATTATTGGGTTCTAAAAAAAGCATCATAGATTCAGCATTAAACTCACCATTTAGAATAAATGCTTTACTATCTGTATTTACTATCATGAAAGAGCCGCACAATGAATTATTTTTAAAAAACGATAATTTAAGTTCATTATTTTTATCTGTGTAATAATATTCATTTTTAGTATTAGAATTTTTCAAATTAATTCCCTCTTCAAATATTACAAAATATAATATATTTTTAAAATTTTGGTTCAATTTCTCTCGGTACTTATTCGTGAAAACCTTTTTTTTGTTAATTTCTGCTCTATCATAATAGTTTGTTGAATTAGATGAGCACAAATCATCTCTGTATATATATTCAATTAAAATTATAGAACTATCGGATAGTTTTTTTTTAGTTAATATCTCGATCTTATTTAAAAACTTTTTATAATCTAACTGAAAAAAATCATATCTCTTTTCATGAAGACGATGTATATATCCACTATCCTTTTTTATGTATTCCCATGCTGAAACTCCTCGTTCTCTAAATTTCTTATTGTAAATTTCTTCAGATATTTCAACTCCATCAATGTCAAAATAATGTTTTTTTATATTTTTTAAATCATATTTATCACGATTAGGGGTTTTATCAATATTTTGAGAAAAGAGATTCAATGATAAAAAAAAGAAAATAAGAATTTTTGTAATCTTCATTTGATTTTTTTTATCAAAGATAAAAAAAAACACTAACACATTTCTAAATAGGTACTTTTGACTGAGAAACTATTCAATTTATGACATACTAATTTTTTAAGACTTATTTTTGCCACGAATTAACGAATTTTGATATCATATCTTAATTTTATTAGACTAATTACATATACTTTAAATCTAATCAAAACTTCGAAATCTGAGGTGTAAATTTTTTAATGACTTGTATTTAGCCACAGATTCGCTGATTATTTTCTACTATTTTTAAAATTTCAAAGGAAAATCTGTGAATCTGTGGCCAAAAAAATACTTACTTTACTAATTCACTTTGGTTTCTAAAAACCAATTCGTTATTAAAACTGTCAAGCAAAATGATGCTGTCGGTTTTTACGGTGCCACTCAAAATTTCTTTTGATAATTTGTTTAATACTTCGCGTTGAATCACTCGTTTCACCGGTCGGGCTCCAAATTGTGGGTCATAGCCTTTCTTCGCTAAATAATCAATCGCTTCAGGAGTGGCATCCATCGTAATGTTTTGTTGAGCTAACATTTTGGTGACACTTTTTAACTGTAAGCCAACAATTTCTCGAATGTTTGCATTGGATAATGGCGTGAACATTACGATTTCATCAATACGGTTGATAAATTCAGGACGTACGGTTTGTTTTAATAAACCTAATACTTCCACTTTAGCGGCTTCGGTTGCGGCTTCAATCCCACCCGATAGATTTTCAAACTTCTCTTGAATAATATGACTTCCCATATTCGAAGTCATAATGATGATGGTGTTTTTGAAATCGGCTACGCGACCTTTATTATCCGTTAATCTTCCTTCATCTAATACTTGTAATAGTATGTTGAATGTATCAGGATGAGCTTTTTCAATTTCGTCCAACAATACGACAGAATACGGTTTTCGACGCACGGCTTCGGTCAACTGACCGCCCTCATCATAACCCACATATCCCGGAGGAGCACCTACTAATCGGCTCACAGCGTGACGTTCTTGGTATTCGCTCATATCAATTCGTGTCATGGCATTTTCGTCATCAAATAAATATTCAGCTAAGGCTTTCGCTAATTCGGTTTTTCCGACGCCGGTTGTTCCTAAGAAAAGAAATGTTCCGATGGGCTTTTTCATATCTTGCAATCCGGCACGACTTCTGCGAACAGCATCACTAATTGCCTCAATGGCTTCTTCTTGACCAACCACTCTATGGTGCAATTCATCTTCTAATTTTAATAATTTTTCACGTTCACCTTGTAGCATTTTCATCACAGGAACTCCTGTCCATTTTGCTACTACTTCGGCAATATCTTCTCGAGTAACTTCTTCTTTTATTAGGGAAGTTCCGGACTGATTTTCTATTAATTGTGTTTGAAGGATGTCCAAACGTTCTTGAGCTTCTTTGATTTTTCCGTAACGGATTTCGGCAACTTTTCCATAATCGCCATCACGTTCTGCACGTTCGGCTTCTAACTTGAAGTTTTCGATTTCAATTTTTACGTTTTGGATGTTATCCACTACTTCTTTTTCGGATTTCCATTTGGCAAAAATCTCGTTGCGTTCTTCTTTTAAGTTGGCTAATTCCAATCCTAAAATTTTCAGTTTAGCGTCATCATTCTCCCGTTTAATGGCTTCTATTTCGATTTCCAATTGCATTATTTTTCGATCCAAAACATCTAGTTCTTCCGGTTTTGAATTGATTTCCATTCGAAGTTTAGAAGCGGCTTCATCCATTAAATCAATGGCTTTGTCCGGCAAAAATCGGTTGGAAATATAGCGTTGCGATAATTCGACAGCTGCAATAATTGCTTCGTCTTTGATACGTACTTTATGGTGCGTTTCATACTTTTCTTTGATTCCACGTAAAATCGAAATCGCACTTTCCGTATCCGGTTCATCCACCATAATTTTTTGAAAACGTCTTTCTAAAGCTTTATCTTTTTCAAAATATTTTTGGTATTCGTCTAACGTGGTGGCACCAATGGCACGTAATTCGCCACGAGCCAAAGCAGGTTTTAATATGTTGGCGGCATCCATCGCACCTTCGCCACCGCCGGCACCCACTAAGGTGTGAATTTCATCAATGAATAACACTATGTCACCTTCCGCAGCAATAACCTCTTTGACAACTGATTTTAAGCGTTCTTCAAATTCACCTTTGTATTTGGCACCGGCGATTAACGAACCCATATCTAACGAAAAAACGATTTTGTCTTTCAGGTTTTCGGGAACGTCTCCATCTACAATTCGGTGAGCTAAACCTTCGGCAATGGCGGTTTTACCAACACCGGGTTCACCCACTAACATTGGATTATTTTTTGTTCGGCGAGAAAGAATTTGAAGCACTCTACGAATTTCTTCATCACGCCCAATGACTGGGTCGAGTTTGCCATTTTTTGCTAATTCGTTTAGGTTTTTAGCATATTTATTCAATGCGTTATAGGTTTCTTCTGCTGAGGCGGAAGTTACTCGTTCGCCTTTTCTTAATTCAGAAATGGCCGCTTCTAAACCTTTTTCGGTTACACCTTGATCTTTTAAAATCTGAGCAACTTTACTTTTAGATTTGAAAATAGCTAAAAGTAAATGTTCAATCGAAACATATTCATCATTCATTTTTTTGGCAATGATGGAAGCTTCATTCAACATCGTTCCGGATTCACGGGAAAGCATAATTTCGCCCCCGGAAACTTTTGGAAAACTTTGGATTGTACTATCTAAAATCTGAGAAAATAAGTTGACATTCACATTCATTTTTTTCAAAATAAACGGAGCAACGTTTTGATCTACTTCTAAAATTCCTTTAAAAATATGTTCGTTTTCCAGTTGTTGCTGACCAAAACCTTGTGCAATTTGCTGAGCTAGTTGCAAAGCTTCTTGCGATTTAATGGTTAAATTTTTTAAATTCATTTGTAATATTTTTATTTTTTTTGAGTCAAGTAAATACCTATATGTTTGTTACCTTTGTGAGAGAATTGTCAACTATTATTCCAAATCTTAATCTAAGACAAAATGACTGTTTTTTGAATAAAATCATTTCAAAAGCAAGTCAAAATGTCTTATAATACGTCAAAATGAGTTTTTTTACTAATTTATTCGAGAGATCTGAAGAAGTAAAATCATCCAAAGTAGGATGGAGGGTATTAACTGATTTAGGTCAACTTAACGAGATCACTGAATTATCGTATCAACAACCTGTTTTGATTTTTAAGCATAGTACACGATGCAGCATCAGTCGTTTTGCGTTGAAAAACTTTGAAAACGAATATGATTTTTCAATTGAACAATTACAGCCTTATTTTTTAGACTTATTAGAATTCAGAAATATTTCAAACGAAATTGCCAATCGGTTTGATGTCATGCATCAATCACCACAAATTCTTTTGATAAAAGAAGGAAAATGTGTTTATCATGAATCACACGATGGGATTGAGGTGGCGGGTTTGAAGAGAGTTTTGGTTTAGTTCGCAGTAGCAGTCTCAGTTTTCAGAATCCAATTGTAAAATATTTAAACTTATAAAACCTCACCCCAACCCCTCTCCAAAGGAGAGGGGAAACGAGGCGATGATAATAGTGCTATTTTAGCAGTTTTTAATCCGTGGAAATCTACATAGCGAAGCTATCAAAATCCGTGAACATCCGCGTTTTGCAACGCAAATCCGTTCAATCCGTGTTCCATTGAGTTTAGTTTCAAAACAAAATTACCTTCTAATTCTATTTCTACTAATAATATCCTTCAACTTCGCTTTCAAATCCTCACCCGTATCATAAACCATTTGTTCATTGCTCGGAAACGGAACTGCTCTTCTGCCGAAATAAGATGCAAATTGTTCGTCAAATGCACGTCGATCTCCACGAACCGTAGCATAAATATGTTCAAAAATAAATTCACTTGCCAGCGGATACGAATTAATCAACTGATTGTTATTGAAATCAATATAATCCACCTTTGCAGTCACTTGACAGGCTTTGAACTGGGTAAACTGATAAGCAGTTCCTTTCACCGTTATAAATTTATCCACTTTGATAGGATTGCCTAAACTGTCACGAACAATATTTCCATTCGCATCGACCAAGTTTTTTACACCGTCTTTAATTTGTTTTTCTTGTGTAACTTCTTTTTCTCTAATTTGTTCGGGCGAAATATTTATTTCTCTAAAATTCAAAATAATTCCGAAATCATAGGTAATTCCTTGTTGTCTGTTGCTATGGTAAACCGTCCATTTATCGTTTAAACCATACGTACTGAAGTCTAATAAATCATTTTGCAAACGAACCGGAATCATAATATTCGTTTCGTTTTTCGTGTAAACGTGCACAAAATCAGTTCCTTTAAATCGAGCTTCTTCCAACAGACTATTTACATCTTTAAAGCCGGGATTAATTTGATTCAAATGAACTAGATCGTCTACAATAGCTCGGGCCTGAAGTTTATTGGCAGTTTTTAATTCATTTTTAGAACTGGTGTACAAATAATTAGACAAAGCATTTTTGCTGTTGACAATTTCTGTTGAATAATTTTCCATGGGAAAAATAGCATCCCGACCTTCGTTCAATAATTTCAGCGGAAGCAAAGGACGAATCAACTCTTGTCTATTATTCAAATTTATATAAGCATTAAAAATTTTCTCTAAATTGGCGGGATTAGCATCTTGCGACCACGTTTCTATATTTCGTAAATCACGTTCTTTTGCCTTAGCGAAAGCTTCCTCCAACAAATAGACATAGTCTTGTTTTCCTTTTGCATTTTTGTTGCCACGCAAACCTCTTACTGCCGATTCAATTGCACCATCATAATCTCCCGATGTTAATCTGTTGGTCGTTTGCTTCACACCACAAGAAGCCAAAATAAGAGCTAAAAACAAAAAAGTAATTTTTTTCATCAGTTAAATTTTAGCAAATATATTTATTTTTTAAAGCTAATCCGGCTTTCCGTTCCAAGCTTTTTTGTCTAGTTTTTTTTTCTAAGCCAAAAAAGGAGTTTCTGTTAGTCGCTCTTTTCTAGCAAGAAAAAATACTACTAGACTGCAAAAGGCTTTCTACTTCAATCCGGGCTAGAAATCTGTATTAAATGATAGAAAATATAGAAATGAATAAATATAAAAAAACTCCGGTCAAAAAACCGGAGTCAACAATTAATTTCTAACAAAAGCAGGGAGCAATTTACTTGATACTTCTCCAAATCCAATCCTCACTTGGCTATTTTTGCAGTATCCTCTCATGGTAACTGTATCATTATCTTCAATAAATTTACGTTCGGTTCCATTTGATAATTTGATTGGGTTTTTTCCTCCCCAAGTAAGTTCTAACATCGAACCAAAACTCTCAGGAGTTGGTCCCGAAATGGTTCCAGAACCCATCATATCACCTGAATTTACTTTACAGCCGTTTGAAGTATGATGAGCCAATTGTTGTGCCATTGACCAGTACATGTATTTAAAATTTGATTTACTAACCAAATTTGCTTCTCCATTATTAGGTGTCAGGTAAACTTCTAAATTTATATCATATGTATGTTTTCCTTTTTGTTGTAAATAAGGAAGTGGAGCAGGTTCTTGTTTTGGACCTTTTGTTCTAAAGGGTTCCAAGGCATCCATTGTTACAATCCAAGGCGAAATGGATGAGGCAAAATTCTTAGCCAAAAAGGGTCCTAGTGGAACATATTCCCATTTTTGCATATCTCTTGCACTCCAATCATTTAATAGAACCATCCCAAAAATATAATCTTCTGCTTCAGAGACCGGAATGTTTTCACCCATTATATTTGCATCTGTTGTAATAAAAGCGGTTTCTAATTCAAAATCAACTAATCGCGAAGGACCAAAGACGGGCTGAGTATCACCATTTGGTAATGTTTGCCCCATTGGTCGGTGTACCGGAATACCGGATGGAATAATTGTAGAACTTCTTCCATGATAACCCACCGGAATGTGAAGCCAATTCGGCAATAGTGCATTTTCTGGATCACGAAACATTTTTCCAACATTGGTAGCGTGTTCTTTACTGGAATAAAAATCTGTGTAATCGCCAATTAAAACCGGCAATTGCATTTCAACCTCATTAATATTGAAAATAATGATGTTGCGATGCTGATTATTGTCTCTTAGTTTTGGGTTGTTAATGTCAAAAATGTCACCTATTCTATTTCGAACTAATCGCCAAGTTTTTTTTCCGTCAGATATAAAATCATTCAGGGTATCTTGCATAAACATATCATCTGTAAGTTCGATACCTTCAAAATAATTTAATTGTTGCATTGCTCCCAGATCAATCGCATAGTCTCCAATTCTAGTTCCAATTGTTATAATATCATCTTTAGTCAAAAAAACACCAAAAGGAATATTTTGAATTGGAAAGTCACTGTTTCCCGGAACATCTAACCAACATTTTCGGTTAGGATCATTTGTTTTTGCAGGCATTTTTTTTTGAATTTAATGTTGAAAAATTATCAATCAAATATATTATTAACTATTAATTTAACAAACAATTTTCGTAATTTTGAGCTCAATTTAACGAAATATTATCAAATGCAACACGACGAACAAATTTTTGAGCTTATCTTAGATGAGCAAGACAGACAAATTCACGGATTGGAATTGATTGCTTCTGAGAACTTTGTGAGTGATCAGGTGATGGAAGCGGCTGGCTCTGTATTAACCAACAAATATGCTGAAGGCTATCCGGGCAAACGTTATTACGGCGGTTGTGAAGTGGTAGATCAAGTGGAACAGATTGCTATCGACAGAGCAAAAGCTTTGTTTGGAGCTGAGTATGCGAATGTTCAACCGCATTCGGGTTCGCAAGCCAATACAGCTGTATTTTTTGCTTGTTTAAAACCGGGTGACAAAATTTTAGGTTTCGATTTATCACATGGTGGACATTTAACACATGGTTCTCCTGTTAATTTTTCAGGAAGATTATATAATCCTGTTTTTTATGGGGTTGAAAAAGAAACAGGCAGATTGAATTATGATAAAATTCAAGAAATTGCCACCAAAGAAAATCCGAAAATGATTATTGCAGGTGCTTCTGCTTATTCGCGTGATATGGATTTTAAACGTTTTAGAGAAATTGCCGATAGCGTTGGAGCTATTTTGCTAGCCGATATTTCACATCCTGCCGGTTTGATTGCCAAAGGTTTGTTGAATGATCCTGTTCCTTATTGTCATATTATTACAACTACTACGCACAAAACCCTTCGTGGACCTCGTGGCGGAATGATTTTGATGGGTAAAGATTTTGAAAATCCATTCGGAATTAAAACCCCTAAGGGAGAAACCAGAATGATGTCTTCTTTGCTGGATGCCGCTGTATTTCCCGGAAATCAAGGCGGACCTTTAGAACACATTATTGCAGCAAAAGCAGTTGCATTTGGCGAAGCTTTATCAGACGAATTTTTCAGGTACGCATTGCAAGTTCAAAAGAATGCAAAAGCCATGGCGGAAGCATTTGTAAAAAGAGGCTATGATATCATTTCAGGTGGAACGGATAACCACATGATGCTTATTGATTTACGCAACAAAAATATCACCGGTAAAGAAGCGGAAAATGCATTAGTAAAAGCCGAAATTACTGTGAATAAAAATATGGTTCCTTTTGATGATAAATCCCCCTTTGTTACTTCCGGAATACGAGTCGGTACACCGGCTATTACAACAAGAGGATTGATGGAAGACGATATGGAGACAGTAGTTGAATTCATTGACCGGGTTATTCAAAATCATACTAATGAAAAAATCATTGAAGAAGTTGCTAACGAAGTAAATGATTTTATGGGCGAGAGAGCCATTTTTGTGTATTAAAAAATTGTTAATAACAATCTTAATAACAACCTTCAGGAGTACTCAACTTCTGAAGGTTTTTTTTTAAATTTATACATTAAAAGTAAGTTTTTGTTTACTATTGCAAAATCAACAAATGAACAAACATATTTTACTGTTTTTAATGGTGTTTCAATTGAATTTTTTTTGTGGGTTCGCACAGGAAAATTCTTCTAAACATACCGTAATTAAAGGCGAAACAGTATCTTCCATTGCCAGAAAATACAAAGTAACACCAAACGATTTATATCAATTGAATCCTGATATTTATGATGGAATTAAAGAAGGTCAAGTGCTCACCATACCCAATTCTGTTGTAAAAAGTCAGCCTAAAGATTCTAAACCGATGAACATTTCAAATACGAACGCTGATGGAATTATTTATCACGATGTGAAATTTGGGGAAACTAAGTTTGGACTTTCAAGAAGATTTAGTATTTCCATTGGTGAATTGGAAAGACAAAATCCACACATTATCAAAATGCTTCAAGCTGGTCATCAACTTGAAATTAGAGGAGGAGTAGATACTAATCCCTCAAAAACACAAAATAAGACATCAAATTTTACTTCTACAGAATTTATAAGTTATGAAGTACTTCCTGGAGAAACATTATATGGGATTTCAAGAAGATATGGTCTGACAGTTGATGATTTGATGGAAGAAAATTCATTGTCAGGAATTTTACAAATCGGCCAAATCTTGCGAATTCCGGTAAAAGGTAGTCAGAATGAAAACAATCAAAATGGTCAATTTCATCTAGTACAAGACGGAGAAACTAAATATGGTTTATCAAAAAAATATGGGGTAACTATTGATGAATTAGAGCAAAGAAACCCTCAAATTGTAAGAATGCTTCAAACCGGACAACGAATTGTTATACCGGGAAGCACTTCTTCAAGTTTAGTTCAGAAAACAGAAGCAAAACAAGAAACGAAAGTTGAACAAACTCCTATAAATGAAGAAATTAAATCGGAGCCTAAAATTACTGAAACTCCAACCAAAATTGATAAGATTGAAGAAGAAGTAGCGGTTTCAGAGCCTCAAAATGAAGAGAAATCGGATTCTACAACAGCTGAAAATAAATCAGTTAAATCTGAATCTGAAAAAAGTAATTGGATTGATTATGAAATTCAACCAAAAGAGACATTATTTGGTTTATCAAAAATGGCTGGGGTGTCGCAAGATAAATTATTGGAAGTAAATCCAATTCTAAATGAAGGGGTAAAATCTGGAATAATTATAAAAATGCCCTCTGATAAAGTTTCAGAATATAAAAAACCTGAGACAACGATTTCTGAGGCAAATACCAGTTCTGTAATTGAAAAGAAAATTGAAGCAGTTGGACTTCTTAAAACAATCAATAAAATTGAAAAAAAGGAAATTACATTTCTGACATCCTTTTCTAATGAAAAATATTTGAGTTTTATTCAAAATCCAATCTCGGAGGCTACAAAAGAAATTGAGTTTTATGCAGGAGCTAATTTCGCAATAGATTCTCTCAAAAAAATGGGTGTGATGGTAGAATTGAAAAATCTTCAAATTGAAATTAGTAAAGACGGAAAAGCAGAAATTTCTTCGCTCAAGAAAAATAATATTGATCAATCAAAAGCAGTATTTTATCAATCAGAAGATGTAAATACTGAAAAAATTAGTGAATTTACTTCTAAAAACGGAATTCCATTTGTGGTTACAAATTATGAAGATAGTGCACAAAAATCAGCTACAACATTTGTTAGTATACCGTCTAAAAATGACTTAGCATTGATGGTTTTAAAATACATTTCCGATAAGAATGGAAATTTAGTGGTGGTAAGTGATGCGGTTAGTGCATTATATGAAGATTTTATTTTACAAAACTATCCTAAAGCAAGGTTCGTTAAAATTTCGGGGAAAGATGTATTACAAGACGAGACATTAACGAAAGAGCTCATCTTAAACAGAAAAAATTTCGTTTTGCTCAACACCGATAAAATTGGACTAATTTTGAATACTACTACAGTTTTGTTGAAACATTCTAAAGAATATACTATCCAATTGGCCTTATTAGAACCCAAAGAATCAATTCAAAAAGAGGGTTTTTCGGAAATGCGATTGAAGGCTTTAAACACTATTTATCCTTCTTATTCCAGTCGAAATAATTTGAATGATGTTAATAAGTTCAAAGTAGATTTTAAAAAGAAGTACAATTTTGGAGCTACTGATGAAGTTTTGAAAGGCTTTGATGTAACTTTTGATGCTTTAGTTCGATTGTTTCAAGACAAAAGTTTTGAGGCATTGGCAAAAGATGAGATTTCGGAACAGTTAAGTTTTAAATTTCACTATTTTAAAGATTTAAATGGAGGATATACAAACAAAGGGGGGTATATTCTTCAATTTGATACAGATTCCAACACAAAAATTGCAAATTAAATTACAATAAACTCAATCATTTATGGGTTATTTTTACAATATATTTATTCCTTATCCCTTAAAAAAATTAGTAAGTTCTAAATTATTACTGATTTTTTTATTGTTATCAGGAAGTTCAGTTATTGCTCAATGTCCAACCGTCGCTAATTTAAGTCAATCGTTTTGTGATATTCAATCGCCTACAATTGCTAGTTTGCAGGCAACGAGTAATGGTGGAGGAGTTGCTTGGTTTGCTACTGAAACTTCTACAGTTCCACTTGCTTCCGGTTTAGGCTTAGTGAATGGCGAAGATTATTATGCAGATAATAGTTCTGGCGATTGTGGCACAAGAATTAGGGTAGTTGTAACAATTTATTCAGCTCCAACTGGACAAAATTTCCAAGGAGTTTGTGTCGATTTTCCCAGCCAGGCAACGATTGCGAGTTTAATTGCTATTGGAAATAATGTGCAATGGTATAATGTCCCAAGCGGTGGTTCTCCCTTGGCTCAAAGCACTATTTTAATTCCTAATACAATTTATTATGCCAGTCAAACCAATCCCGATACAGGTTGTCAATCATCCAGACTATCGGTTTTTGTTAGTATTGGAGTTGTTCCTGTTCCTAATGGAGATGCTATTCAATCTTTTTGTCAAGATTTTTCTAATCCTCCAACTGTAGCAGATTTAAATGCTAGTGGTAACAATAATTGGTATTTGACAAGTTCTTCTGCATTGCCACTAGAGTTGGATACTCCTTTAATTGATGGTCAAACTTATTATGCTACAACTGTTGATCCTCCATGCGAAAGTGATGAAAGATTAGAAGTATTAGTTTCAATTCAACCACAAAATAATGCCGGTTCAAACGGTTCTGTTTCATTTTGTGAGGATGATTTAGCTTCAACTAATTTTGTTGATTTGTTTAACTTTTTAGGTGGAACTCCTTTTAATACAGGAGTTTGGACAGGACCTTTTTCTACTTCCAATGGGAATTTAGGTATGCTGGATTTATCACAGTTATCATTGTCAGGAAGTCCTTATATTTTTACATATACTGTAAATTCTTCAACTGAATGTCCACCGGCCTCTGCTACAGTAACGATAACCATAAACCCAATCCCAAACGCGGGAACCGATGGAAATACTACAGTTTGTGAAAACGACCCAAGTTTTGACTTATTCACGCTTTTAGGCAACTCACCCGAGACGGGCGGAACTTGGTCACCGGCATTAGCCAGTGGCACGGGAGTTTTCGACCCAAGTCAAGATGCGGCAGGCACGTATACCTACACCATTACAGACACACCACCCTGTGCAGACAGTACGGCGAGTGTAACAGTAACAGTTAATCCAATACCTAATCCGGGAACAACAGGAATAGCTGAATTTTGTGCCAACTCACCGGCGGATGATTTATTCAATTATTTAGGAGGCACACCTGATGCAGGGGGAACATGGTCACCGGCATTAGCCAGTGGAACAGGCGTATTTGACCCGACTCAAGACACAGCAGGTGTATATACGTATACCGTAAATGGCATAGCACCTTGTACCCCACAAAGCACAACTGTCACAGTAACGATTAATCCAATCCCCAACGCAGGAACCGATGGAAGTACTATTTTATGTGAGACAAGTGCAAGTATAGATTTATTCACCCTTTTGGGTAACTCACCGGAAACGGGCGGAACCTGGTCGCCTGCGTTAGCCAGTGGCACGGGAGTTTTCGACCCAAGTCAAGATGCGGCAGGCACGTATACCTACACCATTACAGGCACACCACCATGTGCAGACAGTACAGCGAGTGTAACAGTAACGGTTAATCCAATACCTAATCCGGGAACAACAGGAATAGCTGAATTTTGTGCCAACTCACCGGCGGATGATTTATTCAATTATTTAGGAGGCACACCTGATGCAGGGGGAACATGGTCACCGGCATTAGCCAGTGGAACAGGCGTATTTGACCCGACTCAAGACACAGCAGGTGTATATACGTATACCGTAAATGGCATAGCACCTTGTACCCCACAAAGCACAACTGTCACAGTAACGATTAATCCAATCCCCAACGCAGGAACCGATGGAAGTACTATTTTATGTGAGACAAGTGCAAGTATAGATTTATTCACCCTTTTGGGTAACTCACCGGAAACGGGCGGAACCTGGTCGCCTGCGTTAGCCAGTGGCACGGGAGTTTTCGACCCAAGTCAAGATGCGGCAGGCACGTATACCTACACCATTACAGGCACACCACCATGTGCAGACAGTACAGCGAGTGTAACAGTAACGGTTAATCCAATACCTAATCCGGGAACAACAGGAATAGCTGAATTTTGTGCCAACTCACCGGCGGATGATTTATTCAATTATTTAGGAGGCACACCTGATGCAGGGGGAACATGGTCACCGGCATTAGCCAGTGGAACAGGTGTATTTGACCCTGCTCAAGATACAGCAGGTGTATACACGTATACCGTAAATGGCATAGCACCTTGTACACCACAAAGCACAACTGTCACAGTAACGATTAATCCAATCCCCAACGCGGGAAGTAATGGAAGTACTATTTTATGTGAGACAAGTGCAAGTATAGATTTATTCACACTTTTGGGCAACTCACCCGAGACGGGCGGAACCTGGTCACCGGCATTGGCGAGTGGCACGGGAGTTTTCGACCCAAGTCAAGATGCGGCAGGCACGTATACGTATACCATAACGGGCACACCACCCTGTGCAGACAGTACGGCGAGTGTAACAGTAACAGTCAATCCCATCCCCAATCCGGGTCAAGCAGGTACAGCTGAATTTTGTGCGAACTCACCGGCAGATGATTTATTCAATTATTTAGGCGGTACTCCTGATGCAGGAGGAACCTGGTCACCACCGCTAGCGAGTGGAACGGGCGTATTTGACCCGACTCAAGACACAGCAGGCGTATATACGTATACCGTAAGTGGCATAGCACCTTGTACCCCACAAAGCACCACAGTAACAGTAACGATTAACCCAATTCCCAACGCAGGTACAAACGGAAATACTACAGTTTGTGAAACAAGTCCAAGTGTTGACTTATTCACGCTTTTAGGCAACTCACCGGAAACAGGCGGAACCTGGTCACCGGCATTGGCGAGTGGCACGGGAGTTTTCGACCCAAGTCAAGATGCGGCAGGCACGTATACGTATACCATAACGGGCACACCACCCTGTGCAGACAGTACGGCGAGTGTAA
>NZ_JBIIVK010000066.1:0-15967 GCF_044339515.1 Flavobacterium sp.
CAGTAACAATAGAATCAACTGCAAATGCAGGAAATTTTACAGGGATTCAAAGTGTTTGTGCTTCAGAAGGAACATTTGATTTAAACACATTATTAGATGGAACTCAACAAGGAGGTGGTACATGGACAAATAATGAAGGTGCTACTATTACAAATGAAATATCGATTATCAGTTTATCGCCAGGGACATATAATTTTGTATATACGGTTACAACGGATTGTAATACCGATTCTGAACCTGTTCAAATAACAATTATACAAGGAACAGAAATTCTTCCGGAAGACGTGATCGTAATTTCGCCAATTTGTCAAGGTGAAAATTCAACGGTTACGATTTTTAATTTAGTAGATGGAAATTATTCACTAAATTATTCATTAACGGGGAGCAATAACTTACCGAATCAAATAGTTTTGTTTACAGTTACTGGAGGCGAAGTGACTTTTGAAATTGATACGATACAATTAGTAAATCCGGGAACAACAACTTTAGTTTTTAATTCAATTTTAAATACAATTACAAATTGTGAAACTGTGCTGACCGGATTATCTTTCACAATTGAAATTTTGCCGAGATTAACTTTAGCCGATACGAACTTAACTATTCAAAATGTTTGTTTAGGAATAGATGTTGTTGTTCAGATTTCAGGAGCAACCGGTTTAGCTGACGGAACATATCAATTTATTTATTCTATTCCTAACGCCAATCCGATAACAGGGAGTTCTGGAGATGTTACTATTACTGCCGGTTTCGGTCAGTTTACAATTCCTGGAATTGTATTTCCAAATGCCGGTACCTATGTATTATCTATTAATTCTATTACAAGTGAAGCTACTCCTTGTGATAATTTAAATCCGGCCGTTTCTATTTCATTTGAAATTTTACCAGCAGCTACTATAACCGATGCTCTAGTTGCATTGTCTGCACTTTGTGCAAATTCTGACGGAACTGTTTCAATAACAAATGCAACCAACTTATCCGATGGTTCATACCAATTAACTTATCAGATAACCGGAGCTATTACGCAAAACGAGACTATTACTGTTGAGTTTTTGAATGGTGAAACTAGTTTTGTTATTCCTTCTACAATCTTAAATAGTAGTGGAGAGATTACACTTTCGATTAATCAACTCAATTCGAATACAGGAAATGCGTGTGGTACACCCGGTCATACTTTCAATTCAGTAACGTTAACAATTGAAAATGTAGAAACCCCTCAACTTGTTGAAGGAGGAAATTCATTTTGTGAAGATGATAATGCCACTATTGCTAGTTTAAGTAGCGGAATCAACACCGACGAAACAATTATTTGGTATGATGCTCCTTCGAACGGAAATGCCTATGCTGATTCAACAGTTTTGGTAGACGGACAAATTTATTATGCTGCAATTCAGTCTTCTACCGGTTGTGAGAGTACAACTAGATTAGAAGTCACTGTATCTATTAATGATTGTACAGAAATCATTATTCCTGACGGTTTTTCTCCTAATAATGACGGGATTAATGACTTTTTTGTGATTAAAAACATCAGAACACTTTACCCTAATTTTGATTTGGAAATATTCAATCGTTATGGAAATGTACTTTATAAAGGAAATGCAGCATCGCAAGATTGGGACGGTACATCCGATAAAGGAATTCAAATAGGAGGGAACAAGCTTCCGGCCGGAGTTTATTTCTTCATCATCAACTTTAATGATGGTTTCAGAGAACCATTGCAAGGTAGAGTATATTTAAGCAGATAATTTCAACATAAGTCATGAAAAAACTTTTGATATATAAAATTCAATTATTCCTACTACTGATGTCAATGATGGCAGTGGCACAGCAGGATCCACAATACACTCAATATATGTATAATATGAGTGTTTTGAATCCGGCCTATGCAACCGATAATCCTGATGTTATTAATTTTGGAGCACTTTATCGTGCACAGTGGGTGGGCTCGGTTGGGGGACCAACAACAGGTTCTTTTTTTGCACATTCTCCCATTGCGAAAAAAGTAGAAATGGGACTTTCTGTCATTCATGACCAAATTGGTGATGTAGTGAATGAAACGAATGTGTTTGTTGATTTTGCCTATGTTTTAAAGTTAAATGAGTCAAACAAACTCTCTTTTGGAGTCAAAGGAGGAGCTACTTTTTTTAATACAACTTTTGATGGTTTTGTTTATTCTGATGAATTGCCCGATCCGGCTTTTGCCAATAATTTAAGCAGAGTATTTCCTAATATTGGAGTCGGAGCATTTTACTTTGGTGAAAATTATTATTTGGGATTATCAAGTCCGAACTTATTACGCACCAAGCATTTGGAAAGAGAAGATGGAATTATCGCCACCGGTGTGGAAGAAATTCACTATTTTTTAACTGGAGGATATGTGTTTAATTTGAATGATAATTTAAAATTTAAACCGGCTTTTATGACTAAAGCAGCCACTGGAGCTCCATTGTCTTTTGATGTGACAACGAATTTTTTAATTAATAATGTCTTTGAAATTGGTGCTGGTTACCGTTGGGATGATTCTGTGAGTGGATTAGTGAATTTTAAAATTTCTCCTTCTTTGAGAATTGGTTATGCCTATGATTATACGCTTTCTAACTTGGGTAGATTTAATTCAGGTAGTCACGAGATTATGATTTTATTCGATTTGAATAAAAAAGGTAGTATGAACGGTTATGATAAATCGCCACGATTCTTCTAAAAATAGTGAAAATGAAAAACAAAAAAATACTATTTTTCTTTATGGTTTGCAGTCAATTGCTATTGGCTCAAAAAGCTACACTTAAAAAAGCAAATGAACTTTTTGCTAATAAAGCTTATGTTGAAGCAGCAAAAATGTATGAAAAATTCAAGGTGAAGCAAGAACAAAATGTACTGCAAAATCTAGGAGATTGTTATTATTATAATGCTGAAATGAAGTTTGCTGCAGACAATTATGGGAATTTGGTTTTTAAATACAAAGACAGTGTAAAACCGGACTATTTATTCCGCTATGCTCACGCTTTAAAAGGCATGGAAGATTATGAGCGTGGGGATAAAATAATGAGTGACTATTTGAAATATCCGGTAGATACTAAAAAATTTAAAGAGCATCTTAATAATATTGTTCCCTACAATTATAAAGTCAATCAAATGACAAAAAGTAATAGTACTGGCGATTTCGGAATTTCAATTTTTGGAGAGAAAGTTGTTTTTGCTTCGCTCAGAAATGCTGAAAGTCCGTTGTACAAATGGAATGAAAAACCTTATTTGGATTTGTATGAAGCAACAGTTTCTAAAGAAGGTATTTTAGAAAATATTAAGCCTTTTTCAGAACAAATTAATACCAAAACGCATGAAAGTAATGCTGTTTTTACGAAAGATGGAAAAACCATGTACTTTAGTAGAACCAATGATAAGCAAGTGCAAGTAGGTGAAGAAAAATTCGCATCGGTTAAGCTTTTTAGGGCAGAGTTGATTGAAAATGAATGGACAAACGTATTGGAATTACCCTTTTCGAGCGATCAATTTTCTACGCAACATCCGGCTTTAAGTGTGGATGAAAAAAAATTATATTTTTCAAGTGATAGAAATGGCTCACTTGGTTCATTTGATATATTTTATGTAGAAATTTTAGATGATGGTACATATTCTGAACCTCAAAATTTAGGGGATAATATCAACACTATTCACCGCGAACAATTTCCATTTATTGGTGAGGATGGAACGTTGTACTTTGCTTCCGATGGTTTACAAGGTTTGGGTGGCTTGGATATCTTTATGGCTAGAGTTTATGATAACGTGTTTGCAAAACCAATTAATTTGGGTGAAACGATCAATACTGGGATGGATGACTTTGCCTATGTTTTAAAACCCGGTGAAAACTTAGGTTATTTTGCTTCTAATCGTAAAGGAACCGATAATTTATATTCGTTTATCAGAGAAGAAAACGAGCGAAGATTTATTGTAGAAGGTGATGTTCGTGATAAAGTGACTAAAGAATTGTTGCCAGGAACAACAGTTACTTTGTATGATATGAATAATAAATTGATAGGTCAATTAGTAGTTGGTGAAGATGCCGATTATGTTTTTAATACTGAACCTAACACAAAATACAAGATTGTTGCTGACAGAGATTTTTATGCTTCGAAAGAGGAAATTTTTGAAACCACCGATGATGGACGTGTTCGTTTTACCATCGAATTAGAAATTGAATCCTATGATGATGCCGAAGAAATCATTGTAACCAAAGACGATGGATTAGTCTATATTCAGTTAGAAAACATTTATTTTGATTTAAACAAATGGGATATTAAAGAAGAAGCGGCTCGAACATTGGATGTGTTGGTCGCCATAATGAAAAAGTATCCAAGAATGGTGATAGAGTTAGGAGCTCATACCGACTCACGTGCCTCTGATGCTTATAATTTACGATTATCACAAGACAGAGCCGGAGCTGCTCTAGAATATTTAGTTTCTAATGGAATTGATAGAAATCGTATGCGTTCAAAAGGATATGGTGAACGTGTGCCATTGATTAAATGTGGCGATAATTGTTCCGAAGTAGAACATTCAATCAACCGTC
Organism: Flavobacterium sp.; assembly: GCF_044339515.1. Classification (GTDB taxonomy): domain Bacteria; phylum Bacteroidota; class Bacteroidia; order Flavobacteriales; family Flavobacteriaceae; genus Flavobacterium. The sequence continues at coordinate 4,562 of NZ_JBIIVK010000066.1, forward strand.
GTTGTGAATTTATTATTTTGAAATAAATTATTTGATTATCAAATCATATTTAGCGAGCAATCCTTTCAATCCTTCAGTTGAAAAGATTGCTCTTTTCATTTTATTTTTTTCGGGGTCTATGATGAAATCATAGCTTGAATAAAAATCGGTTTTTTGTAAGTTTGTGTCAATAAAAACAGCTCTTCTTAAGTTACAGTTGTCAAACAATGCCTCGGTTAAATCACTATTCATAAAATCAACCGAAATCATGCTGCAATTAATAAACTGCATTTTTTTAAGCTTTAAAGCATAAAATTGAGCGTAATCCAATAAGCAATTTGTAAAATTGAAATTGTAAATTACCTGGTCGGTCATTGCAAAATTAACCGATGTAAAATCACACCCAACAAATTCAACATCTCTTAAAGATACATAATTAATTTTGGTTTCTTTGAAGTTGCAATCATAAAATGTGCATTCTACGAAAATTACTCCTGCAAAATCACAAGCTGTAAAATCGCAGTTTCTAAAAATGCATTGTTCAAACTCTTTGTAGCGAATAGAAGAATTTTCATAAACAATATCGTTTATTTCTTCGTTATAAGTGTAATCTGTTTTCATTTTGCTATTTTTTCGTGACCTTGACTGGATTAACACAGTTGATTCAGAATAAACTCCCTGGTGGAAATGAAAAGGTTTTTCAATCAAAGATTGAAATACTTTTTTGTTAGTAATTTTGAATTATATGAGCAAGCTCAACATTCAAAATTACTAACAAAAAAGCCCTAAGCTTTCGCTTGGGCTTTTCATTCTTAAGTGACCTCGACTGGATTCAAACCAGTAACCTTCTGAGCCGTAATCAGATGCGCTATTCAGTTGCGCCACGAGGCCTTAATGCGGGTGCAAATATAGGTATTTTTGTGTAACTTGCAAACCAAATTTCAAATAAAACCAACTTTTATGGCACTTGAACATTACATTCGTGATATAGTAGATTTTCCAAAACCCGGAATAATTTTTAAAGACATAACGCCACTTTTAGCCAGTCCAGAGGGAACAACTGAATGTTTGCAATTGCTAATCAATAGTTTAAATGATGTCAAAATTGATAAAGTAGTAGGAGTAGAAAGTAGAGGATTCTTTTTTGCCACCCTTTTAGCTCATCACTTTAAAGCCGGTTTTATTCCTGTACGAAAACCTAAAAAATTGCCTTTTGAAACCATTTCTGCCTCTTATGCTTTGGAATATGGGACAGATTCTTTGGAAATTCACATTGATGCCATTCAAAAAGGGGATAGGGTACTTATTCATGATGATGTTTTAGCCACCGGAGGAACGGCTCAAGCGGTGTGTGAGTTGGTAGAAAAATTAGGTGGAGAAATTGTGCAAGTTAATTTTTTAATGGAACTTTCTTTCCTTAACGGAAGAGATAAAATTAAAGAATATCCTATTTTTGCGGCTATAACTTACTAATTTTTTTGTCCAAAGCTCTCGTAGTGACACAATAACGCCAGCCAATTATAGCCAATTGCCATTTTTTGGCTTTGGCTAAATCCAGTCGTTGCTTGGTAAAACTGGGAAGAAATATTTTATTGATTTTGGATAAAATTACAAACATGTGCCAAATATAAATTATTTACTCTAAACGAACCATCTTTATCACCCAAATCGAACACAAAACGGCAATCATTCCGCATGAACCCATCACCAACCAATTCACTTGATAACCATATAAAGCAATAAGTTGCATACCCATTTTGGAACTCACAATATGAGCCAAACTAAAGGTCATGGTATAAAGTGCCATATAACGACCTTCATGTCCTCTGGGAGCTCTACTCAAAGCAAAGGAGTTTGAAAAGGGAAAAGCAAACATTTCACCAAAAGTCAAAAATAAAATATTAATTACTAAAATACCGGCCCAAACATTGATAATTAGTGCATAAAAACCTAATGCCATGCACAATGAACCCAATAAAACAATCTTCATTTTATTAACCTTATTTCGTTCAAAATAACTCACAATCGGCATTTCTAAAAGAAAAACAAGCAAACCATTCAAAGTCATTAACAATCCAATTTCAAATTCTGTTAAACCATATTGCTCATTGTTATATAATGGAAGAGTGGTAAATAATTGAAAAAAAATCATACCAGTTACAAAACTCACAAATAAGAACACCCAAAAAGGACGATCTTTAAAAACCGATTGTCTTGGCTCTTCAAATGTATCAATGTGTTCATTAATTGGTTTTTTCTTTTCTTTTACCAATAGCCAAAAAATGGAAATGGCAAGGATACAGGTACCACCATCCACCCAAAATAATCCGGCATACCCAATATTCATGATAATTAAACCACCTAAAGCAGGACCTGCTGCAAAACCTAAATTTACAGCTAGTCTAACTAAGGTTAAAGCCCTGGTTCGGTTTTCAGGTTTCGCATAAGCTCCTAGAGAAACAAACATAGCCGGTCGAAACATATCTGCAATGATCATCACAAAAAACCAAGCAATACAAAGTGAAGCAAAATCAGTGATAAAAGGAAAGATAAACAACAGTAATCCTGTACTCATTAAACTAAATATCATCACTTTGTAAAATCCAACTTTATCTGCTAATTTTCCGCCAACCCATGAGCCAATCATTGAACCGGTCCCGAAACAAACCATAATCCAACCTACTTGTTGATAGGAAAATTCTAAGTCTTCTTTTAAATATTTGGATAAAAATGGAAGTACCATAGTTCCGGCTCGATTAATAAATGTTATAATCGTTAAAATCCAAATTTCTCGTGTAAAACCACGAAAATTATTGACATATCTTGAAAAAGCTTTTTTTAGCATCATGTTGAATTCTACTTTACAAATGTACGAACTTGAATACGTTTGAAAATTATAATTTAGTAAGGTTTTTTGTTTGACTTTTCATTGATATGTTTTAAAACCTAATTAAGTTTAATTATTTTTAAAATTGAGTTTGATTTTTTATAAGCTCATCTTTATATGATTGAACCTTATCTAATTATTTAGTTTGTTAAAAATTTGTTATTAATAATTAATAATGTAACAATTGTAGATTACCGTCGTCTATTATTATATCAATCATCAAAAATTAATCAATCATTAATCAAAAAACGAACATCATGAAAAAATCAATTGTTTACTTAGGAATTGCCCTTTTGGGTTTTGGTACATTAGCTAATGCAGCTAACAACGGAAACTTAATTGCTTCAAAAACGGAAGTTAGTGTTTATGCAAAATACTACGCCACCCCACTTTGTGTTGCTATTAGTAAAGGAGAAATAGATGTGGTAAAAAAATTCATTGAATACGGTGCTGATATCAATGAAACAACCAACGGATTAACACCATTAATGTATGCTGCTCGCTACAATCAAGTTGAAATTATCAAATTGCTCTTAGAAAAAGGAGCAAACCTTAAAGTTAAAGATGAAAGAGGTTTTACCGCCTTGAATCATGCTGAAAATTCAAAAGCAACAGAGGCAGTGGAACTTTTAAAAAATTATTCAAGAAAATAAAAATTGGTTTAGGTTAGTTGTAAATTAAAAATCCCATCTTTTGAGCAGATGGGATTTTTTTTATTTCAAAATAGTTTGTTTTCTATCCGGTCCAACTGAAACCACTTTTATTGGAACTTCAAGTTCCTTTTCAATAAATTCTATGTAAGTTTTTAATTCTATTGGAAGTTCTTCATAAGTAGTCATTCCCGTCAAATCAGCTTGCCAACCTTTCATTTCAGTATAAATAGGCTCTACATTTTCCGGTTCAATATTGTAGGGAAAGTGACTAATTTGCTTTCCTTTGTAATTGTAAGCAGTACATACTTGTAGTGTTTTAAACCCTGAAAGGACATCGCCTTTCATCATATATAAAGCGGTTACACCATTAACTTGAACCGCATATTTTAAAGCAACTAAGTCTAACCATCCACAACGTCTGGCTCTACCGGTAACCGAACCAAATTCGTTTCCTACTTTTGCCATGGTTTGTCCGTTTTCGTCAAATAATTCAGTAGGGAATGGACCGCTTCCAACTCTTGTGGTATATGCTTTAAAGATTCCAAAAACATCATTCACTTTATTAGGAGCTATACCTAGTCCGGTGCAAGCTCCCGCAGCTGTCGTGTTGGAAGAGGTTACAAATGGATATGTTCCAAAATCAATATCTAACAAAGAACCCTGAGCACCTTCACACAGAATAGATTTTCCGGATTTGATGGCTTGGTTTAAATATTCTTCACTATCAATGAAAGTAAGCGATTTTAAAACTTCGATGGAAGCGAAAAACTCATCTTCCATTTCTTTTAAATCATATTCTAAATCGACATCATAAAAGGAAATCATGGCTTCATGTTTGTCTGCCAATGAACGGTAACGTTCTTTAAAATCCGCTAGTTCAATATCGCCAATGCGAATTCCGTTTCTTCCGGTTTTGTCCATATAAGTTGGACCAATTCCTTTTAATGTAGATCCGATTTTTGCTTTTCCTTTGGATGCTTCCGAAGCGGCGTCTAACAATCGATGAGTAGGTAAAATTAAATGTGCTTTTCTGGAAATCAATAATTTGGACTTAACATCCATGTTGAATTTTTCCAATCCTTCTAATTCTTTTTGAAAAACGACAGGGTCCATTACCACTCCGTTTCCAATAATATTAATTGCATTTTTATGGAAAATTCCGGATGGAATTGTTCTCAACACGTGTTTAATTCCATCAAACTCTAACGTATGTCCTGCATTCGGACCACCCTGAAAGCGGGCGATGATATCATATTTTGAAGTTAGAACGTCTACAATTTTTCCTTTTCCTTCGTCTCCCCATTGCAGGCCGAGCAATAAATCTACAGTCATTTTTTAGTTGGTTGTTTTGTTTAGGGAATTTTTCCCTGATTTAGTTGTGTTGTTTTTTATTCTGATGGTACTACTGGATTTTCAATAGTAACTGTTTTTTTGTTTCCGTATAAATAAAGCGAATGGTTGTGTATTTCTATTCCAAAAATTTCTTCAATTGTTTTTTTAATTTGCTGAATTCGTGGGTCACAAAATTCAATCACTTCTCCCGTATCAGTCATAATGATATGGTCATGTTGCTTGTCAAAATAGGATTTTTCATAATGAGCTTGATTTTGACCAAATTGATGTCTTCTCACCAAGCCACAATCTAAAAGTAATTCAATCGTGTTGTATAACGTGGCACGACTCACACGATAGTTTTTGTTTTTCATTTTAATATACAACGATTCAATATCAAAATGCTCTAAACTATTGTATATTTCTTGAAGAATAGCATACCGCTCGGGTGTTTTGCGATGTCCTTTTTCTTCCAAAAACTTGGTGAAAACGTTTTTAACGATATCCTGATTTTTACTGTTTTCCATAGGATTTTCCATATCTGCAAAGATACACTATTTTTATATTTTGACGATTATCCGATTGATATTTCAACTCAGATTATTAACAAAATATGTCAATAATTAATTCAATTTTGCATTTGTTACCCGAGTAACTTTATCAATACCATCAATTTTTTTGATGTTCTCAATTAAACGTTTCAAAATGGTATTGTTTTGAACAACAACCGTTACTTGTCCGTTAAAAATACCTGCCTCACCACTTAGTGAAATACTTTGAATATTTACATGCATTTGGTTGGAAATTACCTTTGTAAGTTCGTTGGTTAATCCTAACGTGTCCATTCCCGTAATTTTTAAAACCGCTTTGAAATCTTCTTGTGAAGAATCAATCCATTTGGCTTGAATTATTCTGTAAGCATAATTGGATTGTAAACTAATAGCATTCGGGCAATCTTTCTTATGCACTTTAATTCCGTCATTAATTGTTAAAAAACCAAAGACATCATCACCCGGAATTGGGTTACAGCAACTCGATAATTTATAATCCAATTTATCTTGTTCTGCACCAAAAACAAGCATATCAAAATTTTTGCTCAACTCATATTTTTGAATTTGCTCAGGAGCTACACTTGGTGAACGCTTTATTTTCTTGAAGAAGTTCATTAAAGTACTGCTTTTTTGAGCTGCAAAATCTTTTAACTGCTGGTTGTCAATTGTTCCAATTCCTACTCTGTAAAATAAATCTAAACTGGTTTTAAGTTTAAAATAAACCACTAATTCATTGATAGTGTTTTCGTTTAATGTTACTTTTAAATGACGAAGTTTTCGAGTGAGCAATTCTTTACCGTCTTCCGCAATTTTTTTGGTGTCTTCGTTAAGAACATTTTTAATTTTATTTTTTGCTCTGGATGTCGTTACATAATCTAACCAATGTGCATTTGGTTTTTGATTGGGAGACGTAATCACTTCAATTTGATCACCGCTGTTGAGCACATGATTGAGCGGAACTAGTTTTCCGTTCACTCTAGTTCCACGAGTTCTTACACCAATTTCAGAGTGAATACTGAACGCAAAATCCAATGAAGTCGCCCCTTTAGGAAGCGATTTTATTTCTCCTTTAGGTGTAAAAACATAAATTTCTTTGGAATATAAATTTAACTTAAAATCTTCTACAAAGTCAACTGCATTCGAAGTTGAATTTTCTAAGGCTTCTTTTAATAAATTAAGCCAAGTATCCAACGTGTTTTCTTCTGAAATTCCTTGTTTGTATTTATAATGAGCCGCATAGCCTTTTTCTGCAATTTCATCCATTCGTTTCGAACGAACCTGTATTTCAACCCATCTACCTTTTGGACCCATCACAGTGATATGAAGAGCTTCGTAACCGGTTGATTTTGGCGAAGAAATCCAATCACGTAGTCGGCTCGGACTCGGACGGTAATGATCGGTTACGATGGAATAAATTTTCCAAGCCACAAATTTTTCATCATGTTGATTGGATTTGTAAACAATTCGCAACGCAAATTTGTCATACACTTCATCAAACGAAACCCCTTGAGCCAACATTTTTCGGCGAATAGAATATATAGATTTTGGGCGACCTTTGATCGTATATTCAATACCTTCTTCGTCCAATGATTTTTTTAAAACATCGGAAATAGAAGTAATGTAAGCTTCTTGTTCTTCCTTGCTTTCCTTCATTTTGCTCACGATGTCCGTATAAACATCGGGTTCGGTATATTTTAAACCCAAATCTTCTAATTTCGATTTGATGTTATATAATCCCAATCGATGGGCGAGAGGAGCATAGATATAAAGTGTTTCCGAAGCAATTTTTGCCTGCTTATAATCCACCATTGATTCCATCGTCTGCATGTTGTGCAAACGGTCAGCCAATTTGATAAGAATTACCCGAACATCATCGTTTAATGTTAAAAGCATTTTGCGGAAATTCTCCGCTTGCATCGAAATTTCCTGATCGGTTTTTACTTTCGCTATTTTGGTTAATCCGTCCACTAACTGAGCAATTTTCGGATTAAACATTTTTTCAATTTCGGCAACGGTAATTGGCGAATCTTCTACCACATCATGCATTAAGGCAGCAGCAATAGCTGTGGCTCCCAAACCAATTTCTGAGGCTACAATCTTAGCCACAGCAATAGGATGGAAAATATACGCTTCTCCTGATTTACGCCGTTGGTCTTTATGGGCTTCTACCGCCACGTCAAATGCTTTTCGGATTATTTTTTTGTCTTCCGGTGTAAGTGTTTGATAACTAATGCGGAGCAATTCTTTATATTCCTTAGCAATGGCTTTGTTTTCTTGTTCGATATCTATTTCTGTCATGGCATATTCTTCACTTACTAAAAGTAGAAAATTGAATTGAATTGTGCAAGTGGATTGTTTTAAAAAAATATGTAGTAAGAAATCACAAATAAAGAAGTATTATTGGATAAAAGCTTAAAACCCTCTCTGCCTTTTCGCTTCAAACAACAAAATTGCCGCCGCCACCGAAACATTCATTGAATCAATTTCACCTTGCATGGGAATAATGATGTTTTGAGTGCTTTCTATCCGCCATGGTTCGGTTAGTCCAGTGGCTTCTGTACCAACGACCAGAGCAGTAGGAGTGGTGTAATTTTCTAAATGATAAGAATTTGAATTTTGCAAAGTAGCCGAATAAATGGCAATGTTATTCTTTTTTAAGTATGCAATTACATCTTCGGTCGTTCCCATTGCAATTTGATTGGTAAACAGACAACCAACACTCGAACGAACCACATTTGGATTATATAAATCACTTTTTGGATTGGCGATAATTACCGCATCAATGTTTGCCGCATCAGCAGTTCGTAATAAAGCTCCGATATTTCCGGGTTTTTCGATTCCTTCGGCAACTAAAATGAGTGGATTTTCAGATAATTTTAAATTGGATAATTGATGTGATTTTGATTTGGCGATGGCTAAAATTCCCTCCGTTGTATCGCGATAGGCTAATTTTTGATAGACCTCCTTTGAAATTTCAATGCAATCGGAAAAAGCAAATTTTTTCACCTCTTTTTCTGAAATCAAATCCGGTAAAAACAAAACGGTTTCTAATTGATAACCACCTTTTACAGCCAATTCAATTTCGCGTTTGCCTTCCATTAAAAACGTACCGGTTTGCTTGCGGGTTTTGGCTTTATCCTGCAATTGAACAAGCGATTTGATGAATGGATTTTGTGCGGAAGTGATGGTTTTCAAAGTGTTGGATTTTGGTTAGCAAAGATATGAATTTATATGTTTTATGTTTCAGGTTTAAAGTTTCGTGATTTCTGTTATTTCTGTGAGAAATATTTATTTATCAAGTTTTGATTATGAACAAATATTGGGATGTAAAATAAGAAATTGGAAAACTAAAATGCTTGATTCAATTACTATAAAAGGTCTGCATGATATTTTTTCTCACAGAAAGCACAGAAAGCACGGAAATGAGATTGCTTCGCAATGACAAAATTGTGCGAAAACTGCGACTGCGACTGAAAACTTCTATAAAATCCCTCTCGCTTTGATCTCCAAATATTTATTAATTGTATCTAATGTCAGATTTTCAGGTTGCGTGAGGACGGAATATATGCCGTATTTTTTGAGTTCGTTGACGATTAGGCGTTTTTCGAACATGAATTTTTCGGCGATGACTTTGTCATACACTTCCTGAACAGTTTCTGCTTTTTTGTGAATGAGATCATTGAGTTCTGTGTTTTGAAAAAAGACAATCACAAGCAAGTGATTTTTTGCAATTCCTTTTAAATAGGGCAATTGTCGGTGCAATCCATCTAACGTTTCAAAATTAGTATAAAGTAAAAGTAAGCTCCGTTGGTTGATGTTTTTCTTCACATCGGTGTATAATCGACTGAAATCGCTTTCAAAAAAGTCGGTTTTGATGTTGTATAAACATTCCATAATCAATTGCATTTGCGAGGAACGTTTTTCAGTAACGACTCTGTTTTCAACCTTTTTGGAGAAAGTAAACATGCCGGCTTTGTCGTGTTTTTTCAGAATTACATTCGATAAAACTAAAGTAGCATTGATGGCATAATCCAACAAACTCAAACCATTAAACGGCATTTTCATCACACGTCCTTTATCAATAATCATGTAAACCGACTGGGATTTTTCGTCTTGAAATTGGTTGACCATCAAACTGTTTTTCTTGGCTGTGGCTTTCCAATTCAATGTTCGGATGTCATCGCCTTGAATGTATTCTTTGATTTGCTCAAATTCCATCGTGTGACCAATTCGGCGGATTTTCTTCACACCATATTGAAACAAATTGTTAGAAAAAGCCATCAAATCATACTTTCGTAACTGAATGTAGGATGGATAAGTGGGCACCATTTGGTCTTTGTTGAAGGTAAATCGACGAGAAATGATCCGTAAAGGAGAAGAAATGTAAACATTCAAATTGCCAAAAACATATTCACCCCGTTCTACGGGACGAAGAAAATACTGAATGTCATCTTGTGAAGAAGCTTTGATTTTTCTACTAATTTCGAAATTTCGCACTTGAAATTGAAACGGAATTTCATCAATTATTTTAGTAAAAATAGCAAACGTGTAATAATTTCGGATAGAAATGCTGATGGGATTTTCATCACCGTTCGATAGTTTTTCCGGTGCAATTCGGGTGGCTTCAACTCCGGTTTTGGCAGTAAAAAGGATGATGATATCCAATATAAAAAAGGATAGTGTTATGAGTAAAAAATACCAAGCTACATTATAAAAAACCGGAAAAAAGAAACTCACAATAAATACAGCCACGATGCTTCCCAGCAAGTAGAAAAAGAAATTATTGATGTAAAGCTGTTTAAACCCTTTTTTCAAAACGATTGATTTTATCTTGGAATCTCAATAGATTCAATAATTTGTTGAATGATTTCCTTACTAGTAATGCCCTCCATTTCGCGTTCGGGTGTTACAATTACACGGTGTTGTAATACTGGAATAGCAGCTTCTTTGATGTCTTCCGGTGTCACAAAATCTCTTCCGCGAAGAGCAGCGAAACCTTTTGCGGCGTTTAAAATAGCAATCGATGCTCTTGGTGAAGCTCCTAAATACAAAAATCCGTTTTCTCTGGTTTTGACAACCAATTTAGCGATGTATTCCAATAAATTAGGTTCTACAATAACTTGTTTTACTAAAACCTGAAATTGTTGAATAGCTTCTGCAGAAAGTAAGGTTTTGATATTACCCAATTTATTTTCGCTCAACAACGCATGTTCTTTTTGAAGAATGTTGATTTCTTCTTCCAATTTTGGATAATCGATGTTGATTTTAAACAGAAATCGGTCCAATTGAGCTTCCGGTAAGCGATACGTTCCTTCTTGTTCAATTGGGTTTTGAGTGGCAATTACTAGGAAAGGAGCGGTCATTGCATAGGTGGTTCCGTCCATTGTAATTTGGCGTTCTTCCATTACTTCAAACAAAGCGGCTTGCGTTTTGGCAGGAGCACGGTTGATTTCATCAATTAAAATTAGGTTTGAAAAAATGGGTCCTTTTTTGAATTCAAATTCTGATTTTTTTAAATCGAAAACGGAAGTTCCCAAAATATCCGATGGCATTAAATCGGGTGTAAATTGAATTCGGCTAAACCCAATACTCAAGGTTTTGGCTAATAATTTTGCCGTAATGGTTTTAGCTACTCCGGGAACACCTTCAAGCAAAACATGACCATTGGATAAAATAGCGACCAACAATTGATCGATCATTTTATGTTGACCAACGATGACGGTGTTTAATTCTTGTTTGATGGCTTGAATACTTTCCTGCAAGGGTTTTAAATCGATGCGGGATTCAAAGTTGACGGTGTCTTCTGGTTGTGAAGGAATTAGGTTTTCTTCCATATTGTTTTTTTTAATGGCACACGGATTTTAAAGGATTAAATGGATTTACGCTGATTTCTTTTTTGTTTGCTGATGCAAAAATGGATTTTAGCGGATTTCATTTGGTTTAAAATTGTGTTTTGTTTTTACTTTTTTTAATGGCACACGGATTTTAAAGGATTAAATGGATT
>NZ_JBIIVK010000011.1:0-77963 GCF_044339515.1 Flavobacterium sp.
TGTAACTGGTTACGGGAAATTCCTTGGATATGTTGCATCTTTAAATATAAACCTTTTCTGTTTTTCTTACAAGTTTTTTGGTATATTTGTTAAAGAGATTGTGGAGGTTTTTTCACAGTCTGACGTTGTGCGAGATTATGAAACCAAGCTACCAGCCAAAAAAACAAGCAAGAAAATTGTATCTTTGAAGTTTGAACATAAACATTGAAATAAAATGAATCTAAATAATATAAAAAGTTTTACCGTTCTAGGTCTTTTTGGGACTAATGATGTTACTATACCATTCAAAGATGGAATCAAAATTTTAATTGGCGAAAATGGTCTTGGCAAAACCCAAGTATTAAATCTTTTCTATTACACACTTGAAAGAAATTTCTTTAGACTTGGTGAGTTTCATTTCAATAAAATAATACTTGAATTTGAAACAGAAGAAATTGAAATCTCTAAAATTCAAATTGATGAATTGGTAAAAGAAGCATTTAGCGACCCAGCAATTCAAGATTTCATTGAAGAATTTGGATATTCACACTTTGAATTTTTACGAAATAAATTTATCAATTATAAAGGAAATAAATTTCAATTTGAAAGAGAGCTAGACTCTAACTATAATTATAACAAGTATCGGAAATTCCCACTGCATCGAATTCTAAGAATATTTGACAAAATTGATTCAAATAGTTCTACTATTTTTAATTCACAAATTAAAAATAGTGAAAACATAATTAATGATGCTATAAAAGGCTATGATATTATGTATTTCCCTACCTATAGAAGAGTTGAGGAAGATTTACACAGCTTAGGATATGACGAGGAAAATATAAACTTCGATGAAGAAAAAACTCTGATTCAGTTTGGAATGGATGATGTTCAACGAAGATTTAATTTCATACAAAATACAATTGATAAACAATTAAAAGAAGGCTTAGCTCAATTTACAAAAGACATACTGAATGTAGTAATTGATGACGTTCAGCCAAGAAATAATCTTTTTGAAAACATTAATGAAGAAGACATAGATATAATTTTATCTAGAGTAGGCAATTTACTACCTCAACATCAAAAAGATTCTGTGAAAAATATAATTATTAAAAAAGAATATAAAAATCAGTTACACGGATATTTACTTCAAAAATTAATTGATATTTATGAAAAACAAAAAGAGTTAGACAACTCTGTGAAGTTATTTAGAGACGTTTGTAACAAATATCTAATAAATAAAGAGGTTTTTTATGATGAGAGTGCAATTAAGATTTTTATAAAATCGCATTTCACTAGAGACGAGATCAAACTAAGCAAACTTTCTTCTGGCGAAAAACAAATTGTTTCAATTTTTTCTAAAGTATACCTTTCAGAAAAGAACAAAAGATTTATCGTTTTATTTGATGAACCCGAATTGTCATTGAGTATGATTTGGCAAAAACAATTATTACCTGACATTTTAGATTCTAAAAAATGTGATTTTTTACTAGCAGTTACACATTCCCCTTTCATTTTTGACAATGAATTAGACCGATATGCAGTTGGTTTAAGTGAATATGTTACTGGATCGACTGAAACTTTTAAACACGGAGATTTAAACTAAGGTATGACTTCATATATCCAACAACTAAGACAAAGTAAGGAAAAAGCTACGGTTGCATACCAGGAATTTGCTCTTTCAACAAAAACTTATACTAATAATTTATTTTGCTTCTTTGAAGGGAATGATAATCCTTATTATGTTCCTCGCATAAAGAACTTTACAGATGAGATATACCCCATTAATTGTGGAGGTAGAGACAAAGTTTTAAAAGTGTATGAACTCATATCAAATCAAGAGGTTTACAATGAGTATTCCAAGGCTTTTTTTATTGATAGAGACTTTAACAGTCCACGTCAAAGTAATAAGGATATTATATTTGAAACACCTTGTTACTCTATTGAAAATATGTTCGTAAATCAAAATGTATTTGAACAGATACTAATTCACGACTTGCAATTTTCAAAAAACGATGCAAATTTTGAGGTATGTATTTCATTATTTAACGATAGATTTAAAGAGTTTAATTCTTCTGTAACTCTTTTTAATTCTTGGTATGCTTGTTTAATAGAAATCAGAAATAAAACAGGGAAACAAACTGGAGTTCAATTAGATGATAAATTACCAAAAGGATTAGTTAACATTTCACTACAGTCTGTAAATGGTGACTATGATTTAGAAAAAATTAGACAAATTTTCCCAGAATCTACAGAAATTGATGATGAAACATTAAACAATAAATTCAGTGAATTTCAAAATTGTGATTCGAAATTAATTTTTAGAGGTAAATATCAATTAGAATTTTTAATAACAATATTGCAACTAATAATAAATGACTCAAAGAATGAGCAACAGTATGTGAAAAATAAAATTAACTATTCATTTGATGGTGCACTTAATCATAAACGAGCACTAAGCATATTTACGAATTACGCTTCAACCCCTGAAATTTTAAACGACTTTCTACAAAACGTAACAACGAAAAACTGAAAATAACCTCGCACAATCGAGTAGACTGCCCTGCCAGAAACTGACAGGGAGAGCCTCTCACACCACCGAGCGTACGGGTCACGTACTCGGCGGTTCGCAAAGAGATGGGTTAAGTTGAATGTAGATTTCCGTTAAGGATTCGTATCCCTACTGTTTTATTTGGCTTTTTTATTGTTTTTTGGTGTTCGTGAATGCAAAGCATTTGAGCAATCGCCCAGCCGCCTTTTCTTTTCCCTCCCGCCTCTTGGCTAGTTCGCTAAAAATGTCTACCGGACATTTTCTTATCGCTCTGCCCTTCAATCCTTCCAAATACAGTAACGAATTCGATTCCGTAGCCAACCGTCCATGTCTCGTAATTTTCCCATGATGTTGGTTCCTCGAAAATAGTTTAACCATCCTCCTTGGATTTCCTTTATCTTGGTTATCGATGAGTTGGTATTGATTTTTGCTTCCTATAATTTAACGTAGATTATTAATTTAATGAATCAAAATACGCTCAAACAGTACTAAAAGCACTGACCTTACTTTTTTGTCCTTTAAAAGACGTTTTTAAGCCCTTTTACACCCTTTTTATTTTTGAATCGATTACTTCTCCTTTTTTTAAAAAAGGTTTTTATTTGACGTTGGCAGAAAGGCTCGAAAAAATCGTAAAAAATAAAAACCTTCTTTCAATTGAAACATTTTTTGTAAATTAGCATAATGAAAGAGAATAAAGTGATAGGGTTAGATTTTATCATCGATAAATTAACCAATTCAGTTGAAAATGTGGTGACTGGTGATAGTTTTGCAACGGAAATTTCTTTATTAAAAAGTTCAGATTTAAAAAATGTATCGAAGAAAAAAAATTGGTTATTCGATTGGAATTATGAATTCAAACAACCTGAAAGAGATGTTTACAAACTAACAATTGTAAATAATTCTGCTATAATTCAAGGATTGGTTTGTTTAGAAGTTAAAGAAGATCACGTTTATATGCACTTAGTTGAAAGTTCTCCTTTTAATAAAGGAAAAGACAAAGTTTATACAGGAGTTTCAGGAAATTTAGTTGCTTTTGCTTGTAAACTTTCTTTTCAACGTGGACATTTTGGAAATGTATCTTTTGTTTCTAAAACTCAACTAATTGAACATTATGAAAAATCACTAGGAGCAATTCATTTCGGTGGAAGATTAATGATAATAGAAACTAAATCAGCATTAAAATTAATCAATAAATATTTTAAAGACTAATATTATGAAAACTAGAAAAGATGAATTTAACATAGATTTTATAGGAGAACAAACTTCTCTAACACAAGAAGAAGAAAAAGCTTTAAGCGAATATTTTAAACAAAAAAAAGAAAGTTTGAAACTAACAGAAAGAAAAAAAACTGTTAGAAAATCGAAAACGGTTACTAAATAAAAGCACTATCTGCCAATCGAGTAGACTGCCCTGCAAAAAACTGACAGGGAGAGCCTCTCACACCACCGTATCCCGAAAGCTTTCGGGAGATCTCGTATACGGCGGTTCACAAAGAGATGGGTTGAGTTGAATGTAGATTTCCGTTAAGGATTCGTATCCTTTTTGTTTTATTTGGCTTTTTTATTGTTTTTTGGTGTTCGTGAATGCAAAGCATTTGAGCAATCGCCCAGCCGCCTTTTCTCTTCCCTACCGCCTCTTGGCTAGTTCGCTAAAAATGTCTACCGGACATTTTCTTAACGCTCCGCCCTTCAATCCTTCCAAATACAGTAACGAATTCGATTCCGTAGCCAACCGTCAATGTCTCGTAATTTTCCCATGATGTTGGTTCCTCGAAAATAGTTTAACCATCCTCGTTGGGTTTCCTTTATCTAGGTTATCGATGAGTTGGTATTGATTTTTGCTTCCTATAATTTAATTTGGATTTTTAATTTAATTGACCAAAATACGCTCAAACAGTACTTAAAAGCACTGACCTTACTTTTTTTGGCTATAAAAGACGTTTTTAAGCCCTTTTACACCCTTTTTATTTTTGAATCGATTACTTCTCCTTTTTTTAAAAAAGGTTTTTATTGTAAGTTAAAACCAATATATTTACGTAAATATTAAATTCAAATCAGTTCGGAGGAGGGTTTTTAGACGAACTGACGTTACTGGCAATTTTAACAGACCATACGACTAATGAAATATGAAGAAATAAAAGCAGACGGTTATCTATCAAATTTTGTTAAATGTTTTTGGACTTCAGAAACATTTACAAAGAGTTCTGATTACACAATTCTACCAGACGGTTATTTTGATCTAATTGTTGAAATTAAAAACAAGAAAATAGCAAGTATTAAACTTACAGGTATTTGGACAATTCCAATTGACATAAAAACAGAAATTGATACAGAAATTTTTGCTGTAAGATTTAAACCACTTGCAGTTGAACTAATGGAGAATGTAAATCTTAAAACATTATTAAACTCTTCAATAAATTTAGGGACTGACTTTATAGGAATTGACAAGTTAGCTTTTGACAACTTTAAAGATTTTTGCAGTCATATCGAACACTATTTTAAAACTCGAATTGAAAAAACCAAGACTGTTAGTGAATTGAAAATTCGTTTATTTAATGAAATCTTTAAAAAAGAAGTTTTTAAAGTTCAAGATTTATCAGAGAAAATATTTTGGACAAGCCGACAAATAAACAGATACTTCAATTTAACTTTTGGGTTATCATTGAAAGAATACTTAAATATTATTAGGTGCAACCAAACCTTCAAAGACATTTCAAAAAATAGACTTTCACTACAAAGTAATTTTTTTGACCAATCGCATTTTATCAAAGAAATAAAAAAGTTTACGGGAGTAACACCAACAGAATTGAAAAAAAATAAAAATGACCGATTTTTACAATTATCAACCATCAAAGAAATTTAACTTTGCAAGCTCATATATAAACAATTTAAGCAAGATAAAATGGTAAAGTTAGGATACACAATTTTATACGTTGCAGACGTAACAAAGTCAATCGAGTTTTATGAAAAAGCATTTGGCTTTGAGAGAAAATTTATTACACCCGAAAATGACTATGGCGAACTTCTTTCAGGAGAAACAACAATTTCATTCGTTTCGAAAGACTTAGCAAATTCAAATTTAAAAAACGGTTTTATTGAAAGTTCACAATTGGAGAAACCTTTTGGAATAGAATTAGCTTTAGTTACAGACAATGTTCAAACAATCATTGAGAAAGCATTAGAGCTTGGAGCAATTGTAACTGAACAGCCAATCCAAAAACCTTGGGGACAAACGGTTGGTTACATTCGAGACATAGACGGATTTTTACTTGAAATTTGTACACCAATCAAATAACAAAACGAAAAACACCAGCCACTAATCAAGTAGACTGCCCTGCAAAAAACTGACAGGGAGAGCCTCTCACACCACCGAATATTCAAATCCTCCTTATAAAATGGATGTTGAAATATATGAATACAATTTACCTCAAGAGGCTTTTTCATATCAAACATCAGTTGAATCGTGTAGCTTATAAATTTCAACTTCTCTTGGATTTAAACATTTGAGTTATTACCCAAACGTGAGGAAAAGTGATTGCAGCCAAAAATGCGAAAAACAGTGCATCAAAATAATGTTGTTCATTTAAAAGAAAATATAAAAGTGCTATTCCCAACAAAGATACCAACCAATATAGAGCAGCAGATCTAAAATATAGTTTGAAATTATGCCACGTAAATGAACCATATAAAAAATTAATTTGATCTTTAATAGAGGGAATGCTATGCCAAATAATAAAATAGAGTGCAAATCCCCAAATTAAAGTTGATGTTTGAAAAAGAATTGCTAAAATAACTACCAATAAAAATTCAACCCCAAGTGGTCTTTTAAACTCTTTATTTTTACTAAAAATGATAAAACCAATTACTAATGTTAAAAAAAGAGTTAAGTAAAAAAACACGTGTAAGCAACTACTTGAAATAACAAAACCGGTAATATCATTTATAATCCGCTGTACGTCATCTTCGTGAAAAATAAATAAAAGAGCTAAAATTAGCAGACCATAATTCAATTGAAATAAAAATTCAATCCAACCCTTTCCTCTTTTAATGTTCAGTTGCCAATGCTGCTGCCCAAAATGATAACCACTTACCAAAATAAATAATGAAAGTGCAATTAAAGGAATAAAGTAAAATAAAATTGCTCCTAAAACCACGACAACACAATAATATAGTAATATTTTTGTAGTATAAATCACCTTTTCAATCGTTTGCGTTCTAACAATTAGTAGCAAGTCATTAGCTCCATGTAAGATTCCAAATGAAAAAATCAAAATAAATCCTACATAAGTTTGCATGGCCTCTGAAAAAAAAGATTTAAGCCATAATCCCAAAAAGCTCGCTATGATTAAGAAACTAACAAATTTTGTCATCTAATATTATATTTTGTTTAAATATACATAAAAAATATTAAACAAAATAATTTTTTATTTGTTTAATCTTTTATAATTTTGATTAAACAAAAACATTAAAAAATATTAATTATGAAAAATTTTATGTTAATTGCCGATTTGGTTCCAAAGCTAGATCCAACAGATTATGTGGGTTTTACTTTCTTTGTAGGATGTATGGCCATGATGGCTGCATCAGCTTTTTTCTTCCTTTCTTTAAGTCAGTTTGACAAGAAATGGCGTACTTCTGTATTAGTTTCAGGGTTAATTACCTTTATTGCTGCTGTGCATTACTTCTACATGCGTGATTATTGGGCAGCACACATGGAATCACCTACTTTCTTTCGTTATGTAGATTGGGTATTAACAGTGCCATTAATGTGCTTGGAATTTTACTTGATTTTAAAAGTAGCCGGTGCAAAACAATCTTTGTTGTGGAGAATGATTGGTTTCTCTATAATAATGTTGGTTACAGGATACTTTGGTGAAGCAGTAGATCGCGATAATGCCGCTTTATGGGGTTTTATTTCAGGAGTTGCGTATTTTGTAATTGTTTACGACATTTGGTTGGGAGCAGCATCCAAATTAGCTAAAGAAGCAGGTGGAGATGTTTTAGCAGCACACAAAATTTTATGTTGGTTTGTGTTAGTAGGTTGGTCAATCTATCCATTGGGTTACATGCTCGGAACTGATGGATGGTACAGTGGTCTTCACGCCCTAAACCTTAACATTGATGTGGTTTACAACATTGCCGATGCCATCAACAAAATAGGATTTGGTTTGGTAATTTATACTTTAGCTGTAAAATCAAGCAAATAATTTACGATTTTCAAAAACAAACCGGACTTCATCAGGTCCGGTTTTTTTATGAAAATAATTTACTCACCAGTAAGTTTTATATTAAAAGTTTCACAATCTTTCATGTTCTTTCTATAGAATTCAGAATTAAACCAACTTTCGGAAATATTCCTTCAACAACTTATCGTTTTCATACGTTGGTGTGAAGACTTCCAAAATCTGAGGCACTTCTTTCTCCTCAAAAAACGCATTTAACTCCTTTTTTAACGTTTCAATCGTACTCGCTTTACGATACCCAAAACGATACATGATAGCCAATTGTTCTGCTGTTAAACAATGAGCCGTTTCAAAATAGGTGTGAAACGTTTCATTTTCTTCATGACCGGGCAAAATACGGAAGATCCCTCCTCCTCCATTATTGATAACGATAATTTTAAAATTTTTCGGAATGTAATTGTTCCATAACGCATTACTATCATAAAAGAAACTCACATCGCCTGTAATTAATAAAGTATCTTTTTCTGAAGCCAATGCAGCTCCAATAGCAGTTGACGTGCTTCCATCAATCCCACTCGTACCTCGATTACAATAAACCTCAACCGATTTTGGTAAATCAAACAGTTGTAAGTAGCGAATGGAGGAGCTGTTTCCCACTTGTAAAAGCAGGTTTTCCGGCAAGTGATGCACGATTTGTTCAAACGCTTTGAAATCACAAAACGGTAAACCAGCCATGTAAGTTGCATGTCTCTCTTTTCGCAAGGCTTTGATACGCAACCCTAAATCATGGTAATTACTTTGGATATATTTTGTGTAGGGCAAAAACTGATTGAAAAAATCGTTTGGGTTGACTTCAAAATGATAGGTCAAACTACCAAAAGTGTTGTAAGCTCTTTGTCGATCCACATGCCAATGATGCGTTGGCGAATAACTTCTCAGGAACACTTTAATTCGTTTTGAAACAATCATTCCTCCAAAAGTCAGCACTATATCCGGTTGAAAATCATGAAAATTTTCTTTTGAAAAAGGTGTGATAATCGAATCTATATTGTTCAAAAACGATTCATGATGCAAATTAGAAGTCGTTTCAGTCATCACCAAAACCGAAGGATCATTAGCCAAATGATTGATGATAGAAACATCTAATTCATTCGGGGCAAATGTTCCAACAAGCACTAATTTTTTTCGGGCCGTATTCCAAATATTGGTGGAAGCAATAATATCTTCAAATGGAATGGTTTTATATACTTTCCCAAACGTGGAAATCATGGTATCTACTGATGGAACAGATATGGTTTCATACAAAGGCTCTTCAAACGGAGCGTTAATATGGGTTGGCCCCAATTTTGAAAAAGCTTTATTAAACGCTTCATTGATTAAAAAATCATTTTCTTCCGAAGCCACTTCGGTTAAATTGGCATTAAAATGAGTATGATTTGCCAGTACATTTTCCTGTCGAATGGTTTGTCCGTCGCCAATATCCACCATCGCTTTGGGTCGGTCGGCAGAAATAATTACCAACGGAATCATGCTGTAAAAAGCTTCGGCCACAGCCGGATAAAAGTTTAAAATCGCCGAACCGGAGGTGCAAACCACCACAACCGGTTTACCGATTTGCTGAGCAATTCCCATTGCAAAAAAAGCAGCACAACGCTCGTCGGCAATACTGTAACAAGTGAAATATGGATTGGCCGTAAACCCAATCGTTAACGGTGCATTTCGCGAACCCGGAGCAATGACAATGTGTTGAATACCTTTGGCATGACAAATTTCAATAATGCTTTGGGCTAACGCTATTTTGGGATAAATCATTTCTTTCTGATGAAATTTAATTGCAACAAAAAACGCTTGAAGCAACAAACAAAGTTATTATTTTAACATCGAAAAAAGCTTGTTACAACGATTAAAGTTTTGTTATATTTGAACATACTTTTCAACAAATGACAATTCAAATTCGACCTTATTCTGAAGCTGATGTACCGGCTATTTTGGACATCATTAACGACAATATTTTACACTCTACTTCACTGTATGATTATGAACCAAGAAGTTTAACCAAGCAAAGTGACTTATTAAAGGAAAAAGTAGCCAAAAATTTTCCGGTTATTGTGGCTGAAATCGATGGAAAAATTGCCGGATTTGGTATGTATGGCGAATTTCGCTTTCGCGATGCGTATCGGTTTACGGTTGAACATTCCGTTTATGTTTCCACCAATTTTAAAGGAAAAGGAATTGGTGGAAAGTTACTTCAATCGTTAATCGAATTAGCCAAAAAACAAGGTTTACACACGATGATTGGCGTTATTGATGCTGAAAATACAGAGAGTATTCTCTTTCACGAAAAGTATGGATTTAAAAAGGTGGGAATTATAAAGGAATCCGGATTTAAGTTTAATCGTTGGTTGGATTCCGTTTTCGTTCAACTGATATTAGAGGAAAATACATAAACGAAGAACACAGATTAAAGAAATCTATAAATTTTAAAAATTTATCTGATTTTTCTAATCTGTGTTCCTAATCAATTTGGTCTTCAAGTTTATTTAACTCGCTAACCATTCTAAAATTTCTTTATCTTTTGGACTAGTTCTTGGACTGATTACTTTTTCTAGTTCGCCCTTTTCATTTAGTAAGTATTTTTGAAAGTTCCATTCCACATCACTATCCTGCAAGCCGTTTTGTGCTTTTTGGGTTAAAAATTGATAAAGTGGGTGCATTTCTTTTCCTTTTACCGAGATTTTACTCATCATTGGGAAAGTTACCCCGTAATTCTTTTGACAAAAAGCTCCGATTTCTTCATTGGTTCCCGGCTCTTGCTTCATAAAATCATTGGCAGGAAAACCGATAATCACTAAACCTTTGTCTTTGTATTCTTCATACAATGCCTGAAGTTCTTTGTATTGTGGTGTCAATCCACATTTGGAAGCCGTGTTGACCACCATGATTTTTTTACCTTTCAAGGAAGCAAAATCAAATTCTTTTCCTTCTAAATTGGTTACTTTAAAACTGTGGATGGACTGTTTCATGGTACTTTGTTGAGTAGTTGACGATTGAGATTTTGTTTGTGCTTGGTTTTGACAACTCAGCATTAAAAATCCGGCCAATGCAAAAAAATATGTTTTCATGCTTTTTTTTCAAATTTAGTTTTTTTACTGTCACGTTTTAGTAAACAAATCATAAATAGTTGCTAAACTATCTATATTAATTTTTTTATTGATTGATTTTAAAATTTATATTCCTTCAAGTTTTGTAATCCATTCATTAAAATGATAACATTTATTTCTTAATTCAGTCATTCCAATATCTTCTGCGACTAAAGGTCCCACCTGAGCTTTTTGCCCCTCATAATTTGGTAAATATTTTATAATACGTTTTGAGGGAGAAGTTAGATAAGATTCATTTATTTCTTCTGGGTTCTTGTTAAAAATTTCAACTTTTAGTTTTGAGATTGCATTTTGACTTTCAGGATACATGATTAATAACTTATCAGGATCTACTAATAATAATGATTCAAATTCATGTAACTGAACATAGGGAATAAATTTTGGATGGTTAATATCTTCATAAATAGCTTTCTCTAAGTTTTTTACTTTCAAATAAGGATTGCTTATTTTCTGTATGCTTTCTTTGTAAGGACTTTCAGAATCTTTTGGAAAAGCATATAAATCAATAAAGCTTGTGTAATAAGTATCTGGTCTATCCCTATCAGATTCAATCCAACTTATTACATCATTCTTAAATTTACTATATTTTAACAAACCGCCTTTTGCTGGTTTACTTGCGGTTTTATCCCAACCTGTTTTAATTTTTCGTGCTGATATAAAAATGTTTAATGACGCAAAGTGCTTAATCATTATTTCATTAACAAAGTTTTCTTCAGAACTTCCCTCTACTATAATGTTTATATACTTCATGGTCTGCCTCCAATTATATTTTTTTCCCAAATCTGTCCAACTGAAAATTCATCTAAATAGACTTTTAAAGAAAGAGAATCAGGTCTATGATAAACTGAATTTCTTCCTTTGCGATCAATTACAACAAGATCTTCCAATTCAAAATTATTCACCAAGCTAATTGATTGAGTTGCTACAAAAACTTGACAATTGGAGGAGGCTGTTTTTATAAGACCAGCAATAGTATCTATTGCACTTGGATGCAAGCCCAATTCAGGTTCATCTAAAAACAAAACAGTTGGCAAATCTTTTGGATTTTGACCTAAAAGACTTATTAAAGCTATTGTTCTAAGCATCCCATCTGAAGCTTGACCTGCATTAAATTCTTTATTTGTTCCTTTTTCTTTCCATCGTAATAATATTTGACCAAATTCAGGATATAAAACAAAATCATCAAAAAAAGGTAGAACTAATCTAATATATCTAACAATCCTCAAATAGTATGGTTTCTCTTCCTCCTGTAAGCGGTAGAGAAAACTTGCTAAATTCTCACCATTTTGCTTTAACCAACGACCATCAAATTGTGACCATTTCAATCTCATCGGTGCAGTATCACTAGTATTATGAAACTGATATACTATCAATTTTCGTAATAAATTCAATATTACATTTGTAGTCTTGTTATTAACCTGCGGTAATTTAGCTTCATCGTGTCCAACACCACATGAACTCCATGATGCTTGACCATCTTTTTTAAAACTACTAAAACGATAAAATTCTTCTTTAAAAACTAATTTATCTGGTTTAGCAAACATTAAACTAAATTTATATTCATTAATTCCAAACTTATTATTAATTGAAATTTCTGCTTCTATAGTCTTTGTAGTATCAACCCCATCATGTAAAATATCATTAGCACCCCCTAAATATGCAACATGCTCTTGAAGTTTTCCATCTGAATTTAACATCCAACTTAAAAATTTAAAAAAAGAAATAAAATTACTTTTTCCAGCACCGTTTGGTCCTATTAAAATATTAATTGGTCTTGGTTCAAAGTTTTCAATTTGCTTAATCGTCTTATACCCTCTGATATTAAAAGATTTTAGTTCTATTTCTGACATATAATTTAAATTCTTAATGAGATTAAATACCTATAAAATTAGTCTAAATGCTGTAATAAAAAAAATTAATCTATTTCTTATAAAACTTTTTGTATTGAAAGAACGATAGAATACCCAATAGCGTAACCGCTGCAACAGAAATATATACAAAACTTGGCGTTACCACTTTATCACCACTTGCGTAAGAATGTAAACCTGTTAGATAGAAATTCACACCAAAATACGTCATCATGATGGAATAAAACGCAAAAACACTCATCAAATTAAACACCCAAGTTCCTCGTAACGAGGGCACAAATCGGGCATGAATCACAAACGCATACACCATAATACTAATCAAAGCCCATGTTTCCTTTGGGTCCCAACCCCAGTAGCGACCCCAACTTTCATTGGCCCATTGTCCTCCTAAAAAGTTACCGATGGTTAGCATCACCAAACCAATGGTTAACGCCATTTCGTTGATGTAGGTTATCTCCTGAATGTTCAACTTCATTTTTTCTTTGTTCTTATCATTGGTCAAAAGAATCAGCAACAACGCTACAATTCCCAAAATCATTCCCAACGTAAAGGGGCCGTAACTGGCCACAATTACCGCCACGTGAATCATCAACCAATATGAATTTAAAACCGGTTGCAAGTTCGCAATCGATGGATCCATCCAACTCCAATGAGCAATCATCAAAATCATCGATGCAACAAAAGCACCGGAAGCAATGGTTAATTTCGATTTTCTGTCAAATGCCAATCCGAAAAACATAGTTGCCCAAGCAACATAAATCATACTTTCATAAGCGTCACTCCACGGAGCATGACCGGAAATATACCATCTGGCAATCAATCCTAGCGTATGCAAGACAAAGAAAAATGCGATTAGAATATGAAAGGCATTGACGGTATAGTTTAAAAATTTAGACGATTTAAAAATCTGAATGATGCTAAAAATCAACATTAAGACCCCAGCTAGCATATACAAATAAAACAGACGTTTAAAAATATCGTACTTGTTGTACATAATTTCAGAATCAATTTTACTGTCAGAAGGTCGTACTTCACTTCCGTATTTCAATTGAAATTTTTCCATTCCGCCAATAATATCATCCGCCATTTTATAATCCTGTGTTCGGCTGGCTTCTGCTAAAATTTGCATATAGGCAGGAAGAATATTTTTTAAATTTTTAAGTTCAGTGTCTTCATATTCGTCCAATTCCAAATAGGAAATCCATTTATTATTCGGATTATTTGGAATAGGGAAAATACGGAGAATACTACCACTTAAAGCGGAATTCAACAAAACCACTTTTTTATCTACTTCAATGAAATCTTTTTGAAATTGATTTGGAATTGTAGCTTTGTATGCCTCATCTAAAAAGGGAGACAATTTATAATTTCCTTTTTCATCAAAAAAACGGATAAATGGAGCAAATTTGGCATCTTTTTCAACGCCTAAAATGTTTCTAATGCTGTCATTTCCACGTTTTAAATAAACCAATGGAATTTCAAACCAAGCATTGGGTGTTTGTGACATCGATAAAAAAACCTGATCAGAAGTGTAACCTTTGTAGTGGTCGCTTTTACTGACTTTACGAAGTAATTCTGATGAAAAAGTATTCACCGGTTTCATTCTTCCTCCCGCATCTTGAATAACTAAACGACCAAATTTAGCGGCATGTTCCGGTTTTGGTATAGTGGTTTCCAGAAACTTCTCCACTTCGGCTAATGTAGGTCTTTGGTGATTGTGGTTTTGATTTTTTGCTTCACCCGAGGTTTGAGAAAATCCTATCAAGGAAAAAAGTAAAAACGAAACAGAAAGTAAAGCCGCTTTCTTGCTCTTCACTTTTTCCAATTTCATTTTAATATCGTGAAAACGCGTATTCTTGTCAAACAGAATCGCCATCATGGCTAAATAAAGTAAAAAATAGCCGATGTAAGTAATCCAAGTTCCCCAGAAATCATGGTTAACGGAGAGAATCGTACCTTTTTCATCTTCATCAAACTGAGCTTGAAAAAATCGGTAACCTTTATAATCCAAAATATTATTCATAAAAATATGAGCATCTTGCTTCTTATCGCCATCCAATACCGTTACTTTACTTTCAAAAGCTGAATAGCTGTTGATGGTTCCGGGATAACGTTTGGCTATAAAATCATTTAATTTTACGCTGAAAGGTAATTCGTAAATTTTACTTCCGAACATCAATGTGATGTCTAAATCACCCATTTTAACGGTTTGTGGAATTCCCTGTTTTCCTTTGGAACCTACTAATGTCACTTCTTTTGTTTCTCCATTTGCTTCTACTTCTACGACCAATGCATCATCAGTCATAATGTCTTTCCAATCGTTGTTAGAAACATACTCTTTTTTACCTTTTACAGGTGCATCAGGTAAAACAAACTGTGCCCCGGCGATATTGTAAAGCGAACGAAACATTAACGGTTGAACAGAATCTTTTACCACTAAACCTTTCATTTGATCAGCCATTCGCATAAAATCACCACCAAAAGTAGATTTGATAAAAAAGGAATCACCCTTTTGAATGATATTGATAGCTCCCTCTGTTTCTTTGTTGTAGGCAAAAAGAATCCCGTGTAAACTTTGTACTTCCCCTTCTTTGAGGTGGTGCTCATGACGAGTTCCCCCACTCGATTCGACTAATTTTAAAAATGTTTCACCACTTTCATCCGGTTTGATGGTTTCGGTGGCATTCATGATAAAATTTTTATAGCGAATGGTATATGGTTTTGTGTCAAATTTATCATTAATGGAAAAACTATTGTTAGCTGCTTGGGACAAAATCAGTGGCTTTTCGATGGTTTTTCGCTTGGTTTCACCTTTGTAATTACCATCGGCAAAAATGGTCAGATACGTTTTGTCAGAATAAAATCGTTTTTCAGCTGCACCTTCGCGAATGGGCATCATTCCTTCATAACTGATATATCGTGTGATAAACGCTCCAACTAAAATGAAAATAAATGAAAAATGCAAAAGTAGCGTAGCCCATTTTTCCTTTTTCCAAAGTTGATACCGCTTAATGTTTCCAAAAAAATTAAGCATAAAAAATAACATAATCACTTCAAACCACCATGCATTATAAACCCAAATTCGGGCAGTATCCGTGTTATAATAACTCTCAATAAAAGTTCCTGCCGCCATTGCTGCTGCAAAAGCAATAAATAAAAAAGCCATTAAACGGGTGGAAAAAAGGAAGGAAAGTATTTTTTTGTCCATTTTTAAGAAGGGTAATTTTTGAAAGCACAAAAATACTTATAAAAGAAAGAATCTTATTGATTTTTATGGAATTTTTAAGGGAAGTTTAAGCAGGTTTTTATTCTCCATAATTTTAATCGGAAATCGCTTGTGTTTTTCTTATTTTTGACCCATGATTTCAATTGTCCTTATCGGTTCCGGAAATGTAGCTCAACATTTAATTACAGCTTTTTTGCAAAGTAATGAAATTGAGCTTGTTCAAGTTTTTTCGAGGCAAAAAGGGAGTGTTTCTCACTTACTTTCTTCGGATAAAATTGTTTCCGAGTATGATGAAATAAAAGTGGCAGATATTTATATTATCGCTGTTTCTGATAATGCAATTGCTGATGTTTCGGCAAAACTTGCATTTGAAAACAGATTGGTTGTTCACACATCTGGAAGCATGCCAATGGAAATATTAAATAATAAAAATCGTCGAGGAGTTTTTTATCCCTTGCAAACTTTTACAAAAAATAAAGCGGTTAATTTTAAAGAAATTCCGATTTGTTTAGAAGCAGAAAAAGAAAATGATTTTAAAATAATCAAAATTGTGGCTGAAACCATTTCAACTGTTGTGCAATCTATTTCTTCAGAGCAACGAAAAGCACTCCACGTGGCGGCTGTTTTTGTTTGTAATTTTGTGAATCATTTATACAAAATCGGCAATGCTATTTGTGAAGAAAATCAACTTTCATTTGATTTATTGAAGCCTTTAATTCAGGAAACCGCTCAAAAAATCATTCAATTAACGCCTGAAAATGCTCAAACCGGTCCGGCAAAACGGAATGATACAGCAACCATAAATTCGCATTTAAATTTTTTAACCTATGAAAATCAGAAGGCTATTTATAAACTAATCACTAAATCAATTATTGACGATGGCAAAAAGCTATAAAGAATTAATGCATGACATTACCACTTTTATTTTTGATGTGGATGGCGTTCTAACCGACAGTTCTGTTCACATTACACCTACCGGAGAAATGCTTCGCATTATGAATATTAGGGATGGTTTTGCCATGAAAGCTGCTGTTGAGAGTGGCTATCATGTTTGCATCATTTCCGGCGGGAGCAATGAAGGTGTTCGGATTCGTCTCAAAAATCTAGGCATTAAAGACATCTATTTAGGCTCTACGGATAAAGTGAAAACTTTTCAAGAATACTGTGGCATTTACAACATAAATCCCAATCAAGTTTTGTACATGGGTGATGATATACCTGATTATCACGTTATGAAACTGGTCGGATTACCCACTTGTCCGCAAGATGCAAGTCCGGAAATCAAATCCATTTCAAACTATATTTCACACAAAAACGGTGGAAAAGGTGCTGTTCGTGAAGTCATAGAACAAGTGATGAAAGTACAAGATAAATGGCATTTGTATTATGATGGGAAGCATGATTAGAAGTTGCGGGTTGAAAAGTTGCGGGTTTCGGGCTGCGAGCTACACACCGCTTTTTGTCATTCCGAAAGATGACGAAGTCGAAAGAGAAATCTCCTGATAATCAGGGAAAAAGCATTACTTTTTGTCATTCCGAAAGAGGACGAAGTCGAAAGAGGAATCTCCTACAAAGTAGGACAAAAAGCATTATTATTAAAAAAAATAACTGAATCAAAAAGATGATTTATCTACAATTAATACGATACAAAAATCTATTACTACTTGCTTTAATGCAAATCATTTTCCGTTACGGATTTTTAAAACAACAAGACGGTTATTTGTCATTAGCCGATTGGCAATATTTTTTATTGGTTTTATCAACTGTATTATTAGCCGCAGCCGGATATGTAATTAATGATATTTTTGATCAAGAAACCGATACAATCAATCGACCGGAGAAAGTCATTGTTGGAAAAGCCATTTCAGAATCAAGAGCATATAATATTTATGTTGGTTTAAATATTATTGGGGTGGCGATTGGATTTTATCTCTCCAATGTAATACAAAAACCAAGCTTTGCGACAATTTTTATATTCATAGCTGCTTCACTATATTTTTATGCTACCACTTTGAAAAAGATGTTGTTATTAGGTAACATTTTGGTTGCTTTTATTCTTGGTTTAAGTGTTTTAATAATTGGTGTTTTTGATTTATATCCGGCCACTTTTGATGGCAATCGGGACAAAATGGGTTTGTTATTTAAAATTCTGACCGATTATGCTGTTTTTGCATTTGTATTAAATTTAATTCGTGAAATCATTAAAGATGCAGAGGATATTAAAGGAGATTACAACCAAGGTATGCAAACACTTCCTATTGTTTTAGGAGTGAACAGAACAGCAAAAATTGTATTCAGTTTAGTAGCAATTGCCGTTGTGATTGTTCTTTGGTATACCAATAAACATTTAATGGGCTTTGATTTGTATTATGCTGTTTTATATGTACTTTTCCTGGTACTTGGTCCACTTTTGTATGTATTAATTAAAAGTTGGAATACAAAATCCGTTTCCGATTTTCATCATTTAAGTACTATTTTAAAATGGGTTATTTTCTTTGGGATTTTGTCAATTGCTGTAATTACTTATAACATCAAAATCAACACCAATGCTTAGAGAGAAACTTAAATCGTATAAAATAATTTTAGCTTCGGGTTCACCCAGGAGGCAACAGTTCTTTAAGGATTTAGACATTGATTTTGAAATTCGTTTAAAGGAAGTAGAAGAAATTTATCCGCTTCACCTTCAAGCCGAAGAAATTACCAATTATCTGGCTGAATTAAAAGCCAGTGCTTTTGAAGGAGAACTGAAGTCTGACGAAATAGTAGTGACGAGCGACACCATCGTTTGGCACAATAACCAATGTTTAGGTAAACCAAAAGATGAAGAAGATGCTTTTAATATGTTGAAATCATTATCGAACTCTACACATGAAGTAATTACCTCTGTTTGTTTTAAAACCTATACAAAGACCGAAACATTTCATGAAGTCACCAAAGTAACATTTCGTGAGCTTACTGATGAAGCCATTCACTATTATTTAACCAATTACAAACCCTTTGACAAAGCAGGAAGTTATGCTATTCAAGAGTGGATTGGCTACGTAGGGATCCGTAAAATTGAAGGTTCTTATACTAACGTGGTGGGAATGCCCATGCATTTGGTCTATGAAAAACTAATGGATTTTATAAAAAAATAAGAAATGGAATTCTTGAAACTATATATTAAAGAAGAAATTGCCACAGGAATTGTTTTGTTGCTCTTTTTTATCGCTCGAATCATTACAGCAAAGATTGTACGTCGGTTTGCAAAAGTTAGTCAAACACTAGAACACCGCTCTAATTTAGTGATTAAATATTTCAATATCCTTTTAGGTTCTATTGCTGTTATTGCTATCTTCATCATTTGGGGAGTCAAACCTCAAAATGTAATTCTTGTCTTTTCATCCGTTTTTGCAGTAATAGGCGTGGCAATGTTTGCCCAATGGTCTATTTTGAGCAATGTGACATCGGGTATCATTTTATTCTTTTCAGCACCTTTTAAAATTGGCGATACCATTCGAATTCACGATAAAGATTTTCCAATTGAGGCAGAAATTGAAGACATCAGAGGATTTCATACTTATTTGAAAACCAAGGAAGGAGAGCTCATTACCTATCCAAACAGTTTATTGTTGCAAAAAGGTATTTCAGTACTAAAATATACTTCAGAAGAAAAAGAGTTTACGGATTAACTTTCCCTTTATAACACAAGTATGCTTTTTTGCGTTATCTTCGAATCAGTAAGCTATGACTCAGAAGTACTTTTTTTTAGTTCTTTTCCTTTGGATGTGTTTTATTTCCTTTGCTCAGGATAATAAAACCAAAACGGATTCTACGGCTTTAGGTTACAAAAAAATTGAAACCTATTCTAAAAAAAATAAGTTTACAAAATTTGTGCACAAGCTTGTTTTTAAATCAACGAATGTAAAGCCAACACATCCTAATAAAGTTCAATCGATAGCGAAAAAACACGCTGTATATGAGAACAAAATCATTCGTAAAATCACCATTAAAACGCTGGACCCATTTGGTTACTCAGAAATTGATACAACAAAAAAGCCAAAGCGATTTACCGAAAAGGCAGGAAATGCTGTCCACATGAAAAGTAGAAACTTTGCGATTCGCAATGTGCTTTTACTTAAAAAAAATCAACCTTATGACAGTTTACTCATCAAAGAAACTGCTCGTTTAGTAAGAAGCCAACGTTTTGTTCGGCGGGTAGACATCACATCAGAATTGGTTGGTCTCCAAGCAGATAGTGTTGATATTACTGTTGTTGTCTTAGATTCTTGGAGTTTGATTCCGAATGCAAACATCACCCCAAACAAAGCTACTTATGAACTTACGGAACGAAATTTTTTAGGTTCGGGTCATCTTTGGGACAATCGGTACCAACACGATTTGAATGACAAAAGAAGAGCTTTCTCTACTCGTTATGTAGTTCCGAATATAAAAAACACCTATATTCAAACCGATTTAAACTATCAAATTGATTTAGAAAACAATTATTCTAAAAGCGTTCGTGTGGAACGAAGATTTTTCTCTCCATTTACCCGATGGGCCGGTGGGGTTTTTATGGAAAACCGTTTACAAAGGGACAGTTTGCCAACTATTTCCTCAGAATATTCGCTTCAAACCTTTAAATACAATACCATTGATTTATGGGCAGGACATTCATTTCGAATAAAAAGTGATGAATTCAACGACATAAAAAACACAAATTTAGTCACTACTTTACGTTATTATAAAGTAAATTATTTGGAAGATATCTCCTCAGAATTTGATGCTATAGATTTCTTTTCCAATGAATCTTTTTGGTTAACCGGAATTGGACTTTCTTCCCGAAAATTCGTTCAAGATGAATATGTTTTCAACTTTGCGATTGCGGAGGATATTCCAATCGGAAAATATTATGGCATTACGGGTGGAGTACAACATAAAAATTTTGAGAACAGACTCTATTTTGGTGCAAAAGCAACTTTTGGAAACTACTTTAAATGGGGCTATTTTAGCACGAATTACGAGTACGGTAGTTTTTTTAAAGATAATAAAAGTCAACAGAGTGCCTTTGCCTTGCAAATCAATTATTTTACGCCACTAATTGAACTAGGGAAATGGAAAGTACGGCAATTTTTTAAAAGTGATGTCATCATCGGAAGTCATCGATTGGAGTCAGTTGGCGATAGAATTTCCATCAACGAATCAAATGGAATCAATGGTTTCAACGACCCAAAATTCCTTGGAACCCGAAAAATGCTCTTTTCATTTCAAAGTCAAAGCTACTCACCTTGGCAGTGGGCAGGCTTTCGTTTTAGTCCTTTTTTAAACTATTCCTTAGCATTTTTAGCCGATTCCGAAAGAGATTTCAGCATCAGCTCAGGCTATTCAAAACTAGGTTTTGGTCTTATTATTACAAACGATTATTTAGTATTTAATTCCTTTCAAATTTCATTTGCTTATTACCCTAGAATTCCCAATCAAGGTGAAAATATTTTTAAATCAAATACTTTCAAAAGCAGTGATTTTGGTTATTTGGATTTTGAAATCAATAAACCCAAAACTGTTTTGTATGAATAAAATACCACTCAATATTTTAACAAATTAAATGGAATAACTGTTAAAGAAATTCTAATTAAAACATCAACTTATTTAATTCACTATATTTGACTTTTACTGAAAATTGTGCATTCAATGGGTTTAAAAAAATATTGTTTATTTCTATACTTATTACTTTTATCATCTACTTTACTGGCTCAACAGCCGCAAAAACCTTCATCGGTTGAAATTTACCATCAAATTCAAAAACTTAATTTCTTAGGTTCTGTATTGTATGTCGCCGCCCATCCTGACGATGAAAACACACGCTTAATTTCTTACATGGCGAATCATGTCAAAGCAAGAACCGGCTATTTGTCGATTACGCGAGGTGATGGTGGTCAAAATCTTATCGGAACAGAATTACGTGAATTGTTGGGAGTCATTCGAACCCAAGAATTAATAGAAGCCAGAAAAATTGACGGTGGAGAACAATTTTTTACTCGTGCAAATGATTTTGGTTTTTCCAAAGTTCCTGATGAAACACTCAAAATTTGGAATAAAAACCAAGTGTTAGAGGATATGGTATACATCATTCGTAAGTTTAAACCGGATGTCATTATCAACCGATTTGATCATCGATCACCAGGTACTACACATGGTCATCATACCTCTTCTGCCATGCTTTCTATTGAATTGTATGATGTAGTAAATGATTCTTCCATTTATCCTGAACAATTAAAATATACATCCATTTGGCAACCCAAGCGATTGTTTTTCAATACTTCTTGGTGGTTTTACGGCGGAAAAGATAAATTTGACAAAGCTGATAAAAGTAAGTTGAATAATTTTGACATGGGTGTTTATTATCCAACTTTTGGAAAGTCGAACCAGGAAATTGCGGCGTTGAGCAGAAGTCGTCATCAATCGCAAGGATTTGGAAGCACCGGTTCAAGAGGTGATGAAATTGAGTATTTAGAACTAATTAAAGGTGAAGCAGCCAAAGACAATAAAAACATTTTTGAAGGAATTGATACCTCATGGAATCGTGTAAAAGGCGGTGCTTCAATTGGAAGTTTGATTACTCAAATTGAAAAGGATTTTGATTTTAAAAACCCCTCTGCAAGTATTCCAAAATTAATAGAAGCTTACTCCTTAATTCAAAAATTGGATGATGAACATTGGAAAAAAATCAAAACGGAGGAAATAAAAAAAATCATTGCTGGTTGTGCCGGATTATTTTTAGAGGCGGTAGCTGACTCACAAAGTTCAACTCCGGGAAGCACACTAAAAGTAAAATTGGAGGCCATCAACCGCAGTTCTCAAAAAATGGTTTTGAATGGAATTAATTCCAAACCTGCTTCCATGACAACCTTTAGTATCACACCTTTAGAAAATAACCGCCCTTATTTTGTTGAGATGGAACTAATTCTTGATAAAAACCAAGCATATACCGCTCCCTATTGGTTAAAAGAGCAAGGAACTGTTGGAATGTATGCTGTTTCTAATCAGGAAAACATAGGAATTCCTGACATAATCCGAACCATTTCGGTTACTTTTATGGTGGAAATTAATGGTGTTGTCATTCCTTTCGAACGAGAAGTAATTTACAAATTCAATGATGAAGTGAAAGGTGAAGTTTACAAACCGTTTGATGTTGTCCCCGTAGCCACTTCATCGATTTTAGACAAAGTAAAAATTTTTAATTCGGATAAAAGTAAAACGGTTGGTGTAAAAATCAAAGCCGGAAAAGACAATGTTATCGGAAATGCATTCCTTACAACTGCTCAAGGTTGGAAAGTATCACCGGAATCTATTCCTTTTCAAATCAACAAAAAAGGTGGTGAAACAACGGTCTATTTTGAAGTGACACCACCAAAAAACTCAAGCGAAATTACTGCTTCAAGTTATATGGTAGTTGATGACGAAAAATTAGACAAAGAACAGATTAACATTCAATACGAACACATTGCCCAACAACAAGTTTTGGTGAATTCTGAAGCTAAATTCAATAAGTTGGATATCGTTACTACGAATGAAAAAATAGCCTACATCATGGGTGCCGGAGATGAAATTCCGCTTTATTTGACACAAATGGGTTATGAAGTGAGTGTCATTAAACCGGAAGAAATTACTACAGAAAATCTTACTAACTTTCAAGTAGTGATTTTGGGTATTAGAGCATACAATACAGTGGAAGAATTAGCTTTTAAACAACAAATTTTATTTGATTTTGTCAAAAACGGCAATACCATGATTGTGCAATACAACACCACCGGAAAATTTACGGTGAAAGAATTAGCTCCTTTCCCTTTAAAAATTTCCAGAGATAGGGTTACAGAAGAAGATGCTGAAGTGCGATTCTTAGCCCCAAATCATAAAATACTAAATTTTCCAAACAAGATAACTTCCGATGATTTTAAAGGGTGGGTACAAGAACAAGGCTTGTATTATCCAAATGAGTGGGACGCAACCTTTACGGCTATTCTGTCATCCAACGACAAAGACGAAAAACCTAAAAATGGTGGTTTATTGGTAGCTCAATATGGAAAAGGATATTACATCTACACGGGATTGA
This sequence comes from Flavobacterium sp., assembly GCF_044339515.1. Taxonomy (GTDB): domain Bacteria; phylum Bacteroidota; class Bacteroidia; order Flavobacteriales; family Flavobacteriaceae; genus Flavobacterium. The sequence goes on from NZ_JBIIVK010000011.1 coordinate 24,058, forward strand.
GCTTCTTTAGGGAACTTCCGGCAGGAGTTGCGGGAGCGTATCGGTTATTTGCAAACATGATTTCTATCGGAACAAAAACAAATTAGAACATGAAAGAAGATAAAAAAATAGCCATAAAAAGCATTTACATTTGGGTGTTGCTCGCCAATGCTTTCTATATCCTTTTGTTTTATTTTATTAAAACCTATTTTTCTTAATCCATGCAAACACTTGATTGGTTTATACTCATTTTTACGCTACTTTTTATAGTAGTATATGGTGCATGGAAAACAAAGGGTAGCGAAAATGTAAAAGATTATATTTTAGGCAATAATGAAGCCAAATGGTGGACAATTGGTATATCTGTTATGGCCACGCAAGCCAGTGCAATTACCTTTCTTTCCACTCCCGGCCAAGCTTTTCATGACGGAATGGGTTTTGTGCAATTCTATTTCGGGTTGCCCATTGCGATGGTCATTATTTGTATCTTTTTTATTCCAATTTATCATAAACTCAATGTTTATACTGCTTATGAGTTTTTGGAAAAAAGATTTGACCTAAAAACGCGAAGTTTAGCAGCAATTCTTTTTCTTATTCAAAGAGGTTTGGCGGCAGGAATTACGATTTACGCTCCGGCTATTATTTTATCTTCCATTTTGGGATGGAACCTTAATTGGCTGAACTTTATAATTGGAGTTTTAGTTATCATTTATACCGTTTCCGGTGGAACAAAAGCAGTAAACGTTACGCAAAAGCAACAAATGTTTATTATCATGTTGGGTATGTTTATTGCCTTTTACTTGATTTTGAGTTACCTTCCAGAAGAAGTTTCATTTAGCAATGCACTACAAATTGCCGGTGTGAATGAAAAAATGAATATTTTAGATTTTTCAGTTAATCCAAATAGTCGTTATACATTTTGGAGCGGAATTACCGGCGGATTATTCTTGGCTCTCTCCTATTTTGGAACCGATCAATCCCAAGTGCAACGATATCTTTCAGGAAAATCAGTACGTGAGAGTCAGCTGGGACTTATTTTCAATGGATTTTTGAAAGTACCAATGCAGTTTTTTATTTTACTAACCGGTGTCATGGTATTTGTGTTCTTTCAATTTAACAAAGTTCCGTTAAATTTTAATCCAACCAGTCAAATTGCCGTTGAAAAATCAATTCATGCCGAAGAATATAAGGCATTACAGAATGAATTGGAAGAAATTCACGAAGAAAAGAAAATCATTACACTTACCTATGCAAAGCAATTAAACATCGATGTGGACAATGCTGCTTTGCGAAAAAGAATGATTGGTTTATATGAAAAAGAAAAACTTTTAAAAGAAGAAGCAAAGGTTATCATTAAAAATCTCAATCAGGAGTCTAATGACAAAGATTATGTTTTTATTCATTTTATTCTCAATTACTTACCTACTGGATTAGTGGGTTTGTTATTGGCCGTTATTCTTTCAGCTGCTATGTCTTCCACCGCTTCAGAATTAAATGCGTTATCCTCCACAACAGTAATTGACATCTATAAACGAAATATCAAAAGTGAAAAATCAGATAAGCATTTTGTGATAGCTTCAAAGTTTTTTACTCTACTCTGGGGAGCAATTGCCATTCTTTTTGCTTGTTTTGGAACATTAGTAGAAAACTTAATTCAATTAGTAAATATTATCGGTTCTGTATTTTACGGAACTATTCTTGGCATATTTCTTGTTGCTTTCTTTCTTAAATTTATCAGAGGAAATGCTATTTTCTACGGTGGTGTCATTAGTCAGTTAATTATTTTTGTAATTTATTACCAATGCATTCATATTTATCCTTCCGGTAAAGAAATACTGGGCTATTTATGGCTAAATGCGATTGGTGCGGCACTTACTATTGGTTTGTCATTTTTGATTCAGGTTTTTACAAAACCAAAACTTAACTAATGTAACATGTACAAAAATTTACTTGGATTTATTTTAATCCAATTATTTTCATACGGACTATTTGCTCAAGAAGTAACGGTTAAAGATATCTCTACCGGAGAAAATCTTGAGGCAGTTACATTCAACTCCAATCAACCTAAAACGTCTGCAATCACCAATAATATAGGAATAGTTGACCTTTCTAACTTTAAAGAAGCAAGAAAAATCTTTATTAGAATGTTGGGTTATGAAACCTTAACATTAAGTTACGGTCAGATTGAAGAACTAGGTTTCAGACTATTTCTTACACCCGATAATACTTCACTCAACGAGGTGATTTTATCAGCTTCAAAGTGGGAAGAATCTAAAAAAAGTGTACCCAATTCAATTATAACTTTTAAACCAAAAGATATTATTTTGGCCAATCCACAAACGACAGCTGATTTACTAACCAACACCGGAAAAGTATTCATGCAAAAAAGCCAATTGGGAGGTGGTAGTCCAATGATTCGGGGTTTTGCAACGAATCGTGTTTTAATTAATGTTGACGGAATTCGAATGAATAACGCCATTTTCAGAAGTGGAAATGTGCAAAATGTAATTTCTATTGATGCGAATTCCATTCAAAATACAGAAGTAATCCTTGGCCCGGGTACTGTGATTTATGGTAGCGATGCTATTGGAGGAGTGATGAATTTTTACACCTTAGCTCCAGAATTTACAAACGATAAAAGTCAGTACTATTTTGGTAATGTCATGAGCCGTTGGTCCTCTGCCAACAATGAAAAAACGCTACATTTTGATTTGAATGTAGCTTCAGAAAAATGGGCGTTTGTTACCTCTGCATCCTTTAGTGACTTTGAAGATTTACGAATGGGAAATCATGGCCCGGATGCTTATACCCGACCGGATTATGTTCAAACTATTAATGGCGTTGATGAAATCATCACCAATGACAACCGCGAAATGCAAGTTGCTTCTGGTTATAATCAAATTAATTTTATACAAAAGGTAGCATATAAACCAAACGAATTTTGGTATTTTAAGTATGCACTTCACTATTCAACCACTTCCGATTTTAATCGTTATGACCAATTATTAAGGCGGAGAGATGGAAATCTACGCTTTGCAGAATGGTACTATGGTCCGCAAGAATGGACCATGCATCACTTAAAAATAAAGTATTCAAAAGGAAACAAATGGTTTGACAAGGCCCAATTTAATGCTGGCTTTCAACAATTTGAAGAAAGTCGACACAACCGAAACTTTAATAGCTTAACTCGAAACAGTACTATTGAAAATGTTGATGCTTTTTCAATTAATTTTGATTTTATCAAAAAATTTGGTTCAAAAAACAGAATTTCTTATGGTTCAGAATACATATTAAATTATGTAAATTCAATAGGTTTTCAGAAGAATATTGAAACGCAAGATCAAATTAATGCACCTTCTCGCTATCCGGATGGTTCGAGATGGCAATCGTTAGCGGCGTATTTACAATATGAAAATAAATTGTCTAAAAAATTTACATTTCAATCCGGAATACGTTTCAATCAAATTTGGTTGGATGCCACTTTTGATAAAACCTTTGTAAACTATCCGTTTGACAAAACAAATATCAACACGAGTGCTTTTACAGGAAGTTTGGGTTTTACCTATTTAGCGGCAAAAAATACAGCCTTATTTTTTAATGCAGGAACAGCCTTTCGTTCACCTAATGTAGATGATGTTGGAAAAATTTATGAAAGCACACCCGGAAATTTAGTGGTTCCCAATCCCAATTTAGAATTTGAATATGCGTACAATATCGAAATTGGAATCCAACAAAAAATAGGAAAATCAATCTCGTTTGATGTCACCGGTTTTTATACACATGTAATTGATGCTTTAGTACGAAGAGATTTCACGTTAAACGGAGAAAGCACCATTGAATTTCAAGGTGAAGTAAGTAACATCCAAGCCATACAAAATGCTGCAAAAGCAAATGTTTATGGAATTCAAGCGGGATTAAATGTGGAACTTCTACCCTATTTACATTGGAAAACCAATGCTAATTGGACTAAAGGTGAGGAAGAATTGGACAATGGTGATACCGCTCCGCTTCGCCATGCTGCCCCGTTTTTTGGAGATTCTCGGATCAGTTTGAAGTTGAATAAATGGACAACGGATTTGTTTTTGGTTTATAATTCACAAGTAAAAGCCGAAGATTTAGCCCCTTCAGAAGTTGAAAAAGATTATTTATATGCAACCGATAAAAATGGAAATCCGTTTGTGCCGAGTTGGTACACTTTAAATCTTAAATCGGTCTACAAACTCAATGAAAGTTGGTCGTTTTCCGGCGGAATAGAAAATATCACTGATCAACGCTATCGCCCTTATTCATCAGGAATTACTGCTCCAGGGAGAAATTTTATTTTATCAGTACGCACTGCGTTTTAGAATAAAACTAATAACAAAAAAATCCTACCACTCGAGATGATAGGATTTTGTTTATTCATAATAAAGTAAGCTTATTTTTTACTCCATTCAGCAATACTGTCTTTGTTCATTTTCACATAATCTGAATTACCAGCTTTTTCAGCAGCTTCTAATGATAATTTAGCGGTCTCAATTGCTCCTTTCTTATCACCTGCTTTTGCTTGGATTTGCGATTTTAAACGGTTGTACCAAAATGGTGTTCCTTTAGCAGCTGTCATTTCAGTTGCTTTGTTTACATATTCCAAAGCTTTAGCAATATCACCATTTGATTGGTAATAATATTGTGCAGAAGAAAAATAATCACCCGCTGTTGGTCCTGCTAATACTTTTTCGATATTTGACATGGCTGTCTTTTTGGTGGGTACTTCAATTTTTACAGCAGCTACTGTTTTTTCCCAAGCAAACTCCAAGTGAGCAAAATCATTATCTACGTTATTCAAAGAAATAGTAAAAGTTTCAACATTTCGGTTTAATGTTTCCGGTTTTACATTCACACGAGCTGCTACTTTAGCTTCATCAAATTTTTCAGGTGTTCCCCAGTTTTCGGTATCGGTGTAGAAAATAACTTCCCAATTATCTACTTTTGGAGTTACAAAAAGAGCATATTTCCCTTTCTTTAATGTTTTTCCATCTACCGTAACATCATCACTAAAGGAAATCATTGAATTTTGATTGGCACCGGTTCTCCACATTTTTCCAAATGGTACTAAATCGCCAAAAACAGCTCTTCCTTTTGCACTCGGACGACTGTAATCAATTTCAACTTCTGTTAATCCAACAGTTTGTTCAAAAGTTGCTCTAGGGCTTGCCGCCGGTGTTTTAACTTGTGCTGTTACGGCTAAAGAAGCAACAAAAAAAACTGCTGCTAGAATTGTTTTTTTCATAATTAAATAAGTTTTGTTAATTCTTCAAATTTACGTTTTCCAATTCGCAGAAACTGTTAAAGAAAATATAAATCGAAAACTTTTTGTTTAACTTTTATGATAAAATAATAAACAATAATTATCTTTACAGAAAAAATGAAAATTTATACCTTGCACACCAAACAAAATCTCCCGATAACACTCAATGAAGCTTGGGAATTTTTATCAAGTCCAAAGAACTTAAAAACAATTACTCCCGATTACATGGGATTTAACATCTTAAGTGGAGCCGAAAAGCCCATGTTTCCCGGACAAATCATACAATATATTGTTACACCGGTATTAGGAATTCCTACAAAATGGGTTACTGAAATTACACATGTAGTAGACAAACAGTATTTTGTAGATGAACAACGATTCGGACCTTATGCTTTGTGGCATCACAAACATTTTTTAAAAGAAATACCCGGTGGTGTGGAAATGGAAGACATAGTAGATTATAAACTTCCGATGGGAATTTTAGGTCAAATGGTACATCCCATTTTAGTTAAACCTAAATTAAAAGAAATCTTTGACTATAGACAAAAAAAATTAATTGAGCTTTTTGGTGAATATAAAAGATAAACGATGAAAAATATTTTATTAATTGGCGGTTCGTACGGAATTGGTTATGCTATCGCCAAAGAATTACAATTTGAATGCAAAGTATTTGTTGCTTCAAGAACATTTGAAAATAAGGAAGATTTACGAATCACTCATATTCCCTTTGATGCTTCATCCGATTCGTTGGACACCTCTCAACTTCCTGAAGTGATTGACGGTTTGGTCTATTGTCCGGGGAGTATTAATTTAAGACCATTCAAAGGCATAAAACCGGAAACTTTTGAAGCAGATATGCAAATTAATTTTATTAGTATGGTGAAAGTTATTCAGACCATTTTACCAAATTTATCGGCCTCAAACCAATCTAGTATTGTGCTTTTTAGTAGTGTAGCTGCAACAATGGGAATGCCATTTCACACCAGTGTGGCAGCCGCCAAAGGTGCGATTGAAGGCTTTGCAAAAGCACTTGCTGCCGAATATACTCCGAAAATTAGAGTCAATGTCATTGCACCTTCCTTAACAGATACACCATTAGCTGATAAATTTTTGAATAATGATGTGAAACGTGAAAAATCAGCTGAACGTCATCCGCTCAAGCGGTTTGGGACAGCAGATGATTTAGCTCAAATGGCAACATTCCTTTTGAGTTCCAAAAGTAGTTGGATTTCGGGACAAATTTTTCATGTAGATGGAGGTATGTCCACTTTACTTGTAAATGGCTAACTTTGAACGATCACCCATTATCATAAACCCATTACCAAACTTATGACAATTTTCTGGTTTCGTAGAGATTTACGTTTAGATGACAACATTGGTTTGTATCACGCTTTAACAAGTGGCGATGAAGTATTGCCTATTTTTATTTTTGATGAAGCAATCTTATCACAATTACCAAAGGATGATGCTCGGGTAACATTTATTCATGATCGAATTACAACTATTCAACATCAATTAAAGGAAATCGGAAAATCATTGGCTGTTTTTCATGGTAATCCAAATGAAATTTTTGAAAAATTAATTCGTGAACAAAAAATAAATTCAGTATACACCAACCATGATTATGAACCGTATGCACGAAAACGAGATAAAGAAATTTATCAATTATTCAAAGAACACGCAATTGAGTTTAAAACTAGTAAAGATCAAGTGATTTTTGAAAAAAGTGAAGTGGTTAAGGATGACGGATTACCTTATGTTGTTTACACTCCTTATTCGAGAAAATGGAAAGAAAAATTTAAAACTATCCCTTTAGTTCATTACGAATCAGAAAAAAAATTAGCTGAAATTTCAAACCACTCCTACCCTTTTTTAAGTTTAAAAGAGATTGGATTTGAACCCTCTCCTATCAAAGTCGCTCCCTTTGATATTTCAGATAAATTAATTTCAAATTATGAAGCTACCCGAAATTTTCCGGCTGTTAAGGGTACATCTATGCTGGGAATATATTTGCGTTTTGGAGCCGTTTCCATCCGAAAAATGGTGGCAAAAGCCATTGAAAACAATAACGAAACCTTTTGGAATGAATTGATTTGGCGGGAATTTTTCATGCAAATTTTATGGCATTTTCCGCACACTATCAATAAAAGTTTCAAAGAAAAATACGATGCCATTCGTTGGAACAATAACGAAACCGATTTTAAAAATTGGTGCGAAGGTAAAACCGGTTACCCAATTGTAGATGCCGGCATGCGGGAATTGAATACAACCGGACACATGCACAACCGCGTTCGGATGATTGTCGCCAGTTTTTTATGTAAACATCTTTTAATCGATTGGCGATGGGGCGAGGCATATTTCGCTTTAAAGCTATTGGATTACGAACAAGCCAGTAATATTGGCAACTGGCAATGGTCGGCCGGTTCAGGTGTTGATGCCGCACCGTATTTCAGAATTTTTAATCCGACAGAGCAAATCAAAAAGTTTGATAAAGATTGGAAATACATCAAAAAATGGGTGCCTGAAGTAGAAACTTCTGCGTATGCCAAACCCATTGTAGACCACAAAGAAGCGAGAGAACGTTGTTTGAAAGTGTACAAAGAAGCCGTTGGATAAATAAATCAATAAAATGAACATCGTTTGGTTCAAAAGAGATTTGCGATTATTCGATAACGAAGCTCTTTTTCGAGCTTTGGAATCGAATGAACCAACGCTTTTGATTTACATTTTTGAACCTTCGCTATTAAATGACCATCATTACAGTACACGACATTTTGATTTTATCAAACAATCGTTGGAAGACTTACAAAATCAATTAAAATCTTTACAAACGGAAATTTTAATCATTGAAAGTGAAGCAGTTAATGCCTTTGATAAAATCAATCAAATTCAATCCATTTCCACTCTATATTCTCATCAAGAAACCGGAATTCAACTCACTTTTGATCGGGACAAAGCGGTTTTACGTTTTTGTCAAAAACATCAAATTCAATGGAAAGAATTTATTACTAATGGTGTAAAACGAGGTTTATCCAATCGAAAAACTTGGCGTGATGATTGGGTCGAATTTATGGAATTACCGCAATTTTCTTTTCAACCAAACATAAAGTCATTTGTTACAAAAGAGGAATTAAATCATTTAAAAACTGCTTTTAAAACTGTTTCACTTTCAACTCCAAAAAACACTCCTTTTCAAAAAGGTGGCACCACAACCGGAGTTCGGTATTTAAAATCTTTTTTGGAAGAACGAGTCGTTAATTACAGTCGGCATATTTCTAAACCTGAATTAGGAAGACACAGTTGCAGCCGAATTTCACCTTATATCGCTTGGGGAAATCTTTCGATTCGACAAGTCATTCAATTGAGTATGCAATTCAGGGCTCAAAAGAAAAATGTGAGACAAATTGATAATTTTACTTCTAGATTGCGGTGGCAAGCTCATTTTATTCAAAAATTTGAAATGGAATGTCACATGGAATTTATTGCCGTAAACAAAGGATATCGCAACCTCAATCAAACCGTTAATCTTAAATTTCATCAAGCTTGGGTGGAAGGAAAAACAGGCGTTCCATTGGTAGATGCGTGCATACGATGTTTGAATACAACCGGCTATTTGAATTTCAGGATGCGGGCTTTGGTGGTTTCCTTTTACACCCATCATTTGTTTCAACCTTGGCAAAATTGTAGTCCGCACTTGGCTAGACAATTTTTAGATTTTGAACCCGGCATTCATTATCCGCAAATTCAGATGCAAGCGGGAGTTACGGGAATCAATACGTTACGCGTTTATAATCCGGTGAAAAACTCTTATGAACATGACCCTGAAGGCATTTTTATTCGAAAATGGGTGCCGGAACTTGCCAAAATTCCAACCGAATTTATTCATGAACCTTGGAAATTAACACCGATTGAACAAATGTTGTATGATTTTGAATTGGGTACAGATTATCCTTTTCCGATTGTGAATTTGGAAGAAGCCCGGCGGTTTTCAAGTGATTTTTTCTGGTCGATGCGAAAAGAAAAAGAAGTCAAAAAAGATAGTTCTCGGATAATTGAAAAACATACTTTGCCCGACAGAGAAGCTCAATAATTTAGTGTTTTATAAAACGAATTTTTTCAAAACTCAATTCATTAAAATGCGATATAACTTTATCAGCTAATGAATAATCTTGAAGTTTAGAGTGAAAACTATCGTAACCCACACAATAAATTCCGGCAGCTTTGGCAGCCATAATTCCATTGGTACTGTCTTCAATCACTATGCAATGTTCCACCGGAGTTTGAGCCAATTCGGCTGCTTTTTGAAAAATGGCAGGATGCGGTTTTGATTTCGGAAAATCTTCTCCGGAGACTTTGTGGGTAAAATATTTATCCAAATCAAATCGGTTGAATATACGTTGAATCGTAACATTGGCGGAAGAAGAAGCCAAAATCAGTTGCATGCCGTTTTGATGTAACTCTTGGATTAAATCTTCCACTCCATCCAACAAATACAAATCCTCTTTTTGGTCAAATGCGTCATTGAAAAGATTGCGTTTCACTTCTACCAAATCCAATACATCTTCTTTCAAACCATAAACGGACTTGAGACGTTCGTAAATATTTTTGGTCGAATTTCCGGTAAACGAAGCATACATTTCGGGCGAAACTTCAATGTTTAATTGCTTAAAATGGTGTTGATACGCAAAATGATGCACCGGTTCGGTGTCAACGATTACGCCATCCATGTCGAAAATTACGGTTTGTATCATAGGGAGTTGCTTAGAATCTGAGTGCCTGAGTTGCTGAGATGCTGAGTAGGTTAAATGATTTTGAAAATATTTTATTTTTTTATTTGTACTATTTGATTTCTATTCTTTTGAAATTGAAAATTTGCAGATAATTAACTCAGTAACTTAGTTACTCAGCAACTATCGCTTCAACAAATACTTCACTACCGTTTCTGCTGCATGTAAGCCAAACAAGCACGGCATCCAACTATTAGTTCCGTAGAAAGACTTTTTAAAATTTTTTCCATCGGTTATTTTTAGACTGGTTTCATCCGGCATTTCGGTAGAATACACCGCTTTTATACCTGAAGAAATACCTTCTTTTTTCAATCGCTTGCGGATGTTTTTCGCTAATGGGCAATACTCGGTTTTGCTGATGTCGCGTACTTTCACTTTAGCTGATTCATACTTTCCACCGGCACCCATGTTACTGATGACTTTTACTTTTTTGCGTTTGGAAGCAATCAATAAATTGAGTTTTGGCGTAATGCTATCGATGCAATCTAATACATAATCAAAATCAGAAGTAACCAGCTCAAATGCTCGTTCGGGAGACAAAAATTCCTCCACACGTGTGAGATTCAATTCGGGATTAATGTCCATCAAACGGTCGCCCACCACATGCACTTTTGGCATTCCAACGGTAGAATGTAAAGCCGGTAATTGTCGGTTGATGTTAGTAATATCCACGGTATCGCCATCCACAATAGTCATATTTCCAACGCCGGCACGGGCAAGAAACTCGGCGGCAAATGAGCCTACTCCACCCAATCCAACCACCAATACATTGGCGTTTTTTAAATTGTTTAATCCTTCCGTTTTAAATAAGAGCTCTGCTCGTTCTTGCCATTTAGCCATTTCTTTTAGTTTTCAGTTCTCAGTTCTCAGTCCTCAGTCGATTATTTCAAATGTAGTTTTTCAAAAGACAATCTATATCTATATTTACATTCTTTATTCAATATTACTTTTTTAGAACACAGATTTAAAAAATTTGAGAAATTCTGATAATTTAATTTTAAATCAGTTTTAATTGAAATACTTTTTCAAAATTGCTTGCCACATTCTCTTTTATTTCTTCTATTTCTATGTTTTTATAGTTTGCTGCTAAAGTATACACTTCTTCTAGCGATTCTTCAATGGTGTCAGTTTCCAGAAAAAATCTATCATTAGGCACCGATTGAAAAACAGTTTTTAATTCCGGATTTCGCAATAAATACTTTCCAAAAGAAAGATAGAATCCGTTATCCAAAAGCTGTTTTGCGGTTGGCTCATTTTTGGAAAATCCGTGAATAATCATAGGAACTTTAATGTTTAGTTCTTTTTTGATTTGGATAATTTCCTGAAAAGCGGCAACGCAGTGCAAAACTAAGGGTTTTTGGCATTTTTCTGCTAAAAAAATTTGGGCTTTGAATACTTTTATTTGAGTTTCTAATGGAATTTCAATGCGTTTGTCGAGTCCGCACTCGCCTAGAGCAAGACAATTATTTAAAGTTAATTTTTGTTCAATTGTTTGTAAATCATGACTTAATCTATCTTCATTGATATACCATGGATGAATTCCGATGGAATAAAAAGTTATTTTTTCATCAAATTCCCAAGGGTATTGATTGACTAATTCGAGAATGTTTTCTTGGTTGGTGTAATGGTGTGTATGAAGGTTGAATAATTTTGACATTTTTATTTTAACGGATTATATATGAATCAATTAATCTTCTCTATTTCATAAACCGTATTATAACTTGTACCTGCTGCAAACAAGAATAATAAAGCTCCCTCTCTGGAATAAGCTCCGTTAAAAATTAAATTACCGCTTTTGGATAAACCTATTCTTCTTTTTTTTACATCTATACCACCCCACAAGTAAGGAATTCCTTTAGATTCAAAATACTTATTATCTAAATAGAATAAACCATTTCTTTTAATTTTACCATTAATAATTTCTCTTGATTTGATAACATCATTGATCAAATAAATAATCTCAATTTGTTCAGAACTAATAAAACGTAAAGCAAACTTTTTATTACTATTTATAAATTCAATAGTATCAAGCTTAGAAAATTTAATTGGCTCGTTGACAAAAAGATTATATGTATTCATTTTTCTAAAGATGGAATCTGAAAAAAAATTCTTAGATTTTGAATAATAAACTGATTTAGGATTAACTGAATAAGTTCCATCCAAAAGTTGATAATTTTTTTGATTTAATTTTTGTAAATCATGCTTAAAATGTCTTTTTTTAAATGATGCACCACAGCTTGATAAATGAAGTGTCAAAAAAATTAAAAATATTACCCTTAAAAAACGATTCATCATTTTTGAATTGAATTAATTTACTTCTTAAACGCCTTTACCCCTGCTTTTATTTCCACTTTCAAATCGTTTTCTTCAGGAACAATTGGGCAAGAATATTTTTCGTTATAGGCACAATACGGATTGTAAGCTTGGTTGAAATCAATCGTCCAAGTGTTACCTTTTTGAATTTCCAAATCGATGTAGCGACCGCCGCCATAACTTTCTACTCCTGAAGTATAATCGGTAAAAGGCAGAAACAAACTGTTTTTGTAACCCGGTTTTTTCGAAAATTCTACATTTTGATAAACGTTTAATTGGCATGGAATTCCGTCGATTTCAAAATGGAGTTCACCATATTTTACATACAAAGGTTTGCGGGAAGTAGTGGTTTTCATTTCAAACGGTTTTTCCTTTTTGGTACGTTTGAAAGTTGCTTTTACAAAATACTTTTCAGCAATAGAAAAAAATTCCAACGCTTGAAAAACAGCCAAATCCTTTATCTTTAGTGGACTTTTAGCCGAATCAGCATAATGTTCATTCATGCTTTTTTGAAATTGAATGACTGAATCGCGTTCAAAATGTTGTTGGGAAAAAACGGAATGGGTAATTAACAAAAAAAGAACAAGCTTAGACATATTTTTCGTTTTTACATTTTGAGATTTTAACAAATTTAATAATCTAAATGAACTATTAATAATATTTTTCTATTGTATCAACTTTTAAGAAATAATTCAATTTATTTTCTCAATATTTAAAATTTCAAAATGGAGTTATTCTTGAAATATTTGAATACATCAGTGATAAGAATATTGAACAATAATCTGTAATTGGCTGATCTATAATCTGAAAAACAAAGTTTAAAGGATATTTATTTCATTATTAAATAATTCAAAACATTCGTTTCAATTCTCTCCTGAATATTTGAAATGTCTGCTTTTACAAATTTTTCACCAAGGATGTTTTCAAATAATTCGATGTATCTATCTGAAACGGTTTCAATGTAATCATCAGTCATGTTTGGAATCTGTTGCCCCTCTTTTCCTTGAAATCCATTTTCGATTAGCCAACGACGAACAAATTCTTTAGAGAGCTGCTTTTGTTCTTCATTATTATTTTGTCTTTCCTTATATCCATCGGCATAAAAATAACGGGAAGAATCAGGCGTGTGAATTTCATCAATCAAGACAATTTTTCCATCTTTAGTTTTTCCGAATTCATATTTAGTATCAACCAAAATTAATCCTCGTGAAGCAGCAATCTCAGTTCCACGTTGGTATAAAGCTCTTGTGTATTTTTCTAAAATTAGATAATCTTCCTCAGAAACGATACCTTTTGATAAAATAGCTTCACGTGAAATATCTTCATCATGCGAACCATTATCTGCTTTGGTTGTGGGTGTGATGATAGGTATTGGAAATTTATCATTCTCTTTCAAACCTTCGGGCATTTCTACACCACAAAGTAATCGTCTTCCGGCATCATATTCTCTGGCTGCATGACCGGACAAATAACCTCTAATGACCATTTCCACTTTAAAAGGCTCACATAAATGTCCAATAGCAACGTTTGGATCCGGAGTTGCAATGAGCCAATTCGGAACGATATCCTGAGTTAATTGCATAAACTTTGTGGCTATTTGGTTCAGAATTTGACCTTTATATGGAATTCCTTTTGGCATGACAACATCAAAGGCAGAAAGTCTGTCAGTAGCAATCATGACCAAAATTTCATCGTTAATGTTATAAACTTCTCTGACTTTGCCTCTGTAAACCGATTTCTGATTGGGAAAATTAAAATTTGTAGTAGTGATTGTGTTCATGGTCGTGTGTTGTTGTGAAGTGCAAAAGTAAAAATTATAACTTACTTTTTATTGATTACACGCTTTAAAAATTTGCATAAAAAAAGGACGGTCAAACCGTCCTTTAAAAATTTATTTTGAAAATAGTTAGAACATAATGTTATACGTTGCACCTATTCCAACCGCCTGAATATCAACATCATTTTCCGTAAATGAATGTTGATAGAAACCATAAATGTTCCATTTTTTGTTGTGGTATCCAATTTGTGGACTCACATACATTCCTCCACTGTTGTTGTCAACATTGGTTAAAAAACCATAACCTAAATCTGCTCCCACAAAAACACCTTCTGTTTGAAAGTAGTAACGAGCAAAACCTGCTAAGGGAATTAAACTAAAGTCTTCACCACCATCTTTTCCAAAAAAGTGGTTGTAACCGGACGCAACACCAATTCCAAAATGTGGCGTAACTAAGTACTGACCTCTCACATCGGCACCAACTGTAAAAGAAGTAAAATCGGCAGTATCACCCATTGGTAAACCAGCTTTTAAACCAGCTTTAAACCAAGAATTGTCAGTTGTAATATTCAAATCTTGTGCTTGTGAAAAAGCAAAACTTGCGGAAAACAAACTGAATACTAAAAAGATTTTTTTCATTTTTAATTTATTAATTAATGTTAATTATCCTCGTTATTTCAAATACTGTGCCAAATAGTAAATAAATTCTTATTTTACTGACTTTTAAAAGTTTACAAAATGGCAGTAAAAAGCCTTTCCTATTTTTTAAGGAAAGGCTTTAAATTAGTTAAAAATATATTTAATTGTAAGATTAATCCAGATTCTCAATACTTTTATAAGCGTCAATTACTTTTTTAACCAATCGATGACGTACTATGTCTTTGTCATCCAAATAAAGAATCCCGATTCCTTCCACATCTTTCAAAATCAATATAGCTTCTTTTAAACCCGAAATGGTTCTGCGAGGTAAATCCACTTGTCCCGGGTCACCAGTGATAATGAACTTTGCATTTTTTCCCATACGAGTTAAAAACATTTTCATTTGAGAATGGGTAGTATTTTGTGCTTCATCCAAAATCACAAAAGCATTATCCAGTGTTCTTCCTCGCATGAAAGCCAAGGGTGCAATTTGTATAATACCTTTTAAAATATAATCTTCCAACGTTTGTGGTGGCAACATATCACGCAAAGCATCATACAAAGGTTGCATATACGGATCCAGTTTTTCCTTCATATCCCCGGGAAGAAAACCTAAATTTTCACCCGCTTCAACAGCCGGACGAGTTAAAATAATTCGTTTTACTTGCTTTTCTTTTAATGCTTTCACAGCTAAAGCTACACCAGTGTATGTTTTTCCTGTTCCGGCAGGTCCGACTGCAAAAACCATGTCATTTTTGGTAACCAAATCAACTAATTTTTGTTGATTGGGAGTCATGGCTTTGATTAGTTTACCACCAATACCGTGAACTAAAATTTTGTCATGATCCGGCATGCGTTGTTCTTCTTGCGAATTACTTTGAATTACTCGATCAATAACGTTGGCATCAATATTATTGTAACGGGTAAAGTGAAGCATCAATCGGTTAAAACGATTTTCAAATTCATCCAACACTTCCTTCTCGCCGTAAGCCTTCAAGGTGGTTCCTCGGGCTACAATTTTTAGCTTTGGATAGTATTTTTTGATGGTTTCAAGATGGGTGTCTTGAGCTCCCCAAAACTCTTTTGGGGCAATGTCGTGTAGTTCAATAATTCTTTCGTTCAAAAGCAACAGTTTTAAAATTAAAAAATAGTTTTTAATTAGTAGATTTGCATCACTCAAATTTAAACAAAAAACTTCGTAGGTTCTACGAATAGTTATAAACAAAAAAATGTCAATAATTACGCTTACCACGGACTACGGACTCAAAGACCATTTTGTAGGTGCTTTGAAGGGTAAAATCATATCTGAATTTCCGGATGCTAAAATCATTGATGTTTCACATAATATTGACCCATTCAATGCTTCGGAAGCGAGTTATATCATTCAAGCTTCTTACAATAGTTTTCCTAAAGGAACGGTGCATTTGATTGGCGTTGATGCCGAACGTAATTCGGAAAACGAACACATCGCTATGCAATGGAACGATCACTTTTTTGTGTGTGCCGATAACGGAATATTGAGTATGTTGACACAACATATTGTTCCACAAAAAATTGTAGCCATCAACATTCACGATCGTTTATCGCAAGATGCAACCGACATGGATGTGTTTAAAACCGTAGCTTGCCATTTAGCAAAAGGTGGTTCTTTAAGCGTAATCGGTAAAGAAATTACAGCATTGAAACAAATTACCGATTTGCAACCTATTGTTTCAAAAGATGGAAATTCTATTAAAGGAAACGTGATTTATATTGATCATTTTGGAAATATTGTCATCAACATTTCTAAAAAACAATTTATTGAATTAGGAAAAGGAAGACCGTATGAAATTGATATTAAACCAAGACCGCTAAAAACAATTTTACCGAATTATTCCTCTATTGCTGTTTCAGATAAATTTCCGATTAAATATTATGAAGGTGAAAAATTAGCCATTTTCAACGAAGCCGGTTATCTGGAAATTGCCATATTTAGGAGCAATGCAGCGACCGTTGGCACAGCAACCAGTTTATTAGGAATCGGTTATCGAGATACCATTACCATCAATTTTAAATAAAAAATATGTTTGTTCGAATCGTAAAAATGAGTTTTCACGAAGAAAATATTCCGAAGTTTTTGGAAAATTTTGATTTAATGAAAGAAAAAATACGAAATGCTCCCGGAAATCGTTTGTTAGAATTATATCAGGATAAAAACAATCCCGAACTATTTTTCACCTACAGTTATTGGGAAACTGAAAACGATTTGGAAAACTACCGCAATTCTGAACTATTTTATGATGTTTGGCAGTTTACCAAAAAACTATTTAATGATAAACCTGAAGCGTGGAGTGTGGATAAATTAGTTTCTTTGGTTTAAGCTAGTTTAAATTGGTTTAATATTGTTCTTTTAAACTCTTAAACCTTTAAACTTTTAAACTTTTAAACTTTTAAACTTTTAAACCTAAAAAAATAAATGAAAGCAATTCTTCTTCGAGAAATAAAATCATTCTTTGGCTCACCCATTGGTTACATGGTGGTGGCGATTTTTTTAATTCTAAACGGACTTTTCCTTTGGGTTTTTGAAGGTGATTTTAATATTTTAAACAGCGGTTTTGCCGATTTGAATCCGTTTTTCACCTTAGCACCTTGGATTTTAATTTTCTTGATTCCCGCAGTAACGATGCGAAGTTTTTCGGATGAAAAGAAACAAGGAACGATTGAATTATTGCTTACTAAACCTTTGAGCAGTTGGCAAATTGTAAACGGAAAATTTATTGGAGCATTCCTATTGATTATCATAGCTCTAATTCCAACGTTGGTGTATGTTTTTGTGATTTCCAATTATGGTTCTCCCGAAGGAAGTTTCGATTTAGGAAGTACAGTTGGTTCTTATTTTGGATTGCTTTTCTTAGTTGCTTCTTACACATCTATTGGATTGTTTACTTCAACACTATCCGAAAATCAAATTGTTGCTTTTATTATTGCTGTCTTTTTGTGTTTTCTATTTTATTTTGGGTTTGAAGGCTTATCAACATTAACTGCTTCTTTTTCAGATTTTGTTGCTTCGTTGGGAATGGATTTTCACTACAAAAGCATCAGTCGTGGTGTCATTGATACCCGCGATGTTCTCTATTTTATTAGTGTGACGGTTTTATTTTTGGCCGCAACAGTGTATCAACTTAAATCCATGAAAAACTAATGAACAATCAAACCAAAAAAAATATACTCGCGTTTTTATTGCTTTTTGCTGTAATTATTGTCATTAATATAGTTGGAAATTTCTATTTCAAACGATTCGATTTAACACAAGACAAACGTTACACCTTATCAGAAAGCACCATCAAACTCATTGAAAACATTGAAGAGCCTGTCTTTATTGATGTTTTTTTAGAAGGTAATTTTCCCCCGGAATTCAAACGTCTTCAAAACGAAACCAAACAAATTTTGGAGGAATTCCGCAGTCATAATTCCAATCTAATTTTTCAGTTTACCAATCCGTTGGAAGACGAAAGTCAAGCTCAGCAATACGTTGAAGAGTTAATCAAATTAGGTTTCATGCCAACCAACATTAACAGCAATAAAAAAGGGAAAAAAGAAGTAATTCAAATATTTCCTTGGGCCATTGCTAACCAAAATGAGAAATCGGTTCGAGTACCGCTTTTGGTAAATAATTTTGGGAATTCTCCTTCTGAAAACATTAACAGTTCTGTACAATTATTAGAGTTTGCTTTTGCTGATGCGATTACGAAAATCACAACTGAGAAAAAGAAACGAATTGCCGTTTTGAAAGGGAATGGGGAAATGGCGGACAAATACCAAGCCGATTATCTACTGAATTTGAAAGAATACTATCAATTAGGTGAATTTAATTTTGATTCACTCCAAGATAATCCGCAAAAGATTCTGGAAAACCTAAATCGATTTGATGCTGCTCTTATTGTGAAACCGACTGAAGCCTTTTCGGATAACGAAAAATACATCTTAGATCAATTTGTGATGAATGGTGGAAAAAGCATGTGGCTGATGGATAAGGTGGTGGCCGATATCGATTCCCTTCAAAATGAAAACAATGCTGCTTTGGCTTATCCAAGAGAATTAAATTTAGATGATTTGTTTTTTAAATACGGTGTCCGAATAAATTATCAATTAGTGCAGGATTTGCTTTCGACTCCAATTACTGCTCAATCTGCTCAAGGTGATGTTCCAATTGATTGGTTGTATTCGCCGATTATTAAATCAGATAACAATCATACCGTTAATAAAAACATCAACCTGATAAAATTAGAATTTGCCAATACGCTGGATACATTAAAAAATGGTATTAAAAAGACAGTTCTACTAAAAAGTACTCCACAATCCAAAGCTGTTGGAGCTCCTCTTGAAGTGAATTTATATGAATTTATGGAAGGATTAGATGAACAATCATACAATAAAGGCAACCAAAATATTGGAGTTCTGTTGGAAGGAAAATTTACTTCCGGTTTTAAAAATAGGGTAAAACCTTTTCCCTCAAAGAACAATTTAGAGTCAGGAAAAGAGAATAAAATGATTGTGATTGCCGATGGCGATATTGTCAATTACAACTACGTTAACAAAAAACCGTTAAATGGTGGCATCGACCAATGGACACAACAAGCGTATGGCAATAAAGAATTTTTGTTGAACGCCATGAATTATCTGTTGGATGACAGCGGACTTATTAACATTAGAAATAAAGAAGTAAAATTAGCTTTTCTTGACAAAGAGAAAGTAGAAAAAGATTATACTTATATTCAACTCTTAACTGTTGGACTGCCAATACTATTGTTACTTCTTTTTGCCACTTTATTTGCTTATTTGCGAAAAAGAAAATATGCCCGATAGATGTTAATAAAATACTTTTTTTGTTTCAATACTTAACTTTATATTTGTGGGATATAAAAAATAAAAACCGAAATGAAGTTTATAGTATCGAGTTCGTATTTATTAAAGCAACTACAAGTTTTAGGTAGTGTGATAAACAGTAGCAATACCTTGCCTATTTTAGATAATTTTCTGTTTGAATTAAACAACAACAGTTTGGTTGTATCTGCTTCTGATTTAGAAACAACCATGTCTGCCACACTTGAAATTGATAGTAAAAGTGAAGGAAGTGTAGCTGTACCCGCAAAATTATTATTAGAAATTCTAAAAACATTCCCTGAACAACCTCTAACGTTTACGGTGGAAGAGAATAATACTATTGAAATCAGTTCCAATTCCGGAAAATATGCCTTGGCCTATGCATCCGGTGATGAATTCCCAAAAGCAGTTGTATTAGATGATCCATCTTCTACGTTAGTACCTGCGGAAGTTTTAGCTACAGCCATCAGCAAAACTATTTTTGCGGCCGGAAACGATGATTTACGTCCGGTAATGTCCGGTGTTTTCTTCCAATTTTCTCCCGAAGGATTAATTTTTGTGGCAACCGATGCTCACAAATTGGTAAAATATTCTCGCACAGATGTAAAAGCTTCAGAAGTAGCCGATTTTATTATGCCTAAGAAGCCATTAAATATTTTAAAAGGTATTTTAGGAACTTCAGATAGTGAAGTAAAAATTGAATACAACGATAGTAACGCTGTTTTCTCCTTTGATAATTATATGTTGGTTTGTCGTTTAATTGATGGGAAATATCCAAACTACGAAGCGGTAATTCCAAAGGAAAACCCAAATAAATTGCACATCGACAGAACACAATTTTTGAGTTCAGTGCGTCGTGTGGCTATCTTTTCTAATAAAACAACACATCAAATTCGTCTTAAAATTGCCGGAACTGAATTAAATATTTCAGCAGAAGATATAGACTACTCGAACAAAGCTGAAGAAAGACTAACGTGTGATTATCAAGGTGATGACATGCAAATTGGATTTAACTCTCGCTTTTTAACGGAAATGTTAAACAACCTTCAATCCGATGAAATTCAATTGGAAATGTCGTTGCCAAACCGTGCCGGAATTCTTACTCCTGTTGATGGATTAGATGAAGGCGAAGTAATCACGATGTTGGTTATGCCGGTTATGTTAAATAATTAATATATTAATATCATTTTTTCAAAAAAATCGTATTTTTTTTATTAATACGATTTTTTTTGTGTCTTTATTTTAAGTGTTTTTACATAAGGAGAAACCGAAAATCCGTAAAAGAGTAGGATAACCAATATCAATAAATAATGAAAAAAAATGTTTTAGCAGCGATTATCTGTCTTAGTTTCGCTATCAATGCAACCGCACAAAAACTAGATAAATTTGGAGCAGATTTAGGTAAAAAAAGTCTAATGGGAAAAGAGGTTAGAGTACCTTATACAGACCTTTCCAGTTACTTTGGATTTGTAAAACCGGGAACTGCACCAGATGAAGTAGTAAATGGAAAAAAAATGTACTATGTTTATGTTTGGATACCTGTTGCTGCACCGGAAATTGGAATTCGAATGATTTCTCCTGTTCCAGAAGGAACAAAAACTACCGATAAAGACATCGTTTCTGCTGATTACACTGCCAATGCAGCTGATACGAAAAGTTATTTTGACACATGGATATCTTTTGAAAGAGCCGAAAGCGTTTTAAGACTAGAGGATGTTGCTACAAAAGCTAAAACAACAAAATGGATTTCTATCGAACAAAATGACGATTCAAGTGAGATGCCAGCTCAACCTTCGGGAAGTAAATACAATTCACTTATGAGAATTACAAGTGATACTTCAAATCCAACAAAATCGTTAGTTATGGGATTATACCGAATCGGATTTACTACTTATAAAAGAGGAGAAGTAACCGGTAGTTTCCTTGCACAAATTGGGGCACCGATTAAACTACCGGGTGTACAAATTGCGGCAAAACCGGAACAGATTGTTGTAAAATAAACTATAATTAATAAAAAATTAAAAAGCCGAAGATTGATTTTTTCGGCTTTTTTAATTTATAAACTAGTTTGCAATATATTCACAAGATGCTTGCAATCCTAACGGAATTCCCAAAGCATAATAAATCAAAAGAAATGTCATCCAAAAACCATAAAAGCAATGGAATTAGGAATAATTATGTAGACCAAAGTCCTGATTCGGGTGCTCTTCACGTATTTTTGACAATACTCTACTGCCAAAGGAAAATAGGGCATTAACGGAGTTACAATGTTAGATACAGAATCCCCAACTTGAAAGGAAACTTGTGTTTAGTTCGGTATGGACATTAATGACCCCAACTTTAGCAAAATCATCGAAACTAACAGAGCCAACTTAACAGGAGTGGTTGTTGTCAATTAGTGTCTGCTCATAAATTACATATAGTAAAACTATTAAAAATAGTACTAGTCGTGAGGAGTTGAAACGCAAAGCCCGCCCGAACGGTCTATCCTAAACTACTCTCATGTATAGCTAACAAAGGTACTTGCACGTGATAAGATAGTTTTTGTGTAAGACTTTGCTTGAACAATTCTTCAAAAAAGCCTCGTTTATAATTGAGCATGGCCAACATATCAACGTTATAAGAATCTACAAAATTAAGAATGGTTTGTTTTACATTTTCATCTTCAATAATATGAAAAACAACTTTATCGTCTTTAAAGAGAAATTTCCAATCTTCGATGATTACGGGATTTACGTCTGTTTTTTTAGTTTTAACATACAAACAATGAACTTTTGCATCAAATAGCTTAGCCAATTCAATAACTTTTTTAAGAGCTTTTAAATCTTTTTCACGAAATCTGGTTGTAAAAACAACATTTTGAATTCCATTATATTCTGAACTTTGAGGAACTCCGATAACATAGGCTTCCAATTCTGTCATTACACTTCCGGTATTTGAACCTAAAAAAGTTTCTTTGAGACCGGTTGCTCCTTTGGTTCCCATCACCACATAATCAATGCTCTCCTCCTTCGTTACTTTTTTAATTGTCCAAATAAGATCACCGTGCTTTAGAATATTACTGATTTTAACGTGACCTAAATCATGTTTCTCGGCGATTTCCCGGAGCAATGGAATTTGGTCTTTAAAATTTTCAAAATTTTCTAATTCGATACTATCATACACTTCTTTGAGTGTGTTGGGTAATCCTCCCATGTGAAGTTGCGGAAGTTCATAAGCGTGAAGTGTAATCAACTCCGCTTTTATCGCATCAGCTAATTTTAGAGCATAAACAAAAGCATTATTAGAGGCTTCTGAAAAATCGGTTGGGAAAAGTATTCGTTTCATAATAGTTAGTTTTTTATGTTTCAGTAGTCGTTTGTCGGGATATCTTCCATCTTTATTCAAAGTAAAGTTAGGCATTAAGATTCAATTTCAAACTGATAATTGTCAGTTATAACATTTAATTAAGATGAAAAGCGATTAACTCATTGCAATAATTTAAACCTTTCTCACTTGTCAATTCTGCTATTATTACTATTTTTGATAAAATTTACTTTTTATGCTTAAAGTTGGCGTTTTAGGTGCTGGACACCTTGGAAAAATACACTTGCGGTTACTCAATCAATCTTCCAAATACGAATTAGTTGGCTTTTATGACGAAAATGCAGAATATGCTGAGAAAATTGCGGCTGAATTTGGTTACAAACGTTTTGATACAATTGCCAAATTAATACACGCGGTGGATGTGATTGATATAGTTACTCCTACCCTTTCGCACTATAAATGTGCTAAAGTTTCGATTAAATCGGGCAAACATGTTTTTATTGAAAAACCGATTTCCACAACGGTGGAAGAAGCAGAAGAAATTATTGCTTTAGCGAAAGAATATAATGTTAAAGGCCAAGTTGGTCATGTGGAGCGGTTTAATCCGGCATTTATTGCGGTGAAAAATCAAATTGATAATCCGATGTTTATTGAAACCCATCGTTTGGCGGAATTTAATCCGAGAGGAACGGATGTTCCGGTGGTTTTGGATTTGATGATTCATGATATTGATGCGATTTTGAGTGTGGTGAAATCGAAAGTAAAAGCCGTTCATGCGAGTGGTGTTTCAGTATTGAGTCAGTCACCTGATATTGCCAATGCTCGAATTGAGTTTGAAAATGGTTGTGTGGCAAATGTGACTTCAAGCCGCATTTCGATGAAAAACATGCGTAAATCACGTTTTTTTCAAAAAGATGCTTACATCTCGGTGGACTATTTGGACAAAGTGTGTGAAGTGGTAAAAATGAAAGATGCACCTGAAGTTCCGGGTGATTTTGATATGATTTTACAAAATGCGGAAGGTGTGAAAAAACAAATTTATTTTGACAATCCGGAGGTTTCGATGAACAATGCCATTTTGGATGAATTGGAAACGTTTGCCGATGCAATCAACAATAATACTACTCCGGTTGTAACGTTGGAAGATGGAACGGAGGCTTTGAGAGTGGCGTATATGATTATTGATTCGATGGGGAAATAAAATCAGAGATTTTTAAATTTTATATGTCTAAAATCATAAAATTTCCAGATGGTTCTTCATATGAAGGGGAACTTAAAGATGAAATGTATCATGGAAATGGAAAATATATTTTTCCTGATGGCTCTTTTTATGAAGGAGAGTTTCATGAAAATAAGTTTGACGGTTTTGGAAAATTAATTCATGTAAATGGAGAAATTTATGAAGGCCTTTTCGAAGAAGATAATTATAATGGTTTTGGTCATTATTTTTATTCTAATGGAAATGTTTACATTGGTAATTGGTTAAATGGTGAGAGGAATGGTGAGGGTAAAATGGAATATAAAAAAGGAAATGTTTTTATTGGAAATTGGTTAGATGGAAAAGAGAATGGATATGGAAAATATACTTATTCTAATGGTAGTTACTATGAAGGAAATTGGATAAACGGTCTAGAAAATGGATTTGGAAAAATAGTATTTGATAAAGATAGTTACTATGAAGGAAATTGGGTAGATGGAGAATGGAATGGATATGGAAAATGCACTTATTCTGATGGTAGTTACTATGAAGGAAATTGGATTAATGGAGAATGGAATGGATTTGGAAAATATACTTATTCTGATGGTAGTTACTATGAAGGAAATTGGATTGATGGAGAAGAGAATGGATTAGGAAAATACAATTATTCTAATGATAGTTACTATTATGGAAATTGGAATGATGGAGAAAAGAATGGATTTGGAATAAGAAAATATGAAGATGAAACCTCTTATGAAGGTAATTGGAAAGATGGCAAAAAAAATGGTTTTGGGAAAGAGGTTTATAGTAATGGAGATTGTTATGAAGGAAATTGGTTAGATGATTTTAAAAATGGATTTGGTAAATATGCTTGGAATAATGGTCAAATTTATATAGGTGACTTTGAGAATAACAAATTAAATGGTTTCGGAAAGATAACATATTTAGACGGTGAAATTTTTATTGGTAAATTCATTAATGGTAAAAGACAAATCGAGAAAAAAAAGGACAAAAAGAAAAACAAGGACAAGGAAAAACATATTAAAAATAATAAACCAAGTCAAAAAACGAAATATTACTTATTTTTTGATACCGAAACCACAGGACTTCCTAAAAATTGGAAAGCTCCTATAACTGATTTTAATAATTGGCCCAGACTAGTTCAATTAGCTTATATCTTATATGATGAAGATGGAAATAAAATTGAGGAAAACGATTTTATAATAAAGCCTGATGGATTTTCAATACCAAAAGAAGCTTCTAAAGTGCATGGAATAACAACTGAAATAGCAATTGAAGAAGGATATTCTATTGATTATGTTTTAGGGATTTTTCAAGAGTTAATCCAAAAAACAGAATATCTAGTTGCTCATAATATCTCTTTTGATGAAAAAATTATGGGATGCGAATTTCTTAGAAATGATTATGAAAACTTAATCAACAATAAGAAAAAGATATGTACAATGGAAAAAACAACAAACTTTTGCAAACTAGATGGACCTTATGGTTATAAATGGCCAAAACTATCCGAACTACACCAAAAAATATTTGGTTATGTTTTTGATGAAGCTCATGATGCTTCAGTTGACATTAAAGCAACTGCTAAATGTTTCTGGGAATTAAGAAATAGAAAAATATTGTAGCAAAAATTATGGAAGAAAATGAAATTATAGAATTGATTGAAATTTTAAATATAGAATAATGACTAAAGAAGAAATTGACCAAATAAGTAAATTAATAGATTTGTATATCAATGATATTAAATTTGAAAATTTAAAAGAAATCGAAGAAATATTAGTATGTGGAAATGAACGATTTTGTTTTTTTGATAATATTGACATTTTTTTTGAACATTATCAGAGTTTTTCTAAAATTAAAAATTTAGAAAAAACAAAACTTGAAATGATTTTAGATTATTTTGCATTTAATAAATATATAAAAAAACAAAATACGAATTTTTCAAAAGAAAATAAACATGAACGCTTCCATTTAGAAGACGAAGAATACTTTTATACTGTTTTAGAAACTTATAAGAATAAAACAAACTAAAAATACAATGAAAACAATCGCAGTAATCGGAGCAGGAACGATGGGAAATGGAATTGCCCACACGTTTGCTCAAAGCGGATTTACCGTAAAACTTATTGATATTTCTGAAAAATCGTTGGAAAAAGGAATGGCAACGATTGCCTCCAACTTGGATAGAATGGTTACAAAAGGAACCATTTCGGAAGACGACAAACACAAAACCATTTCCAATATTATTACATATACCGACATCAAAGATGGTGTTGTGGGAACGGATTTAGTAGTAGAAGCTGCAACTGAAAACGTTGGTTTAAAAATGAATATTTTCAAACAATTGAGTGAGGTTTGCGACCACAATGTGATTTTGGCAACCAATACTTCTTCTATTTCCATCACGCAAATTGCGGCTCAAGTGGTGCATTCTGAACGTGTAATTGGCATGCATTTTATGAATCCGGTGCCAATTATGAAATTGGTTGAAATTATTCGCGGGTACAACACTTCGGATGAGGTGACCAAAATCATCATGGATTTATCAGTAAAATTAGGCAAAACGCCAACGGAAGTGAACGACTACCCCGGTTTTGTGGCGAATCGTATTTTAATGCCAATGATTAATGAATCCATTGAAACGTTGTATAACGGCGTTGCCGGAGTACAGGAAATTGATACAGTAATGAAACTCGGAATGGCTCACCCGATGGGACCTTTACAACTAGCTGATTTTATTGGTTTGGATGTTTGTCTCTCCATTTTAAATGTGATGTATGACGGTTTCAAAAACCCTAAATATGCTCCTTGCCCACTTTTAGTAAATATGGTAATGGCCGGAAAATTAGGTGTAAAATCCGGAGAAGGATTTTATGATTATTCGGAGAGTAAAAAAGCAGAGAAAGTATCAAAACAATTTTCAAAATAATTATTCACTTACGATAAGTCGGAACAAAAATTCCGACTTACTTTTTTTCTCAATTTTGAATATAAACAGTCAACACAATGATGTTTTCATAACATCTAAACCACAATCTGAAAAAATAAAAAGATTTATTGCTTATTATTATTTTCATTTTTCAACCGATGATAATTATAAAAAAAGCTTTACTTTTTTTCCAAACTATAAACATGCTATCACCGTTTATAAAAATTCTCAAATTGAAATAATAAATGATCATGCGAATGTAAAACCTTGTGTTGACTCAGAACTAAATACTTTATATACAATTAACAAAAATAAAAGTGTAAAAGTATCAATTGAAGGTAAGTTCAACAAAATAGGAATAGTATTTAATCCTCTGGGAATCAATCATTTTTTTACCGATTATTTGTCCTCTTTTCTGCAAACTGATATGGGAATTTTTCCTCATTTTGGAAAAAAATTTGATTTAACATTAGAACAGGTTTTTAATGATAATCAAACAGAAAACCAAGTTAAATTGTTAGATCAGTTTTTTGAGGAATCGCTTAAACCTTTTAATGAAACAAATTTAAAAAAAGCAATTGGAGAGATTATTATTTCCAATGGTGGAATTAAAGTTTCGGAATTATCTGAAAAGCTTAATGTTAATAGAAAAACGCTTCTTCGCTTATTTTGCAAACATACCTTGATGTCGGTAGAAGAATACAAAAAAATGGTTATGTTTAGACAAGCTTTCAATTATTTTCAACAAAATAAAGGAACAACAAATCTAACAGATGTAGCCTTATTTAGTATGTATTATGATCAAGCTCACTTCATAAAGCACTTTAAATCAATCACGAAAGAAACTCCCAACACATTACTTTCTAAAATTTCACATTTGGGTTTGGAAGATACCTATTGGTATTTTGAAAATTAAAATTTGCATTGTCTCAATTTTACAATTTTTACATTTTTTTGCATTGTAATATTGCCATATAAATAAATCTAAAAAACTATGGCAAAATTGAATATAAAGTTAATGATTGTTCAATCAATTATTATGGGATTTACTTTTGCAGGTGCAATGGTATTGTTTGGATTTATTTGGGATGAAAACTTCAACACTTGGCAATTTATATTCAATGCAACTTTTTTTGGTCTTTTTACGGGAATTCTTTTTCCTATAATCATCGAATTCCAAACAAAAAAAATTCTAAAAAAAACAATTATCGACTTAAACGAGGACGAACAACTAGTTTATGAAGGAGCTTCAACGTTAAAAATCAAATCTTTCTCTGCTAGTGGGAAACTTGTACTCACTAGTAAAAGACTGGCGTTTAAACAACACAAATTAAATTCCAAAAAAACGTTTGTAGAAATTCCTTTAAAAGAAATTAGGAAAGTTGGCAAACAAAATACTTTTAGATTTATCCAGAATATTTTAATCATTCAAAAAGCAGACGAAGAATTCAAATTTTATGTTGCTGAAAATGAACGAGATATTTGGGTAGCTAAAATCAATACTTTCTTTAACAAATAAATCAAATATTAATTACATTTTTTTTTTTAACCTTTAAATTATTTATATATGAAAAAGTCAATTTTTACATTATTGCTTGTATTGATCACATTGAATGTGAATGCACAGGAAGAAACAAAACAAACAGAATTAGGTTTTAATGTAACCGGTAAATTGGGTTTTGCTAAGCTAAATCAATCCGGAATGGTCAATTTGAATGGAAGTATAAATGCAGGAGAAGTATTATTCTTTTACAGACTTGAATCAGGAACATCATTTAGTGTTGGAGCGGGAATGTTAGATTTTAACGCCAATGGCGTTTCTGATGGAGAAAGTTATGCTTTAAAACAAACCTACCTACGAATTCCTATCAATTTAAATTACTCCCTATTTATTCTTAAAAATCAATTAGATAGTAAGCTTTCTGCCTATGGCGGAATAGGTATTTATGCAAATAACCTCTTTAGAGAAGAAATTCAAACTATTGATCAAACCTTTAAAAACAAGAACCAAGGTTGGAATGCAGGTCTAGGATTTAATTTAGGTTTGCGATTTGGTGTAACAAAAGACGTTAACTTTGGAATAGGTTTTGAATCACAATCCGATATTACTAAAATGAAAAAAAATGGAACTGAAAGAAAATTAGAAGAAATTAACACTATCAATTTTTCTTTTGAATTCAAGTTTTAACTAACTAAAATCGAACATAAAATTTTAAACCTTTTAAAGTAAAATTTTATAAAATTAACCGTAGCGTTGCATTTGTAAATTTGTAACTTTACGGTTATTTTTTTATTATAATGTCAAAAATAGTTCCTTTTAAAACTGTTCGACCAACACCGGACAAAGTTGGCTTAGTAACGTGTAGAAATTATGACGATTACAGTTCGGCTGAGCTTGCTGCTTGGTTGAGTTTTAATCCGTATTCGTTTTTGCATGTGATTCATCCTGCCTATGTGCATTCACAAAAAATTACCTTGGATAAACGGTTCAAAGGAGTAGCTCATAAATACCAAGACTTCAAAAATGAAGGCATTTTTATTGAAGAAGATAACCCAGTATTTTTTGTGTATGAAATTCAGACAAAAACCAATTCTTTTACCGGAATTGTAGCGGGAAATTCCATTGAAGATTACAAAAATAATGTCATTAAAAAACACGAAGACACGTTACAATATCGCGTGGAATTGTTCAAAGATTATTTACATCAAACAGGTTTTAATACGGAACCGGTTTTGATTACTTATCCGGATAATATCTCAATCAATCAATGGATAGCTGAAAAGAAAAAAAGTATTCCACTATACAATTATTCCACCACAAACAAAGAGAAACATCAATTGTGGAAAATTGATGATGATCAAGAAATTCAGTGGTTGCAACAACAGTTTAAACGAATTCCGGAACTGTATATTGCCGATGGACATCACCGTTCGGCTTCTGCTGAATTATTACATGATGAATATAAAGCTGTCGGAAATGAAAATTTAAACTATTTCATGAGTTTTCTAATTGCTGAAAGCGAAGTGAAAATTTATGAATTCAATCGAATTATTCGCGATTTGAATGGCTATGAAATGAATGACTTTCTTGCCAAATTAGACGAACATTTTATCATCAAAAACAAAGAACAAGAATTGTGGAAACCGCAAAGTAAGTTTGAATTTGGGATGTATTTGGATGGAAATTTTTATGCTCTCTTTTATAAATTGGAAAAAGCTAATCCCTCCATTTTGGAAAACTTGGATGCCCAAATTTTGTATGATAAAGTGTTGCAACCTTTACTTGGAATTGAAGATTTGCGTAATGATGAACGTATCGAATACATTCCCGGAAAACAATCCATTTTAACCATCAAAGAATTGATTGATGAAGGTGAATTTGAAGTAGGATTTATGCTTTATCCTTCGGATATTTCTGAGATTAAAGCATTGGCGGATAACAATTTGATCATGCCACCTAAGAGTACGTATATTGAACCTAAGTTTAGAAGTGGGTTGATGGTGTATGAATTATAATTTAGATAAACGTTTAGGAACACAGATTTAAGAAATTTTAAAAATTTTAAAAATTTCTTAAATCTGTGTTCAAATAAAAAATCAAAGAATGTCAATAACAGAAAACCTTTCTCAAATAAAATCCAGTCTTCCTTCCCACGTAACCCTAGTTTCCGTTTCCAAAACAAAACCGGTTGATGATTTGATGGAAGCCTACCATGCCGGACAACGCATTTTTGGTGAAAACAAAATTCAGGAAATGACTGAAAAATGGGAACAAATGCCCAAAGACATTCAATGGCACATGATTGGTCACGTTCAGTCAAATAAGGTAAAATACATGATTCCGTATGTGAGTTTGATTCACGGTGTGGATAGTATGAAACTGCTAAAAGAAATCAATCGTTTGGCTGCCAAGTGGAGAAGAACAGTTGATTGTTTGTTGCAAATTCATATCGCTGAAGAAGATACCAAGTTTGGTTTGGATGAACAAGAATTAACTGAAATATTGCAATCAGAAGAATTGAATACCTTTGAAAATATTCGCATTGTCGGTTTAATGGGAATGGCTACTTTTACTGAAAATCAGGAGCAAATCAAACGCGAATTTTTACATTTGAAAAGTATTTTTGACCAACATAACCAACTGAACACTGACAACTGCCAACTGACCACTTTATCCATGGGCATGAGCGGCGATTATCAACTCGCCATCGAATGTGGAAGCAACATGGTTCGAATTGGAAGCAGTATCTTTGGAAGCAGATAATAAACTAATTACTATTCACTAATTACTAATCACTTTTTTTGTACGCAATCTTAGACATAGAAACCACCGGAGGTCAATACAACGAGGAAGGAATCACCGAAATCGCCATTTATAAATTTGATGGTCATGAAGTTGTGGACCAATTTATTAGTTTGGTGAATCCTGAAATTCCGATTCAGCCGTTTGTGGTAAAATTAACCGGTATTAACAACGCCATGTTGCGTTCGGCTCCCAAGTTTTTTGAAGTGGCCAAACGCATTATTGAAATTACGGAAGGTTGTATTGTGGTAGCTCATAATGCTTCGTTTGATTATCGAATTTTACAAACCGAATTCAGACGATTGGGCTTTAAATTTCAAAAACAAACGCTTTGTACCGTTGAGTTATCCAAAAAACTGTTGCCCGGTCATCCCTCCTACAGTTTAGGAAAATTGGTTCGAGCACTCGGAATTCCGATGGCAGACCGGCATCGAGCAAGTGGTGATGCTATGGCAACGGTGAAATTATTCAAAATGCTTTTGGCTCAGGACGTTGAAAAAGAAATCTTAAAAAGTTTGGTAAAAACCGAAATCAAATCAGGTATGTCGCCGAAATTACTGGATATTGTGGAAAATCTTCCCTCTAAAACAGGAATTTATTATATCCATAACGAAAAAGGTGATTTGATTTATATCGGTAAAAGCAAGAACATCAAAAAACGTGTCAACCAACATTTTACCGGAACAAGCCGTAAGTGCAAAAAAATTCAAATGGAAGTGTATACGGTTACGTATGAAGAAACCGGTAGTGAACTCATCGCTCTTTTAAAAGAAAGTGAAGAAATAAAGATTAACAAACCTATTTACAATCGTGCCCAACGGAAAACGATATTTCAGTGGGCGTTGTATCCAATTAAAGATGAAAACGGCTATTTAAAACTCTCCCTTCAAAAAACAGATGGAAGAAAAAAAGAGATTACCAGTTATACCTCTATTCAAGAAGGAAAAAATGCATTATTTAAAATTACAGACCAATTTAATTTATGCCAAAAAATAAACGGTTTGTATGATACAAAAAATGCTTGTTTCAAATATAAGATAAAAGAATGTGACGGGGCTTGTATTGGTGAAATTACAACTGAAGAATATAATTCAAGAGTGGAGGAATTCATCGAATCAAGTCAATTTGAAAACGACAATATGGTGGTGATTGATAGAGGCAGAAGTTTGGAAGAACGCTCCGCTATTTTAATTGAAAACGGAATTTACAAAGGCTATTGTTTTTATGATTTAAATTACCAAATTACAAATATTGAGGTGCTCAAAAACATCATCATCCCAATGCAAAACAACCGAGATACCAAGAGTATCATTCAGGCCTACTTGAGAAAACACAGAGTAATGAAGATTATTAAACTATAATTTCTTTATATTTGACTAGTTAGATATGTTATGAAAGAAGTCAAATCAAGATATGAAATTTTCAGGCAAAAAGCTCATATAATAATCTATGGCACCAATACGGTTGCCGGTAGACTTTTTGACCTTATTCTTCTTGGATTAATACTTCTCAGTGTATTACTGGTTATGTTAGAAACAGTGGAAGGTTTCGATATAAAATTCCACAAACAGTTGGTCTTATTAGAATGGATAATCACAGTATTTTTTAGCATTGAATATATCCTACGAATTATTTGCATTGATAAACCCAAGCGATATATTTTTAGTTTTTACGGAATCATTGATCTGCTTGCCATTTTACCAATGTATTTATCCTATTTTTTTGCCGGTTCAAATTTATTAATGATAATCAGAGCGTTACGACTTTTGCGATTATTTAAAATTTTAAACCATCCTCATTTTTCAGGTCAATCACTTCAATTAAAAAATTCCCTTATTGCCAGCCGTGGAAAAATTGTAGCATTTATATACTTCATTTTAATAAGTTGTATCCTAATTGGCTCTTTAATGTATGTTGTGGAAGGAAAAGAAGCCGGTTTTACCAGTATTCCAATCAGTATTTATTGGTGTATTGTAACCTTAACCACAGTTGGATTTGGTGACATCACTCCCACTACACCACTCGGGCAATTTATTGCATCTATCGTAATGATTATGGGTTACGGAATAATTGCCGTTCCCACCGGAATTGTAACTGCAGAAATTGCAAAATCCGAATTCAAACGTGGTTTGCAAACTAAACGTCATCATTGTATGAATTGTGGAAAAGATGATCATTCGGAAAATTCAAAATTTTGTTACCACTGCGGAAATGAATTAGACGAACACTCGTAAATAATCAACCTTGACAAATTCAAATTTTCTCATCACGATAATTGGACCAACTGCAATTGGAAAAACAGCGTTGAGTATTAGTTTAGCTCAACATTTTGGTTGTGATATCATTTCATGCGACAGTCGACAATTTTTTAAAGAAATGAAAATTGGTACAGCTGTTCCAACTGATGATGAATTAAAAGCTGCTCCTCATCATTTTATTCAACACAAATCGATTTTTGAAAGTTATTCGGTTGGAGATTTTGAACGTGAAGCCCTATTGAAATTGGATGAGTTATTTAAAAAGAATAACTTTCAAATTATGGTTGGTGGTTCGGGTTTGTATGTGGATGCCATTTTGAAAGGATTTGATGATTTTCCGGATATCAATCCGGCTGTTCGGGAGGAAATTAAGACAGATTATGAATTTAAAGGTTTGGATTTTTTACAACAAAGACTAAAAGAATTAGATCCTTTTTATTTTGAAAAAATAAGTTCTGAAAATCCGCAAACGCTGCAAAATCCGCAACGGATGATGCGATTTGTAGAAGTTTGTATGGGAACGGGAAAACCGTATTCTTCTTTTTTGAATCAGAAAAAAAATAAGCGAAATTTCACTCCGATTGTTATTGGTTTAGAGGCGGATAGAGAAATAATGTATGAACGAATTAATAGAAGAGTTGATTTAATGATGCAAGATGGTTTGATGGAAGAAGCCCAAAACGTATATCCAAATAAACAGTTGAATGCTTTGCAAACTGTTGGTTATAGGGAATTATTTGACTATTTTG
This sequence comes from Flavobacterium sp., assembly GCF_044339515.1. Classification (GTDB taxonomy): domain Bacteria; phylum Bacteroidota; class Bacteroidia; order Flavobacteriales; family Flavobacteriaceae; genus Flavobacterium. The sequence continues at coordinate 58,464 of NZ_JBIIVK010000011.1, forward strand.
ATGAAAAAATTAGTTTAGATTTTGCTGTGGAAGAAATCAAAAAAAATACCCGTCGTTTTGCTAAACGTCAATTAACTTGGTTTAAACGAACTGAAAACGTAAATTGGTTTGATTTTCAAACAGATGCAAATGAAATCATCACTTTTATACAATCCAAAACGAAAAAATAATGCCAATTTCACCCCTTTTTACTTCCGAATTTTCCAAAGAATGGGAAATCAATTTTATTCAATGCTATCCAAACGGGCAGTTGAAACATACCGAATTGTGTAATATTTTACAACTTACAGCTAGTTTACATGCCGAGTTGGGTGGATTAAGTTTTAGTGATATGCAAGTTTTTCATCAGGCTTGGGTATTGAGTAGAATGCGTGTTGAAATAAGTGATTTACCAAAATGGCGAGATATTGTTACTGTTAAAACGTGGATTGTAGAAATGAAAGATTCACGTTCGGTTAGGGCTTTGGAATTGTATTTGGGTGACCAAAAATTGGCAGGTGCTCTCACCTATTGGGTAGCTATCAATACCGAACTACGCAAACCGGAAGCGTTGGCTTTGCCTTTTAATCATTTTACTTTTTATCCGGAAAGATTACCCACAGTCAAAACCTTTGAAAAAATTGATTTAAATGTTACACTGGAATTTTTAAAGCATAAAACCATTTTATTATCTGATTTGGATATCGTGAATCATGCCAACAATATAAAATATTTAGAATGGTGTTTGGATTGTCTAAATCCGAAACTAATTTTGAAAAATAAAATTCAGGCGTTTGACATGAATTTTTTGAGGGAATTGCATTGGAATGACGAAATAGAAATACAAACTTCATTGGAAGAAAATCCGGAATTGATGACGGTGACCAAGAACGGAAAAACCAGTTTTGCTCTGAAATTGGAATATAGCAGTTAATCCTACCCCAGATTGTAACGGAAAGCCCGGCTTGTTGGGGTTGTGTGAGGCTTGCTTTGCCAAAGCGACCAACGGAAGCTCTTGGCAGAGTTTAGCCGAACCAATCCCAACAAACGGACTTGTAGTGGAAAGCTGGATTGGGTTCAAAAAAAAAGCTCCCAAAAAAATTGAGAGCTTTAACTTTATTGTGTAACCTTATTTTTGATTACTAAACGGAAACCTTCGCCATGAATGTTAAGGATTTCTACGTCTTCATCCGGTTTAAGATACTTTCTTAATTTGGCGATATACACGTCCATACTTCTGGAAGTGAAATAGTTATCGTCTCTCCAAATTTTGGTTAACGCCAATTCACGTGGCATTAAGTCGTTTTCATGAAGGGCTAACATTTTTAGCAATTCATTTTCTTTTGGAGATAGTTTGATTGGTTCCTCGTTTTTATATGTCAAGAAACGCAATTTTGAATTCAAATGGAATCCTCCGATTTGGAATTCAAATTTCAGGTTATCTGTCTTACTTTCAGACTGTTTACGCTGCATAATGGCTTTGATTTTCATTAACAACACTTCTGAATCGAAGGGTTTGTTAAGATAATCATCGGCTCCAACTTTGTAGCCTTTTAGCACATCTTCTTTCATTGACTTGGCTGTCAAGAAAATTAAAGGCACGTCTTTGTTTTTTTCACGGATTTCTTTGGCCAGGGTGTAACCATCTTTGTAAGGCATCATGACATCTAAAATACACAAATCGTATGTGTCTTTTTTGAATTTTTCGAATCCTTCCATTCCGTTTTTGGCTAAAACGACTTCAAAATCGTTTAGCATCAGGTAATCTTTTAGTATGGCTCCAAAATTTGGATCATCTTCTACTAAAAGAATCTTTTTGTTTTCTGCTTCCATAGGTTAATTTATATTTAGTGGTATTTAATTTATTAATGGCAATTTAATGCTGAATGTACTTCCTTTTCCTTTTTCGCTTTCAACGGAAATTTGTCCGTTGTGTTCTTCTACAATTCTTTTTACGTAGGCAAGGCCTAATCCGTGACCTTTCACGTTATGTATATCTCCGGTGTGCTCGCGGTAGAATTTTTCGAAAATTCTTTTTTGAGCTACTTTACTCATTCCTGCACCGTGATCTTTGATTTTTATGATTAGAAAATCTTTTATATTTTCTGTATAAATGTCAATTATTGGCTTTTCCGGCGAATATTTTACTGCATTGTCTAACATGTTTACGAACACATTAGTGAAATGCACATCGTTTAACAAAACTGTGGTTCTTGTGGCTTGAAAATGTTTTTTTATTGTTCCTTCTCTATCTTCAACAATCAAGCTAACATGGTCAATGGCGTCGTTAATTATATCATTTACATCGAGTGGTTCTTTATTAATTTCAAGTTCTCGTTTTTCGAGTTTTGAAATTCGTAAAACGTTTTCAACTTGAGCATGCATTCGTTTGTTTTCGTCCCGAATCATTTGAAGATAGCGATGTACTTTTTCTTTATCTTCAATGACTTTTGGGTTTTTTATTGCATCCAAAGCCAAATTAATGGTAGCAATGGGTGTTTTAAACTCATGTGTCATATTATTAATGAAATCTGTTTTTATTTCAGAGATCTGACGTTGTTTGAACAATTGATTTAAAGCATTGGAATAAGCAATAATAATAATTAACGTAAAAATCAGTGATAACATTGCGATTCCGATTAAATCGGAGAAAATAAATTTCTTTTTTTCAGGAAAACTCACTAACAATTGATATTTACTCATTCCTTCGTTATCGGTGAAAATCGGAATGCTGTATGTATCATTTTTATTGAATTTGAAATTATCTGATTTGACTTTGGTAGCCAAACCATTACTGTAAATTCCAAATTCAAATGGTGTATTTACGCCATATTCTTTGAGTTCTCTTTGCAAAAGTTCTTGTAACTTCTCTTTTGAAATTCTTCGTTGAATTGGATAGGTCAGAGCAATATCGTTGAACGACATATCATAGAGTAACTTGTCTAAAATGGCAAGATTACCAGACTTTTCCATCTTGTAATCAGGCGTTGGAGAATTCTGCAAATTTGATTTATCAATTCCGTTGTGATAAATTTCAGTTTTCCGTTTTGAAGAAAAACTTTTAATTTTCAAACTGTCTCTTTTTTTATCAAAGAACGAGGGTGAAATAGTAAAATCTTGTGAATTTATACTATTTGAATAAATTATGGTCTCATTGGTTTGCGAATTTCTTTCGTAATATCCGAACTCTAAAAAATCGGTATTATTCACTTCATCGGCACCGGTACTATCTTTAAATTGGTTGATTTTATCAACAAAAGCTAGTATTTCTTGATTTTTTATATCTTCAGAAACATTGCCTAAAACTTGCTTTACATGAAACTTGAATTGTTCTTGGTTGTTTTCCAACGAAGAATTAAACCAATATACTTGCACAAAAATTATTCCAATGAGCGACAAACTCATTAAAACCACAAGCACTCTAAACAAAACTTTATTCATCACCACAAAATTAGGATTTTAACATTTGTATTGTTAATAGATTAACCAAACATTAACATCATGCCTTTTTTTTAAATTTTATCTAATAGTTTGATAATAACGTCCACTTGTGCTTTAGTTTTCTCTAAATCAATGTTTTCAATCACATAATCACTCAACAAAATCTTCTTTTCATCACTCCATTGGTTATCGATTCGTTGTAAAACACTCTCTTTGTCAGATTTATCTCGTAAAAAAACTCGCTCAATTCTTAACAATTGTGGAGCGACTACTGTAATCACTTTATCGCATTGCTTATGACCATTTGTTTCAAATAAAATAGCCGCTTCTTTAATTACGTATGGAGCTAAATCATGGATTTTTAACCACTTTTTAAAATGCTTTTGAACAGTAGGATGGACAATTTTATTGAGCTTTTTTAACTGTTCAGCGTTGTTAAAAACAATTTTGGCTAATTTGGCTCGATCTATTTTTTTATTTAAAATAATTTCATTACCAAATGTTATTTTTACTTGCTCAATAATTTCATCCAAATCCATTAATTTTTTAGCTTCTTCATCAGCAATATAGACGGGAATTCCTTGCTCAGAAAACATCTTTGCCACGGTTGTTTTTCCGCTTCCAATTCCACCGGTTAAGCCAATGATTTTAGTCATTTTGTCTAGTTTTAAAAAATAGTTCCTGAAACTCTTTCTCAGGATTTTTATTTAATAATTGAATTAGTATGAATGATTTTAAAAAGCCGAGACCATAGCCGTAGAATTGAATAAAAGTTGCAACTATAGATAAAGACCCAATTTTAGCACTTTTGTTACAGTATGTTGCCGAAAAAAACAAAAGGAGAAAATAAAACCCATATAGAATTAAGGGAAAGAAAAAACTAAAAAGTAGAGCTAATGCCAAAGCCAAAAAGAAACCAACTATAAATAAAGTAGGAAAAAAAAAGGTTGGTTTACTATACTCCGGATACCAATTGTTAAGAATTGGCCTAGCCTTTCCAAATTTTGAAACTTGGTAATAAAATTTATTCCAATCGATTCTTCTTTTATGATAGACAAAAGCTGAAGAAATCAATCGGGTTTCAAAATTCATTTTCCATAATCGAATTGATAAATCGGGATCTTCGCCTGGATGAATATTCCCAAATCCTTTGGATGCTTCAAATGCTTTTCTGGAGATACCCATATTAAAACTTCGGGGTTGAAATTTATCAATTTTTTCTGAACCGCCACGAATTCCGCCTGTGGTTAAAAAGGAAGTCATGCTAAAGTTAATTGCCTTTTGAACATCAGAAAAAGAATCCAAAGCTCTATCTGGACCACCGAAACAATCAGTAAAGTTGTTTTTTAAAGCTAAATCAACTTCGGAAAGGTAATTGGATGGAATAATACAATCGGAATCAAAAATGATAAAATAATCACCTTTTGCTTTTTTCATTCCATAATTTCTGGAATCACCGGGACCGGAATTTTGTTTGAAATAATAGCTGATGCTTAATTTTTCGGAATATTTTTCAACTACATTTTTACAATCGATACTTGAACCATCTTCCACAATAACAACTTCAAAAGGTGATTTGTACTCTTGTAAAACAAGACTTTCCAAAAGTTCATCAATCTCATCAGGACGATTGTAAACAGGAATAATTATTGAAAAAAACATATCAGAAATTTTAACAAATATACGGCATAAAAAAACAAAAGCCATGCAGTTGCATGGCTTTTGAAAATCTATTGATTACTTTTTATTGTTTCACAATTTTGATTATTTTTTCAAGATTGTCTTCGGTTGTAACTTTAACTAAATAAGTGCCTGTAGTTAAACTTGATAAATCAAGTTGACTTTCATTGGCATTTACATTTTTAGTAAGCACTTGTTGACCTAGTAGGTTTATTACACTAACATTAGAGATTGAGCTAGTATAACTCAAGTTCAAAATATCTTTAACTGGGTTTGGATAGTATTTGAATCCGGCATTATCAAATGATCCGGTGCTTAACGATGCATCAAACGCAGAAACTGCGAATGAACCTTCAGCTCCGTTATAACCCCAAACTCTTAGTAATAGGGTTTGCCCGGCAGTTAAACCTTCTAACTCTACTCTTGAATAAGGATTTGCTGGAAAATTAACATCATCATTACAATCAATTGCAACTAACGCCTCACAACTTCCTGAATACACTTCTAAAGCTGAATCGGTTAAACCACCATTTCCTTGTGTTTCTATTGTTAACGTGCCAGAATCAGGAACAACTACAGAAAACCAAACATCTTTTCCATTAGTAGCAAAATTAAATGCTCCACACGTTGGTAACGGGTTTGCTGCATTTGCTGTAGCTGCTGCATTAGTTGACGTTAAAGAATTATCTTCAAACACAGCACCAGGTGTAAGCGGAGTTGCATTGGCACACTCATCGTTTCCGGGTGCAGGTGGCGGAGTAACAGTTAAAACACCACTTAAGTAAGTTGTTCCATCCCAAAAACCAAAATTGGTTCCTCCGTAAACAAAAGGACCGTCATTTAATCTGAAGCGTGTTGCATAATAATATGTACCCGGAAGTAAACCTGTACCAATATTTGCTTGGTATTCATCGTTATTACTCAGGTGTCCTGAATTCCATGTTGCCGGAATCCAAGTAGTCCAAGTATTTGGATTTGTGTTTTCTCCAATTGGACTTACACCAACCCAAGCTTGAATTCCTGGAGCTTGCCCTTCTATATTTGGTTCTACATCAGTTAATCCTGCAACATATACTTGTCCATAAACAGTAACTGTCTCTCCTTGTTGAACAGTTGCATCGAAAGGAAATTGTAAATTAGCATACTGAGGAACATCACTACTAACTTCTCCACATACAAAAGATCTTTTACGATTAACATCTTCAAACTCACATTGATCATTTAAGTGAGAATAAAAACGAATTACACCAGTGTAGTTTGATACCCAAGTTAATGGGGAATTTCCAAAAACAGCAGCAGTAGCACCATCATCAGTACTGATAGTAATAAAATCTGAAGTTTCATCATTTTCTGAAGTAAAAATATATGTTTCGCCATCAGTAACATTTACCAGAGAATACTCTCCAGTGTAACCACTTAATGTAATGACATTCTCTGTTACTCCATCACATGAGTCTGCTGTATAAGGCTCTTCATCGGGCCATAAACCATTAGGTGCATTCAAACAAAAACCTTGAGATTCAACAGTTGTAAATGTCCAAACCGGACAATCTACGGCACTACCTGCAGCGTTTTTAGGTACAATTTTCCAATAAAAAGTAAATCCATAATCGTTTAGAGTAACGTCAACAGTTGTTGTTGTATAAGTATCTAACAAAATGTCTACTTCATCCGGAGCAATTCCGTAAAAGAAATCATACGCTGTTGGTGCATCTCCTGTAGTTGGTGCTTCCCAAGAAAAGGGAACTACTCCAATAGGCACATCTACAGCATTATCGGCAGGTGTAAGAACAGTAGCACAATTAGGCACAGAAATAGAACTAACCATATTAACATTGTCCACAGACCAGTTATCTCCGTCATCATTAGTCATAACAAAAGCAATGTAAATGGATTGACCAACATATGCACTCAAATCAACCAATTTTTCACTCATCGTCAAAGAAAGATCTGCCTCTGTTTGTGTGTTAACAATTGTAAAAGAAGCAATATCAGTTTGTGAAGTTGTTGAAACTCGAATTGTATATTCACTACCATAATCTATCGCAAATGATTGTCTTTGAAAAAATGACAATGAAGTATTTGGTGCAGTAACCGTGTGCAATGGTGATACTAACCAATCTTCAGCTAAGCCTCCATCGACGTTTTCCCAACGAACGAAAGCTGCTTGAGCACCCTCGCTTACATCAGCCGCTAAAGTGGTAGCAGTCCAATCTTGAGCAGTTCCAATTCCATTTGCTCCTCTAAAGGATGTCCAACCCGTTGGTGGAACAGTAGTTTCAAAGCTTTCCGGAAACTGAGCAAAAGCTGAAAAACTTAGAAACAATAAAAATAATAATGTAATTTTTTTCATATTTTGTTTGTTTAATATTTATGTGCTAAAATTATAAAAAAAAACACCTATAAAAAAATTATAGGTGCCTTTTAAAAGTTAAAATGTAAAATTTGTTATTCTTTTGTAAAATATTCCATAACATCTTGGCTAACACCCATGTTAGAGAAACCTCCATCGTTATATAAATTTTGCAACGTAACACGTTTAGTCAAGTCAGAAAACATCGCCACAGTATAATTTGCACAATCCAAAGCAGTTGCATTCCCAAGAGGCGACATTTTATCCGCATAGGTTATAAATCCGTCAAAACCTTTTACTCCTTGTCCGGCAGTGGTTGGAGTTGGTGATTGTGAAATGGTATTAACTCTAACTTTTTTATCTTTCCCAAAAAAGTATCCAAAACTTCTGGCAATAGACTCTAAGTAAGCTTTATTGTCAGCCATATCATTATAATCAGGAAACACACGTTGAGCAGCCATATACGTTAAAGCTACTACACTACCCCATTCATTCATGGCATCTTTTTGATATAAAACCTGCATTACTTTGTGAAAAGAAACAGCCGAAACATCCCAACCCTTGTGCGTAAAATCATAATTTTGATTAGTATAATGATTCCCTTTTCTAACATTAACTGACATTCCGATAGAATGTAGAACAAAATCTAATTTTCCTCCCAATATTTCAGTTGCTTTTTCTATCAAATTTTCTAAATCTGCAACAGAAGTTGCGTCAGCTGGAATTATTTGTGAACCGGTTTTTTCCGCTAATTGATTAATGGTTCCCATTCGCATGGCAATTGGGGCATTAGTTAACACAAATGTTCCTCCTTCTTCATGTACTCGTTCTGCGGTTTTCCATGCAATAGAATTTTCGTCTAAAGCTCCAAAAATGATTCCTCTTTTTCCTTTTAATAAATTATACATAGTAGGTATTATTTTAGTTTGTATGATGTTTCAAATATAATTAAAATTTTCAGTTCAATAATGCTTTTGCATGATTTAAAGCAGAATCTGATATGTTGGAACCGGATAACATTTGGGCAATTTCTACCACTCTGTCCTCCTTATTTAATAATTTTACTTCGGAAGTGGTTTGATTTCCGTTATCCGTTTTAAATACTTTATAATGTGATTTGCCTTTGGCTGCGATTTGAGGTAAATGCGTAATCGCAAAAATCTGCATTTTCCCACTCATTTCTTTCATAATATCACCCATTTTATTGGCTATTTCACCTGATACTCCCGTATCAATTTCGTCAAAAATGAGTGTTGGTAAGTTAGAATAATTAGCTAAAATTGCTTTTACAGCCAACATAATTCGCGACATCTCACCTCCGGAAGCTACTTTTTTTAATAATCCAAAATCGGAACCTTTATTGGTTGAAATAAGAAATTGAATCGTGTCTTTACCATTGGCAAAAAAAGTTTCTGAAAGCTTAACCTCGATTTTGAATTGTACGTTTGGCATTCCTAACTGACTCAAAATCCCCAGAAGCATTTCACTTAATTTTGGAATGGATTTATCTCGATTGGAATGAATTTTTATTGCCAATTCATTCAATTCTAATTCATTTTTTTCTAAGCGATTTTGTATTTCTGCAATTTCGTTTTCCAATGACGTGACCGAAATCACCTTTCCTTCCAAATCATTTTGAATTTGCAGTAACTCTTCAACAGAATTCACTTGATGTTTTTTCTGCAAATTATAAATCGTTTGCAATTTTTGATTTACCAAAATTAATTGCTCCGGATCATTAACTACCAATTCAGAAAAACTATTCAATTCGTTTACAATGTCTTTTAATTCAATCGAAAGACTTTCCACTCGTTCAAAAAGTTGAGCATAATCTTTTGAAAATGAACTAATTCTTTGAATCGTACTTTTAAATTCTTTTATATTAACCAATAAACCGAACTGCTCACTATCAGCCAAAGCTATACTTTTTTCGAGCTGCTCTTTGATTAATTCAACATTGCTTAATTGTTCAAGTTGGGCTTCTAACACAGCTTGTTCGTCTTCAACCAATTTTGCTTCAGCTAATTCATTGTAAAGGAAAGTGTTATAATCTTGTTCTTTTAACGCACTTGCATAAAGTTGCTTTTTTTCGTCTAATTGAACTTTTAATTTTTTATAAACTTTTAATCTTCCGGAATAATTATCCAACAATAATTGATTAGAAGAAATAGCATCAATAATCTGAAATTGATACAACTCTTCTGTCAATTCTCTGGTTTGATGTTGAGAATGAATATCGAGTAAAAATTCGCCTAGTTCAACCAATTCATTGAGATTTACCGGGCTATCGTTGATAAAAGCTCTTGATTTTCCGGAAGGTAAAATTTCTCTACGAATAATAGTTTGGTCTTCATAATCCAAATCATTTGCTTCAAAAAAATCTTTTAAATTATAAGTTGAAATTGAAAAATGACCTTCTATCACGCATTTTTCATCTCTGTTTTTTAACGAAGTTAAGTCGGCTCTTTTTCCCAAAACTAATCCCAAGGCACCCAAAAGAATTGACTTACCGGCACCGGTTTCACCGGTTATAATGGAAAACCCATCTGAAAAATCAATGGATAATTTTTCAATTAAAGCGTAATTCTTTATGGATAACGAAGTTAGCATTTCCTGATTTTAAACAAAATACAATGGCAATGTACTCAATAAATCGGAACTAAGAAAAGTGTCTTTTGAGATAATATTGACAAAGTTATTAAAACCTTATCGTATCTTAGACCAATTTGAGGCGTTAAGTGGAGAAACTCGATTTAAATTGTCTACTAAGTCCGTAATATCAATTTTGGGACCACCGGTAAAAATGGAAAGAATTTCATCGGATTTTGTGTCAAAAAATACACGTGTTAAGTATGCATTAGGACGAACAGCATTGATTTTTGATAAAGTTAAAACGGCATTTTTTATACCTTCTTTACCTGCTGCTAAATCGTCTGCCATTAAATCCAGACCGCCTTTATGGTAATCGTAAAATCCTAATCGAATGGGATCAAACGTACTGGATAATAAATCATTTACTAAAAAAAATCTGTTTTGTAATCCGTCGGACTGTGACCACCCTTTACCACCCGCTTGCGAAACGCCTACAATATTTTGAGCGATCTCTAAATATTCATTTCCTCCTTGATATTCAAAAGAATCGGCATCCATGGCTAAAATCATATAAGAATAAAAAGCGATCACAGATACCAAATTGGAGTCAAAACTATTTGGATTGAAAAACAAATTTTCAAATTCAACATAACGAAATGTAAAATCCTTGTCGTTTATATTTAAAATTGGTGTACTATAAGTAGAGTTAAAAACGGGTCTCGAAGCCTGTACTTGAATGGTAGCCGTAAAAACATTATTGTTAAACTCCGAAACATTGATAAACATCGAACATTCGATTCGTTCGTTGTTTTTGAATTCACGCGTACTCCATTTTGTTTTATTTACAAACTCATTTAATGACGTTTCAAGTGTTTTAAAAATCTGTTGATTGGCAGCAGTTATTCGCTCTGAATTAACTTTTACGCTACAATTTAGTTCTTGTGCCTGAGTAAAACTCAACGCAACCAAAAAAACAAATACTAGTAGTTTACGCATGATATTGTTGTATTATTTTATTCAAAATATCCTTTGCTACTTCCTCTTTTGATTTAAGTGGCATGGGTTCTATTTGAAATGATTTATCAATAAATGTAACTTTGTTGGTCGCTTTACCAAAACCGGCACCTTCATCATTCAGCGAATTTAGAACAATCAAATCTAAGTTTTTTTTCTGAATTTTCAACTTAGCATGTTCAATTTCATTTTCTGTTTCCAAAGCAAAACCAATCAAAAATTGGTGTTTTTTAATTTCTCCCAATGATGCTAAAATATCTTTTGTCTTTTCTAATTCAATTGAAAAATTGCCATCAGACTTTTTAATCTTTTGATCAGCGATTACTTTGGGTTTATAATCGGCAACGGCCGCAGCTGCAATTGCAACATCAACGTTATCAAAATACAAATGACATTGTTGATACATTTCTTCCGCAGATTGCACTCGAATTAACTGTATGGACGAGTTATTCACATTCAGATGCGTCGGGCCTGAAATTAAAATAACTTCCGCACCCATTTGAGCAGCTTCATTTGCTATATCAAAACCCATTTTTCCTGTTGAATGATTTCCTATAAAACGCACAGGATCTATTGCTTCGTATGTTGGACCGGCAGTAATGAGTATTTTTTTTCCTTTCAGCGGTAATTTTTGCAAAATATCATTTTCTAAAAAGGTTATAATATGCTCAGGTTCAGCCATTCTACCCTCTCCGGAAAGTCCGCTGGCTAATTCACCTGATTCAGCCGGAATCATTATATTGCCGAATAATTGCAATTTGTGAAAATTATCGATTGAAGTAGGATGCTTATACATATCCAAATCCATCGCGGGAGCAAAATATACCGGACATTTAGCTGATAAATACGTTGCCATGAGTAAGTTATCGCAATTGCCATTGGCCATTTTAGCCAGTGTATTTGCGGTTGCCGGAGCAATAATCATCAAATCTGCCCAAAGACCTAATTCAACGTGATTATTCCACAAGGCATTTTCATCTTCGTCGTTGTAAAACTCAGAAAAAACAGGATTTTTAGATAAAGTAGATAATGTTAAAGGAGTAACAAAATCTTTAGAAGCAGGCGTCATGACAACTTGCACTTGAGCACCTGCTTTAATAAAAAGTCTGACCAAAGTTGCAGTTTTATAGGCAGCAATTCCACCGGAAACGCCCAGTAGTACTTTTTTCCCTTTTAAAACTGACATGAGGTTCTTATTTTGTAGTATCTCTGTGGTAAATTTTTCCTTCTAACCACTCTTGTACAGCTAATGCGTGTGGTTTTGGTAATTTTTCATAGAACTTTGAAACTTCAATTTGTTCCTTATTTTCAAAAATCTCTTCTAAACTATCATTGTAAGTAGCAAATTCTTCTAATTTTTCAATTAATTCTTTTTTAATTTCAGAATTAATTTGATTTGCTCTTTTAGCGATGATTGTTATCGCTTCGTACACGTTTCCTGTGGTTTGCTCAATCGCTCTCTTATCATAAGTAATCGTGTTAACCGGAGCATTCGTCTTTTTTAAATCCATAACTACTATTTATTTTGAATATTGTTCTAAAAGTTTATTAACGTCTTCTTTAATTTTATCCGCTTTTTCCTTGTACTTTGATTCGGGAAATTGTTTCAAAAGCTTATCATAATTTTCTAATGTCTCATTTAAGCGGGATTTTACTTTATAATCCACACTATTGATAGCATATTTGTAACTTGCCTCAATTTTATAGTAAAGAGCGTCTTCTCTGTAGGGTGTACCGGGATAATCGGCAATAAAATTGTCTAATGCAACAATAGGAGCTCTAAAATCCCTAATTGCTTCTGCAATTGTATGATACTGCTTTGCGATTTCAAATGCTTTGAATTCTAACTTTTCACGTAAATCTTTGACAACCACATTTGCCTCTGCAATGTACTGGGATTCAGGATAGGCATCAATAAAAGCTTGCATTTTTTCAATGCCTTTGTCTGTATCAATTTGATCTAACGAATACCTTGGTGATAATTTTGAATAACAAAATGCTCCCAAAAAAGCAGCTTCTTCTACTTTTTCACTTTTTGGATAACCAGATGCAAAACTTTCAAATTGATATCCGGCTGTATAAAATTGATCTGTTTTGTATAAACTTTGAGCATACATGTAAAACATTTTTTCTGCCTGTGGTTTACCTCTATAAGAAGGAGCTATTTGTTCAAATAAACGAATAGCTTTTTCATATTTTCCTTTGTTATATTTTTCTTCGGCGGCGGCATATTTTACAGCAATATCTTCACTTTTCAATGCTTTTTGGTATGGACTGCACGAACTGAAAACTACTGCAAGAAGGAATACAAAATATAATTTATTCATTAGGCGAATTTTATATGCAAATTTTCATGAATCTTTATCATGAAAACCGGACTGCAAATTTAGTTAATAATTGCAGACTACAAAACATTTTTTTTATAGTCTCTAAAGGATGTAAAAAAACAAAAAGATGCGACATAAACCGCATCTTTTATATTTAGATTAACATTGTTCTTATTTTGCAGGAGCCATTGGACTCACAAAGTTCTTCATTTCATTATCAAAAAGATACAAACCACCTTTGTCATCGCCAATTAAATTGATTTTATCTAAGATATAACGAGCCGTTGCTTCTTCTTCAATTTGCTCTGCCACATACCATTGTAAAAAATTGTGGGTTGCAAAATCACGTTCGTCTAAGGTAATCCCCACCAAATTATTAATGCTCTCCGACACTTTAATTTCATGTTCTAACAATTGTTTGAAAAGTGCTTTATAATTGGTTAAATCCAACGAAGGCTCCAGAGTAGCTCCAACTTTTGCTTCGCCTCCTCTTTGGTTTACATACTTAATTAATTTGAGCATGTGCATTCTTTCTTCATCAGATTGGTTATACATAAAAGTTGAAATTCCTTCAAAACCTTGTACTTCTGCCCATGAGGCCATGGCTAAATATACTTGAGAAGAATCACCTTCCATTTTAATCTGACTATTTAATGCTGCTAATACATTTGCTGATAACATAATTCTCTATTTTTTCTAATTAATAAATCTACCGCTAATTTACAATTTTTTTGACAGTTTGACGAATTCTGTTTGCTAAGTCTTCGTTAACATTAACCAAAGGAAGTCTTAACGTGTTTTCGCATAATCCTAAAACATGAAAAACTTCTTTTATTCCAGCCGGGTTTCCTTGTTCAAAAATCATATCAATTGCATCGGCTACTTGATAATGAATTTGATAAGCTTCATCCACTTTTCTTTCCAAACCTAATCGAACCATAGCGGAAAATTGCTTTGGAAAACCTTCTCCAATAACCGATATCACTCCTGCTCCACCGGCCAAAACCATTGGTAAGGTAACCATATCATCGCCTGAAATTACTAAAAATCCATCCGGTTTGTGTTGAATTAATTTCATGGCTTGGACAATATCGCCAGCCGCTTCTTTGATGGCTACAATATTTTTAAAGTCATTGGCCAATCGTAACACAGTCGAAGGAAGCATATTACTTGCTGTTCTACCGGGAACATTATACAAAATGATTGGAATTGGCGAAGCTTCAGCAATAGCTTTAAAATGCTGATATATCCCTTCTTGAGTTGGTTTGTTGTAGTAAGGTGAAACTGAAAGTATAGCTGTAAAATCAGATAAATTTCTGGTTTTCAATTCTTCTACCACTTGATGAGTGTTGTTTCCGCCCACACCCAACACGAGGGGTAATCTTTTATTATTTGCTTTGATAATCGTTTTGATTACTAATTCTTTTTCCTCTGAGGTCAATGTAGCCGTTTCCGCAGTTGTTCCTAAGACCACTAAATAATCGATTCCGTTATCAATTTGATAATGAACAATGTTGGTTAACGCTTCCGTATCAACGGATAAATCTTTTTTGAACGGAGTTATCAAAGCCACTCCGGTTCCAATGAGTGATTGCATAGTTATAGTTTGTTTAGTATTCTTAAGTATTTGAATAATTCATCTACAAAAACAGTGTAATTTTCAACTTCCGTATCTATCATAAAATGATTCAACCGTTTGTCTGAAGAAGCAAATCCAACTTTAAAATCGGCCAATGATTTGTGTGTTACAATTTGAAGAGGTGTTTTCTTTTCTTCAAAATAACTAATTAAAAGATCAAACTGATTCGAAGTGAACTCTTTGGCATCTTTATTTTCAATAGTTCCGAGCCAAGTGACATCTTTTTTGCTGTAATGTGGATAACTTATATTTTCTTTCTTCTTGTATTTGGTCTTGTAGGCCAACACGGAGATTTTTTCCGGATTGATTCCATTCTCTACCAATAGTTGAATCAAAGCCTCTTTTTTATCGAAATACGTTTCATCTATCAAAACGCCAACCGTTTGAATGGGTTTGTTTGAAATAGAAGAATTTACATTGAGTGAACTTTTTTTTAATACTCTTTTAGCGGAAAAAGTTCTAAAATATTTTAAAAACATTGTACCTTTACTTGGATTACAAAATTATAGAATTAAAGTCGTTTTTTGATGATAAAACTAAAAAACTATACCGTTATAACGACATTTTTTGTGTTATTTATAACATTTTCGCTGTTTTTCTACGGATGCAAATCAAACTATGAAATTGTAAAAATTGAAGGAAAACAGATTGGAATATCTGATACATCATCCGAAAATCCTGAAATTGAAAACTTTATCAAGCCATATCGCAATCACATCAACAAAGACTTAGACAGTGTGTTGGCCTTTTGTCCGGAAACCTTGGATAAAAGTAAAGGTGAATGGCAAACGAACATTGGTAATTTTATGGCTGATGTTTGTTTAAGCGAAAGCAATAAAATTTTCAGTAAACGATATGCTAAAACCGTTGATATTTGTTTGTTGAATCATGGTGGAATTCGCTCCATTATTCCTAGGGGAAATATAACTACGAGGACAGCATTTGAAGTGATGCCTTTTGAAAACAATATGGTTGTAGCTGCATTGAAAGGAAGTCAAATTATGGAAATGATAGAATATTTGATTGCTGAAAAAAAACCTCACCCGTTGAGCGGAATGCAAATAGTATTAGATAAAAATAAAGCTTTTAAATCCGTTTTGATAAATGGTGATGTTTTGGATTTAAACAAAGTTTATTATGTTGCTACTTCTGATTATTTAGTAAATGGTGGTGATAACATGAATTTCTTTCTGAAAAACAACCAACTTTTTGACTTAGATTACAAAATACGAAATATTTTAATTGACTATTTCAAGGAAGTTGAAGTGGTAGAAGCTTCTTCAAAACCAAGAATAATTGTTGACCAAAACTAAAGGTATGAAAAGAAGAGATTTTATAAAAAATACGGTTGCCGGTTCAACATTAGTTGGTTTGGGAAGTTTGCCTTTGACCGGTTTTAGTCAAGCTAAGACAAAACAGTTAACCATTTTGCACACGAACGACGTACACAGTCATATTGACCCATTTCCGGCATATCATCCAAAAAACCCGAATATGGGTGGAGTGGTTAAACGAGCCGTTCTTATTGAAAAAATCAGACAAGAAAACCCAAATGTTCTGCTTTTAGATGCCGGTGATAGTTTTCAGGGCACACCCTATTTTAATTATTATGGTGGCGAATTGGAATTCAAATTTATGTCGAAAATGGGTTATGAAGCTACCACTATTGGTAATCATGAGTTTGATAATGGTATTGAAGGTTTGGCCGCTCAAATGCCTCATGCTAAGTTTGAAATTCTATCTGCAAACTATGATTTTAAAAACACAGTGATGCATCCTTTTGTGAAACCATACAAAGTATTTCACAAAAACGGAATCAAAGTAGGTGTTTTTGGATTGGGCGTTGAATTAGCCGGTTTGGTTGATAAAAAAATGTATAAAGAAACTGTTTATAATAATCCGTTAGAAATTGCAACGGATATGGTGAAAAAATTAAAAACTGAAGAAAAATGCGACTTAATCATTTGTCTCTCTCATTTGGGTTATGCCTATAAAAATGACCAAAGCAAAATTTGTGATACCAAATTAGCAACGTTGACCCGTGATATCGACTTAATTATTGGTGGACATACACATACTTTTTTAGACAAACCAACCATTCTTAAAAATCTTGATAATAAAGAGGTTTTGGTAAACCAAGTTGGGTGTTATGGAATTAATTTAGGGCGAATCGACTTTTATTTTGACACGGATTCTTCGGTCATTTCACAGGGTAAATCGATTATTGTTTGATGTTCAGAAAGTAAAACATACCGCATAAATAAATAATGTCCTCCAAAAAAGCAGATGGTTCGAATGGGTTTAAACACTTGAACGGATAGGTAATACTTTTCAATCATAAAAACAAAAATCAACATGGCGAACAACAAAGTGCTAATAAGCAACCAACTGTTTTTCATGTTGTCTTCCTCTAAAACATAATTTGAAACAGCCAGTCCTCCTAAAAAAGAAATGATAAAAGCATTGAGAATTGAAGGCAGATAATTTATTCCCAAGGAAGAATAAGTTAAAAATATCAAATAAAAACAAATTGATAAAAAAGGTAAAAAACCAAGTGCGACAGGGATAAAACTGACTTTCTTTGAGTTTTTAATCACTATGGTTATCGTTAAAATTTCAAAAATTAAAAAGAAAAGTGTTGCAGATAAAACTCCGCTATCCGATTTTAAAAACAAAAAGAGAATGGATAAAAGTGAGAACAATAGCGAAAACAAATAGAGTTTGTTTTTCTTGAAAGAACTTAAAAAATAAATTAAAAAAATTAATGAAAGTCCAATCAACCGAGTTAAAAGAATGATACTTTCTATATCAAAATAAACTCCATACGCTAGAATGCCTACTACTAAAAAAAATAAGCCTGATAAGGGTAAAACTGATTTGTTATTCTTTTTCAAAAAAAATATATTATTGTTTATCTATCTGCTTTTCAGACATTAAAAGATAAAGATAAAAAAAATAATGAGCCGACATCAAAACTAAAACACGAATTGGTTGAAAAATTGGAATAAACAAATAATACTTTTGAATTACGAATAAAAATACAATAATGGTGTATAAAAATGTGCTAACCAGCAACCAAGTATGCTTAAATCCTTCTTCCATTAAGTAGTTAGACAAGGACAATCCGCCTAGAATAGATACTAAAACTACGTTTACAATAGCAACCATAAAACTTTGTCCTAAAGAATCCTGAGTAAGTACAATAAAATAAAGCAATGGAAAAAGGAAAAAAACACTACCAATTCCAACTGTAAAAAAAGAGAGTTTAGGTGAAGCTTTTACAACTAAAATAATAGTAATAATTCTATAAATCAAAAAGGCAATTAATCCGTAATTAAGTAAGGTCGCATCGGTTGAAATAAAAAGAATATTTGATATTGCCGCACAAAAAAGAGCAACTAAGTAGAATTTACTGATTTGTTTCGATGTCAAAACATAAAGTAACATCAAAACCGGAATACTAATTGATTTTAAAACATATTCAGTTAATTTAAAATCAAAAAAAGATACAAAAATCAATAGAAAAACAATCAGTATAAAAACAGAAGATAATACTTTAAAATTCCTATTTAACAAATATTCCTTCATAAATTATTTTATTAAAAACGCAAAGAAACTAATTAGAATTTGATTTTTCTATGATTAAAATAAACTTATAAAAAGCATAATAGGCAAACGCATTCAAACTCATGGCAATAGGTCTGAAAATTTGTAATTGAATATAAAATTTTTCGATAAAAATGATAAAATGAAGCGTTACGAAAGACAAAACACAAATCAATAACCATGAACTTCTTGAGCTGTCATTCATAATGTAATGCGACAGGGCAATTCCACCTAATAAAGAAATCAAAATATTATGAATAATCATGATGTAATATACTTCTTTCGTAAGTAAATCGGTGTCAAAAAAGATATAGAAAAAAATGATTAAAAAAGGAACAGAAGCCAGGATTACCGGAATAAAATCCTTTGTTTTCATTACTTTTATAATATAGAAAATATTAATTAATCGATGAAACCCAAAAACAATTAATCCAATAAAAATTAAATTAAGATCGTTTGGAATAAAAAGCACATTGGTTATTAAGGATGTCGCAATAGTGAGAAAAAATAAAAAATCTTTAATTGGTGAACTATACCAATACAAAGTCATCAAAACTACAGAAATGAGCGGTTTGAAAATATAAACTAGAGGTAAAAATCTAATATATTCGGCAATTACTTCGATTAAAGCAACAATGAACAAAACAGCTGTTAAAACTTTCACTTTATTCATGCTGAATTTAATTTATAAAATTATGAATAAAGTTAATAAATTTTTAATTAATTTATACTTTTATTATATAAAATTTTGATTGTCCGTTATTAGTCATAACCCTGTAATGCTTGCTATCACTAGCCTGTCGAATAATTTTTCTTCAAAATACCGTCTATTAAGCTTGTAAACGAACTCATTTAGGTATAATTGTAAA
>NZ_JBIIVK010000060.1:0-19163 GCF_044339515.1 Flavobacterium sp.
TAAATGAACTTGGTAGAGCATTTTTGGGGTGAGTTCTTTTTTTCCTTGCATGACTAAAATTACAAAAAGTGAATCTTTTTTGCAAGATTTTTTTGGTATATTTGGGGAGTTGTGCAACAAGCACAACGGCTTATGGACAAACATCTGTTGTGACAACGAGTAATATTAACATACCTATTTCTAAAGAGAGACATACGCTTAACTACGTAACAAAGCCCAGTTGGGGCAATCAGAGTTTTATTGACAGCGTTAAAACTTTAAATCTTGAATTAATTAGATACCCTGGTGGTACTGAGTCTACATTGGTTTTTGGTATGTCCTCAATTTGTAATATACTTACAGGATTCATCAACATGAAGATTCAGCCGATACAGAGAGACTTTCATCCTGAAAGCTTTCGGAAGTATCTGCTGGAATATTAGGGTAAAATTCACCCATCTGACCCTATTAGCTGGAATAATGACAAAACCAACTCACACAGGAAAAACCAGATTTTAAACGAATTCCAAAGTAAGTCATCACTATTATTTTAGCTTCTATATCATTTTGAGGAAGTTTACAGTGTTCAATAACATTTAAACTTTTGAAAAATGAAAAAAATAATCAAGAAAATAGTACTGTACATGTTATTAGCGTTGCTGATTTTATTTATCTTCTTTGCGTGTAGTCCCAAAGTTTATAATGTCCCCTACATTAAACCAAGGACTACAACCAAATATTGGCAGCTACCGACAGGATCAAAAATTGCTTACACCTATTTGCCAGCCAAAGGTGACAGCGTTAAACCATATCCTGTTATTTATTTACATGGTGGACCAGGTGGTTATGTTTACAGCAAAAACATAGAATTACTCTCGAATCTTGCTGATGATGGCTATAATGTATATTTATATGATCAAATCGGTTGTGGCTTATCAAATAGGCTTGAAAATATTAAAGAATATACAGCTGAAAGACACAGGCAAGACCTAGAAGCTATAGTCAAAGAGTTGAATGCAGTAAAAGTTATCTTAATCGGGCAGTCTTGGGGCGGGGCATTGGCCACGCTTTATACAGCTGATAACGCTGAAAAAGTGGATAGAATTATCTTTACGAACCCGGGAGGGATTATGCCTCAAATAATTAAGGAACCAAAAAATAATTTTCCAGATAGTTTACAGCTAAAGGCTCCTTCCGATCTTTCAGCTAAATCAAATAAAAAAGCTTTAACTGCAAGGGGAATTTCTGTGGCGATCTGGGCTAACTTATTTGGTAAGAAATTAGCAAGTGATTATGAAGCCGATGGTTACTTAACAGATTTAGCAACTGAATTTACCAAAGCCCTGGTTTGTGATAGCACAAAAACCCTAAAAGAAGAAGGTGGTGCGGGTTATTATTGTAATATTAGAACCAATAGAAGCTTTGGAAAATTAACCGACCCTCGCTCAAAACTTCGAAATAATACCATTCCAATTTTGCTGCTAAAAGGGCAGTGTGATAACATTGAGTGGGAATATAATGAAGAATATTTAAACATATTTAAGAATAATCAACTCATAGTAATTCCAAATGCAGGACACCAAATATTTGTAGAACAACCCGAAAGGTATGTTGAAGAGATAAGAAAATTTTTAAATCAATAAAAAAAGAACCGCCCGGCACGTTTTGCTAATAGTTGCGATTTATTGCTCTGAAGAAACAACTGTTGTTTACCAAGTATTGATTCTCCGCAAAAACATTTGTCGAGTAAACGCCACCTTCGCTAGGGTAAAAAAAGTGGGCAGCACAATGACAAAAACAACTCACATAAAAAAAACCAAATTTCAAACGAATTCCAAAGTAAGTTATCACTATTATTATACTTACTATCTTACAATATGGAAATTTGCAGTATTAAATAACATTTAAACATTTGAAATAATGAACAAGATACTCATAATCACCGCAGTTTTACTGACATCAGTTGCGGCAAGTGCACAAAGCACAGTTCAAAAACCTTCCAAAAAAGGCAAAGTTTACTATTCTGTCTTCTGGGGGCTGTTCAAATCTGAGGGCTATACAAAAGATTCGGTAAAGTGCAATTTACCTGAGTATAAGGCTGAATTCTACGATATTAAAACAGATACTGCAAAGTATGAAGTGAAAAGCTTTCTATGGGGTGCTGTAAAATGGACTGAAAAGAAAAAAAACACATCAACTTTAAAATAGAAAAGCCATGAAAAATGATTTCTTAGAAAATGCCTCATTAGGCAAAAACGAATGGTGGCGGTATATACTTACCATTTTAGTAATGATAATCTTTGCAGGGTTATTTACGGTAATATTTGGCAAATTAGTAATGCCCATTGTAAAATCAAATATTGAAAAAACACCTTTTTCAGAAACTTTAGTAACACTAATGAGCTTGGGAGGTACATTTGCTGCTTTATTGCTGGGCTTGTGGCTGATGGTAAATAGATTGCATAAAAGGCCGTTTACTACTTTAATTCACGATAAAAGCGAATTTTCATGGAAGTTATGGTGTTTAGGTTTTTTTGCCTGGAGTCCAATAATTATAGTGCTTTCATTTTTGTTTCAATATAATGATTTTGAACGATTTCTTTCCTTAAATATTTCGATAAGTCAGATGTTAATCCTTTTATTAGTGGGGTTAATTACTATTGGTATTCAGTCTACGGCAGAAGAAATCATATTTAGGGGATATGCTTTGCAAGGAATATCGCTAAAGATGAAAAGTATATGGTTGTTAGTTATTATTAATTCATTGATTTTTGCTTTACTTCATTTGGGTTGGGGTTTTCAGTCGTTGATAGAATCCTTTGTTTTTGGTATAGTATTTACATACATTGTATTGGATACCAAACGTATTGAGTTTGTTGCAGGTGCCCATACTGTGAATAACTTGCTGTTTTTCTTATTTTTTCAACCAGAAAATGAAAAACTAACCCATTTTCAATGGACAATTGATTGGTTTGAATTGGGAACATTCCTTACATTTATTGTCGTTTTTTATTTTCTTATGCGAACTTTCTTTAAAAAAAAGAATAAAAATTATTCATAATACTTAATTTTCAGGAAATTTTAAATTCGTAAACTCAATCAGCACTAAAATAAAAGCATAATGAAGTTTAGAGTATTTTATCACCTTGCATTTTGGAGTTTCTTCACTTTTCTGTTTTCACAACAGAATCCGGAAGCAGACACACAAGATTACGTGAATTGGTTTACTGTTCTTGGCGTTTGTGCCGTGGAAGTCTATGTAAATCTTTACATCCTTTTGCCAAAGTATTTTTTTAGAAAAAAGTATCTCATTTATTCGCTGTTACTCTTTTTAACTGCCGGTATGGCAGCATTGGTTTTAACATGGTTAGTACCTACAAGTAAATATTTAATAGGTGCGCCTTTTTTCCAGCATTTTGTAAACCTTTTAGTTTTTGTTATAGTTACAAGCTCCTTCAAATTTTTCAGCGAATACTCTCAAAAACAAAAAGCCTTGATAAAAGTTGAAAACGAACAGCTAAAAACAGAACTTTCTGTTCTCAAAGCACAAGTGCATCCTCATTTTTTGTTTAATACACTAAATAATCTGTATGGTTTGATAACTCAAAATGAAAATCAAAAAGCTTCAGAAGTAACGTTAAAACTTTCTGATTTGATGCGGTATCTGTTGGATAGCAGCAAAGCCGATACGGTAAGCCTAAAAGCGGAAATTCGATTCCTGGAAGACTATGTGAGTTTGGAAAAAATCCGTTTAAGCAAAAATGTAAATATCCAATTTGAAGTTTCAGGCATTGATGAAGATGTTTTCATTCCTCCGTTACTATTTATTCCACTGGTAGAAAATGCATTCAAGCATGGGTTAAACACGCTATCGGAAGTTAATTATGCTCACTTTGCATTATCTTTACAAGGCAATGAACTCTTTTTTGAAGCTAAAAATTCGTTGGACAATAATGAGGATAAACAACCTCAAAGCGGAACGGGCTTAGCTAATCTTAGAAAAAGATTACACCTGATCTACCCCGAAAAACATCAGCTGGATTTTGAAACAACCGAAACGTTTTTTAAAGTAACTTTACACTTGCAATTATGAAATATCAATGTTTAATTGTAGATGACGAGCCAATTGCTCAACAAATCCTAGAAAAGTACGTTAACCAGATTGATACACTACATTTGGTTAGTAGATGTAGCAATGCTTTTGAGGCTCTGAATGTTTTGCACCAGAAACATATTGATATTTTGTTCTTAGACATTAAAATGCCTTCGCTTTCAGGATTAGAGATGCTCAAAACCTTACAAGATCCACCAAAAGTAATCCTAACAACAGCCTTTTCGGAATTTGGTGCAGAAAGCTACGAATATGGAATAACCGATTATTTACTCAAACCTATTCCTTTTGAACGGTTTTTGAAGGCAGTCAATAAAATTGTGATTCCTAAAAACACTAGCTTCACAAAGGAACAGGCGGAAGTAAAACCAACTTCTGAACCAACTTTTATTTTTTTTAAAGCCGATAAAAAAATACACAAATACTATTTCGCAGATATCCTTTTTATTGAAGGAAGTGGTAATTACATTAAAATCCATTCGCAGAATGACAAACCTCTTATGGTTCTTGATAAACTAACGGAACTATTGGAAAAATTACCTCTCAGGCAATTTATACGGGTACATAAATCATTTATCGTAAATGTAACCTATATTAAAAAAATTGAAGGAAACATGCTTACAATTCAAGACAAAGTAATCCCAATTTCTGCTTCTTACAAAAAGAATCTAGAAGGTCTAATAAAAGATAACCGTTGAATTAATTCTGCCAACTCAGATTTGGCATCAGCAGGGGCAAGATACAAACTTATGATTATTTGATTCTAATCAAGTTTAAAGATAATTAAGTAAAGATGAAAATCACTGATACGTTGGTCTAAAAAAATATATCTAAAAAGTTGTAAGAAATTTGAAATGACTGTTACCAATGGTATAAAATATAAAAATCATAAAATAATTTTGAAATGAAAAAATTTGTAACAGTTCTATTTATTTTAGTTTCCATACATGGAAATGCTCAAATCGAAAATTCTTTGCTTTGGAAAATTGAAGGTAATGGGCTCAAAAACCCTTCCCATTTATTTGGAACTATTCATGCTATGTGTCCCAATGAATTAAATATTGCTGAGAAAGTAAAAAAAGCCCTTGACGCTTCTCAGCAATTGGTGCTGGAAGTAGATATGGATGATCCTGATATCATGACAAAGCTTCAACAAGCCTCAGTAAACCCATCAATGAAGAACATTAATACGGAAATTTCCGAAGCCGATTTAGCATTAGCGAATAATTTTTTTTTAAAGAATTATGGTACTGATCTATCACAGTTAGGCATTCTTAAACCAATGGGCCTAATTTCTATGGTGTTTATGAAAGCACTTAACTGTGAACAACCAGGTTCTTACGAAGCTGAATTTATGAAATATGCACAAAAACACAAGTGGGAAGTTTTTGGTCTTGAAGAAGTTGAATTACAATTAACTCTTTTAGATGAGATTCCTATAAAACAGCAGCTCTCATTTCTAGTAAATTACATCAAAGACAGAGAAGCATTGAATAAAAGTATTGAAGATTTAATTTCAGCTTATACGATCGAAGATATTTCTAAACTCAATGTACTAATTGGTGGATATCCTGAGTATACAGCCATTAAAGGGGTAATTTTTGACAAAAGAAATGAGAGCTGGATACCTACTATTGAAAAATTCGCTTCTGAAAAAACTACCTTTTTTGCTGTAGGAGCTGGTCATTTAGCCGGAGATAAAGGGGTTATCAATCTGCTAAGAGCACGAGGATATATAGTAACTCCTATTTTGGAAAATTAATTCACAATTCGAATATATAAGAAACCGGAAAACTATGTAAACGAAAAATCAGTCAAAGGACTAATTTTATCAACAAGCTTTTTTATTACATTCTGAAAGGTCCAGGACTTATTGCATTGGCTGCTTTCACTATTTATTATAGGCTTCAAGTTGTTCTTATCATTAACAGTTGACCATATACAATTATGGCCTATAATAATGGACTAAATAAAATATATTTTTCACTATCAAGTAGTTACTAATTAGTAAAATTAGGCGATTTGAATATCCAGTTTGAGCAAATCATTAAAGAGTATCATCCTATTCTTTTCAAAATAGGCAGAGTCTATTCATCAGATTATGATTTTGATGACCTATATCAGGAGATGCTGATAAACATCTGGAAGGGATATAACAATTTTAAGGGTGACTCGAAATTATCCACGTGGGTTTATCGAGTTGCCCTAAATACAGCCCTAACGTTCAAACGTGATAATTCAAAACACAACAAAAATGAAAAATGGGTACATCATTTTGATATTCCAGACACTCATAGCAACAAAGAAGTTGAAGAAACTGAAAGGAAAATAAAAAGGTTGTATGAGGCAATTGGTAAACTCAAAGCCGATCAAAAGGCCATCATCTTGTTATATCTGGATAAAAAGTCGTACGATGAGATTTCAGAAATAACAGGATTAAGCGAATCTAATGTTGGGGTGAAAATAAATCGTATCAAGAAAAAACTATTCAATCTATTAAGTCATTAATTATGAACGAAAAAGAAATGTTTGAATTATGGGATGGGCAAACGTCTATATCCAAAGAGCTTCCTGCAATTAGCGAAGTAGAAAAAATGGCAAGGCAAAAAAGTACTGATGTGTTTAAGAAGATTAAGACGAATATCATTATTGAATTCATTATTGCTATTCCATTATGTATTATTTCAATTCCTATTATGTTTTCTAGTGAAAAGGAGCTCTTTTGGATTTCCATTGCAATAACAAGTTTAGCCTTATTTGCTGGGATTAAAATCTACGGCAAGTACCTTAACGCTTTTAAAAAATTGAATCAACTCAACATAGTAGAGTCACTAGAAAAAAAAATAGCTATTTTAAAAAGGTATGTTAAACAGCTAAATTTTTATTTAATCGTGTTTATGCCATTAGGGTTAATCCTAGGAATCTTATTGAGCCATGGAAAATCAAATATTAATATCCAAATAATTTTAAATATTAGTTTAGTTACTCTTCCTTTTTTACTTCTTTGTATTTGGTTAGGTAAAAAATATATTTACCAACTCTATGGCAGACATCTTGAACAAATTCAAGAAATATATTCGCAATTAGTGGAAGATATTAACAAATGAATTACTTGCGACAAACTTTATTTATGCAATAATGCTCTAAGCATATACTCACCTTATGAATTTAGGCGTAAAGACATAAATGTAAATATAGAAATAATACTGAAATATGATACTTTTTGAAAATAACAACTTAAAATAAAATCAAGTTAGTTACCATTCAAGTGTAATAGATTTTAAAGTTATTCAAATTAAAATAATTTTCCTTAACATCATTTAAAAATTTTGAAATTAATATTTAACGGACTAAATGCATATTTGTAAAATTGTATTTGATTTATAACTTATTAAAAACTAATTTTTCAAATAATTTATCTGTTTTATTTGAATTTTTATCAAACAAAAATAAGTTATTACTCATCTAAATGAAGTTTTAACAATAAAAGTAAAATAATCTTTAGTTGGAAAAAAATGACAGAATGATAGGATGTAAATTAAAAAAATTGATTTTTTTAATTTACATCCTATTATTAGTTCTTGATTTTACAGATCTTAAATTTAATTCAATATACTAAAAATAAACAGTTTATGAAAGTTTTTTTTTTTAACAAAATATTTACATGACACAAATGTGTCAGGTAGAATAAAAATTCAAGTTAGAACTTTGTATAAAATTTTTTTTATGAAAATTATTTGTTACCAAATATTTTTTTTTAGGAATTAAAACAAAAACTTAGCCCCCAAGTTATGAAAAAATTATTACTATCATTTAAAATTAATTGCGACCCATTTTATCCAACAAAACATCTAAAAAATTTTACAAAACCGTATTACCTTTTTTTCTTATTTTTTTTTGGATTTAATTTTTTATCAATTGCTCAAAACACCCTAAACACAGTTGGCTTAACAGCATCTACACCATCTACCGCTGCATATAGTTTACGTAAGCTAAGTACTACTTACACGGGTAATGCAATATTGGTTCGAAGAAGTAGTGATAATGCTACTCAGAATATTGGCTTTACTGCGTCTGGACACTTGAATGAATCAGCATTACTATCATTTGTAGGTTCTGGGAGCGGGTTTGTACAGACTTGGTATGATCAAAGTGATTTTAACCGCCACGCTACACAAACAAATTTAGCTAATCAACCCAGAATAGTGAATGCAGGGGTGATCGAGAGGCAAAATGGTGTCCCTTCAGTTTTTTTTACTGGCTCTAGCTTCTTAACGCATACTTTATTTCCTACTACAGGTTTCACAGGTTATACGGCAAATATTGTAGCAAGATGGACAACAACAGGAACGAGTCAGGCTACAATCCAAACACTATTAGATAACAATCATAATGCAACTCAAGGCTTTGCCCTTCAAGACCGACCTGATTTAGCCGGAAGGCCTTTGACTTTTGGAATCGCAGCAAACCCAAGTGGAGCTGGTGTTCAAGATAATACTTTATCGGGAAATGGGACTAGTCGAATTTTTACTTTCACGGCTGATAATTCTACGGTCTCTGGTTTTAAAGAAGGCACTGCTTTTTCAACCGCCTCTATTTCAGGTACAAACTATACACTTCAAAACCGTTTTGTAATTGGTGCTTGGTTTAATGGAGGTTCAGTAACTCGATATACTACTGGGCATATTGGAGAGGTTTTGGTTTTCCCTTCGGCTCTTTCTAATGCCAATAGACAGACTTTAGAATGTAATCAAAGTGCTTATTTTACAATTCCTTTTCTTTCACCCGGAGTTGAATTCTACATTCAAAATACCGCAGCAAGTTCAGCTTGTAATTCTGCTGATGAGCAGGTGGTCTGGAAGTTATCAGATTTAGTTAATACTCAATCAAGTGGTAATAACTTAACCAAAGTAAACTCCAATGGTAATTGGGATGGAGGTGCTGCTTCTTGGAATACAGTTTCTGATAATGGCTATTTTCAATTTACAGCTTCAGAAACCAATACCGCTCGTATGGTTGGTTTAAGTGCTACTAATGCCAATGCTAATTTTAATACAATTCAATATGCGTGGTATTTGCTCAGTAACGGTACTTGTGAAATTTATGAATCTGGAAACTTTAGAGGTAGTTATGGAACATACTCCGTTAATGATCTATTCAAGATTACTGTAGAAGCGGGTGTTGTAAAATATTATCAAAACAATATATTACGCTATATTAGTAATATTGCCCCAAATTTACCTTTATTAGTTGATGTATCCATCAATAGCGTTAATGGAACAGTTTCTAATGCTATTGTATCTAATTATTCCACCGGCTCTTTTACTGCTACAGGATTAAATCTTGGAGCATCACCAATTTATCAATGGAAGTTGAATGGAAATAATGTAGGCACCAATAGTACTTCTTATGTCAATACTAGTTTGGCTGATAATGATATAGTTTCTTGTGTAGTTAGTTTTTCCGGAAGTTGTGGAACCAACTCTTTTACCTCGAATTCAATTACCAATAAAATCATAACTTCACCAACAAGCATTGATTTTTACATTCAAGGAACAGTTGGTTCATCTGCCTGTAATACAGCCGAGGAAGATGTATATTGGCGTGTGTCTGAATTGTTCAATTTACAGGTAACAGGAACTGGAAATAGTTTGCGTAAGATTCAGTCGAGTGGGAATTGGGATGGAGGAGCTTCTTCTTGGAATACAGTTTCTAATAATGGTTATTTTCAATTTACAGCTTCAGAAACCAATACCGCTCGTATGGCTGGTTTAAGTGCTACTAATGCCAATGCTAATTTTAATACCATTCAATATGCGTGGTATTTGCTCAGTAACGGTACTTGTGAAATTTATGAATCTGGCAACTTTAGAGGTAGTTATGGTACATACTCCGTTAATGATCTGTTCAAGATAAGTGTTGAAGAGGGCGTAGTAAAATATTATCAAAATAATGTTTTGCGTTATATCAGTACAATTGCCCCTAGCTTGCCGTTATCGGTTGATGTTTCTATTAATAGCGTAAATGGAACAGTTTCTAATGCTATTGTTTCCAATTACAATAATGGTGTATTTATAGCTACTGCTACAAACGCAGGGAGCACTCCGACGTATCAATGGAAATTAAATGGCGTTGATGTAGGAGCCAATAGTTCAACCTACACCAATACGGCATTATCCAATAATGATGTTATCACTTGTACCTTGCTTCCAAGTTTAACAGGTTGTTCAGGTGTAACACCTTATACGTCTAATAAAATAACTAATAAATCAATAGCGACTGGTGTTTCTTTGGACTTTTACATAGCTGGTGGTGTTGCATTATCTGCTTGTAATTCGGTGGAAGAACAAGTTAAATGGAAAGTTTCCGACTTACAAAATGTAGAAGCCACTACTAATAATTTATTGAAAATACAATCGAATGGGAATTGGAATGGTGGTGCTTCTTCTTGGAATACAGTTTCTGATAATGGTTATTTTCAATTTACAGCTTCAGAAACTAATACCGCTCGTATGGCTGGTTTAAGCACTACAAATGCCAATGCTAATTTTAATACCATTCAATATGCTTGGTATTTGCTCAGTAATGGTACTTGTGAAATTTATGAATCTGGTAACTTTAGAGGTAATTATGGAACATACTCCGTTAATGATCTCTTCAAGATAAGTGTTGAAGCTGGTGTAGTAAAATATTATCGAAACGGAGTTTTAGTATATAACAGTTTGATTGTACCTGTATTACCACTATTAGTTGATGTGTCAATAAATAGTGTGCTTGGTACCGTTTCAAATGCAATAGTATCTAATTTAAGCGACACTACTTTTACTGCTTTTTCTAGTGGTGCGGGAGCTAATCCTTCTTACCAATGGCTACTCAATGGTTTAAATGTTGGTACAAACACGAATACATATTCCAATCCATTCTTAACAAGTGGTGATATAGTAACTTGTTTATTAACACCAGATTTTGGTGGATGTAGTACTACAACGTTTGCTTCTAATAGTATTACAACCATACAAGTAGGGGCACCCGCTTCTATTGAGTTTCTAATACAAGGTACACCTGCTTTCACGGGTTGTAATGTTGCCAAGGAGGATGTTCGTTGGTTAACCTCATCATTGTTAAATGTGAATACCAATAATAATAATTTGGTTAAAATACAATCTAATGGGAATTGGAATGGGGGAGCGGCCTCACGAAATCTAGTAACGAATAATGGTTTTTTTGAATTTACAGCAACAGAAACCAATACCAATCGGATGGCTGGTTTAAGTTCTACTAATGCTAATGCTAATTTTAATACGATTCAATATGCTTGGTATTTGCTCGGTAATGGAACATGTGAAATTTATGAATCTGGGAACTTTAGAGGTAGTTTTGGTACTTATGTATCGGGTAATGTTTTTAAAATAAGTGTGGAGGAAATGGTAGTAAAATACTATTTGAATGATGTTTTACGTTATACTTCTACACAAATACCTGCACTGCCTTTGATGGCAGATGTGTCGATTAATTCAGTAAATGGAACCATCACTGATGCAAAAATAACCAATTATAATAATGGTGTTTTCACTGCGTTTGCTACTAATGCAGGTGCATCACCAAGTTATCAATGGTATTTGAACGGTATTATTGTGGGAACCAATAGCTCTTCCTACACCAATACATCTCTTGGAAGCGGCGATGTTGTTTCTTGTGTTTTAACACCGGATTTAGCAGGCTGTTTTAATGCACAAATAGAATCTAATGTTATTTTAAACCAACAAATTAGTTCTCCTGTAGGAATTGAGTTTATCATACAAGGTAGTGCAGTATCTTCAGGATGTGTAATTTCATCAGAAAATGTAGTATGGAAAAGAGCTGACAATGTTAATGTTTTAGCCACAGGGAATAGTTTGTTAAAAATTCAGTCTAATGGGAATTGGAATGGAGGTGCCGCTTCATACAATTCTGTAACGAATAACGGCTATCTTGAGTTTACAGCTTCAGAAACCAATACCGCTCGTATGGCTGGTTTAAGTGCTACTAACGCCAATGCTAATTTTAATACCATTCAATATGCTTGGTATTTGCTCAGTAATGGTACTTGTGAAATTTATGAATCTGGTAACTTTAGAGGTAATTATGGAACATACTCCGTTAATGATCTCTTCAAGATAAGTGTTGAAGCTGGTGTAGTAAAATATTATCAAAATAATATTTTGCGTTATATCAGTACAATTGCCCCTAGCTTGCCGTTATTGGTTGATGTTTCTATTAATAGCGTAAATGGAACAATTACCAATGCAATTGTTTCTAATTTTAATAATGGGACATTTATAGCAACAGCAACTAACGCAGGTTTAAATCCTTCATATCAGTGGAAGTTAAATGGTGTGAATGTAGGTTCTGGAACAGCCACCTATACCAATACCGCTTTAACAAATAATGATGTAATAACTTGTTTGTTAACTCCTAACATAAATGGTTGCGCTGGTGTGACACCTGTATTATCTAATGCTATATCTAATAATTTTATTGGTCAAACTCCAATTGAATTTTATATTCAAGCTAATGCCGATATAGCCGCTTGTAGAACGGCTGAAGAAAGTGTAGTATGGCAAACAGCCTCACTTGCTAATGTTTCTGCTAATGGAAATAATTTGTTGAAAATTCAATCGAATGGGAATTGGAATGGTGGAGCTTCGTCTTGGAATACCGTTAAGAATAATGGTTTTTTTGAGTTTACAGCATCCGAGATCAATACTGAACGAATGGTAGGTTTAAGTTCTACAAATGCCAATGCCAATTTTAATACCATTCAATATGCTTGGTATTTACGCAGTAACGGGACCTGTGAAATTTATGAATCAGGCTCATTCAGAGGTAATTTTGGAGCTTATGTTGTAGGAGATACTTTTAAAGTAGCTGTAGAAAGTAATGTTGTTAAATATTACAGAAATAATGTTTTACGTTTTACTAGTTCAATAACCCCAAGTCTACCTTTACTAGTTGATGTTTCAATAAATAGTATTAATGGAACCGTTTCAGATGCAAAAGTATCAAACTATTATTCAGGTTCATTTACTGCTTTTGCAACCAATGCGGGAAGTTCTCCTTCATTTCAATGGAAGTTGAACGGAAACAATGTAGGAACAAATAGTGCGGTTTATAGTAATTCAACCATTGCTCCCAATGATGTTGTTTCTTGTATCCTTACACCGAGTATCACTGGCTGTTCTTCCTCTGGAAATATTGCCTCAAATAACATTCTAAACAAGCCAATCACTAATTTATCAGGTTCTGAAATTGTAGTTCAAGGAACAGTTGCTACAGGTACATGTTCTAATGTTGTTTCAGAGGAAGTAGTGTGGCTAAATTCATCACTTCAAAATTTAACAGCAATAGGAAATGGTCTATTAAAAACTCAATCCAACGGAGTTTGGAACGGAGGTGCAGCTTCATACAATACAGTAAGTAACAATGGCTATTTAGAGTTTATTGCTACCGAGACTAATACGGAGAGAATGTGTGGATTAAGTACTTCAAATGCTAATTCTAATTATAATACAATTCGTTATGCAATTTATTTAAGAAGTAACGGAACATGTTCAATTTTTGAATCCGGATCTAATAGAGGTAGTTTTGGTGCTTATTCAAGTGGTGATCGTTTTAGAGTATCAGTAGAAAGTAATGTTGTAAGATATTACAGAAATAATACGTTATTATACACTAGTACATTAACACCTACTTTACCTCTTTTGGTTGATGTTTCAATAAATTCAGTCAATGGAACTGTTACAAGTGCAAAGGTAATAAATTCAAATGCCGGTACCTACACTGTAACCGCAACTAATGTTGGTACTTCACCTACCTACCAATGGAGAGTAAATGGGGCTAATGTTGGTACAAATTCACCAACTTTTGTTAACGCTAATTTACAAATCAATGATGTAATTAGTTGTGTTGTTACACCAGATGCATCTGGTTGTAATACAGCAACATATCAATCTAATTTAGTTACTGTTCTTTCAAGTGGAAACCCTATTGTTGCACCGATTACCGGGACAACAACAATTTGTTTAGGTGGAACGACTCAATTATTAAATGCTTCACCTGGAGGTGTTTGGTCTAGTAGTAATTTGTCAGTAGCTACTGTGAATGCAACAGGGTTAGTTACCTCTATAGCTTCCGGTTTAGCAACTATTACTTATACCATTACAAATGGTTCTTGTAGTAGTAATGCTGTTACTATGATAACTGTTAATAATCTAACTCCTTCTGTGGCAATTACCTCAAATTCTTCTAACATATGTTTAGGTAATAATGTTACATTTAATGCTACAGCTTTACAAACAGGGGGTGGAACAGTAACTTATGATTTCAGAGTAAATGGAATTAGTGTTCAAAACAGTTCTTCTTCAACTTATACTTCAAGTAGTCTAATTAATGGTGATGTCGTAAGCTGTCAAATTAGTATTGTGGATGGAAGTTGTTTGGCTATTTCGACAGCTAACTCAAATTCAATTACAATGGTAGTAAATAATATTTTAACTCCCTCTGTTGTATTAAGTACACCATCAACTTCAAATTGTAGCGGTAGTTCGGCAACATTTACAGCAACTGCAAGTAATACTGGTGGTGGTGTAATAAGTTATAATTTTAAAGTCAACGGTTCTAGTGTACAAAACGGAACAATTAATTCTTACACTCTTACCAATCCTACTAATGGAGTCGTAATAAGTTGCGATATTTCTATGCTTGGAGGAACATGTTTGCTTTCAAATACAGCCACTTCAAATTCAATCACCCTATCAGTTGTTGGCAACAGTACTCCATCAGTTTCAATATCTTCTACATCAACTTCATTTTGTTTAGGAAATTCAACTACAGTAACAGCAACAACTCTAAATACAGGTGGCGGAACTATAATATATACCTTTTTAAATAATGGAGTTAACGTACAAAGTGGTTCATCTAATACTTTTACAAGTACTACAATTACAAATGGTTCATCAATAAAATGTAACATTACAATTGTAGGGGGTATTTGTTTGACCTCACCTGTTGCTGCTTCAAATACAATAACATATAACGTAACAACACCAAGTGTAGTGCTTACTTCATCAGGAACTACTTTATGTTCAGGAGCGAATGTAGTTTTTACCGCCACAGCATCTAATACTTCTGGAGTTGGAAGTTTAAGTTACACTTTTCTTCGTAATGGTGTAATAGTTCAAAATGGTGCTTCAAATGTCTATAATACAAACACATATGATAATGGTGATATTTTTGAATGTCTCTTAAATGTTAGTGGGGGAGTTTGTTCAAATTTAGTCTCTATTTATTCAAATCCAATTTCAATTAATGCTTTGAATACAACAGTAAATATTTCAGCAAGTTCTAATACAATCTGTTCTGGAACTAATGTTACGTTCACTGCTTCTGCAAATAGTACAGGTGGAGGTACAATTACTTATACATTTAGAAGAAATAATGTAGTTGTTCAGACTGGGTTATCCAATACTTTTACTACAAGTACAATTTCTAACGGAAATTCATTTAGTTGTAGTATATCTGTGACCGGAAGTTCTTGTGGTAATCCTACAGCTAATTCTAATGCTATTCTAATGAATGTAATACCAACTGTTACACCAGTAGTTAATTTGTCAGTTAGTCCAAGCTCAACATTTTGTTCTGGAAGTGTTTTAACCTTTATTGCAAATCCCACTAATGGTGGAATTTCTCCTATGTTTGATTTTAGAGTTAATGGTATATCTGTGCAGAATACTAATTCTAATATTTTTGTTAGTGATGCCTTATTAGATGGGCAAATAGTTGAAGTAGTTATGACAAGCAATGCAGTTTGTACAACCACTTCAATTGCAAATAGTGATGGCATTACTGTTAATTTTTATCCCGCTCTTTCAGTTGGATTACCATCAGCAACTCCGACAGTATGTATTAATAACAGTTTAACTAATATTGTTTTTTCAACATCTGGTTCTATTGGTATTGGATTAGTTACAGGCTTACCATTAGGTTTAAATGCGAGTTGGTTTAATGATACTATCACAATAGCAGGTACACCAATTGAAAGTGGAATATTTAACTATAGTATTCTAGTTAATGGTAATTGTGGAAACATAACTGCTACAGGTTCAATTATTGTTACGGAGGGTTCAATAGCAGGAACTGCATCAGGTCCTTCAACAATATGTTCCGGAAATTCTGTTGAAATAACTTTGACTGGGAATCAAGGAGCTATTCAATGGCAACAGTCAGCAAATGGTTTTAATGGATGGTTTGAT
The DNA here is from genome assembly GCF_044339515.1 of Flavobacterium sp. Lineage (GTDB taxonomy): Bacteria > Bacteroidota > Bacteroidia > Flavobacteriales > Flavobacteriaceae > Flavobacterium. The sequence goes on from NZ_JBIIVK010000060.1 coordinate 16,381, forward strand.
ATTGATGGAGCAAACTCCTCAAGTTTAATTACAGGTAATTTAACCTTAACAACCTTTTTTAGGGCTGTTGTTACAAATAATAATTGTACTTCAGTGATTAGTAATGTGGTTGAAGTTAGTGTAAATTATAATACTTGGAACGGAGTTGATTGGTCAAATGGTTCTCCTACAATTACAGATTCAATTTTGTTCGATGGTGATTATAACGAAAGTACAAATTTACTTGCATGTTCATGTAATGTAATTTCCGGTAATATAGTAATACCCTCAGGAACTGTAATGACAATTGTTAACTCTTTAAATATTTCAGGTGGAAGTTTAACATTTGAGAACAATGCTAGTTTGGTACAAATAAACAATGTAACTAATACTGGAGTAATTACATATAACCGAAGTGCTACTAATATTCAGGGTCAAGATTATATTTATTGGTCATCTCCGGTAGCGAATCAGAATATTAATATAATTTATTCTAATCCGATTCAAGGGCCAAAATTTATCTGGAACACAATTGCAAATAACGGTAATGGAAATTTTGGCAATATAAGTCAAGGAAGATGGGAGTCTGCAAACAATATGAACATGCAGATTGGAAAAGGTTACATTGTAAGAGGGTCGAATGTTTTTTCAATGCCTGCTACAACAATTAATAGTTCATTTATCGGAGTGCCAAATAATGGTGATATTACATCAATTATTCAAAGAGGACAATTTACAGGTTCTAATTATGTAGGCTTGAATGGTATTCAGATTACCAATTTAGAAGATAATTATAATTTGTTAGGTAATCCATATCCATCAGCAATTAATGCTTTACAATTTTTAGCCGATAATAGTACTTCTATTCTAGGAAATGTGAGACTTTGGAAACATGGTATAGATATTTCCAGTTCAGCGTCAAATCCTTTTTATGGTAGTTTTACATATAATTATTCTTCATCAGATTATGAGATAATTAATTTTACAGGAACAACTACACCTGGATTTAGTGACTTAATCAAAGCAGGACAAGGTTTTTTTGTACAAATGATTGATGGACCCGGTAATGCAACTGGAACTGTAATATTTAATAATGGACAACGTAACAGTAGTTATTTAAATGACAATTTTTTTAGATCTAGTTCAGAAAATATTAATAACAACAACAATGGTGTCTTATCACTAGAGCGACATAGAATTTGGTTGGATATTGTAAATTCAAATAATGCTTCTGCTTCCACATTAATTGGTTATGTAGAAGGTGCAACAGAAGGTTTTGATTCAGGTTATGATGCACAAGAGAAGTCGTTAAATGATATGCGAATATTCAGTATGATTGATGATAAAACTCTTGTCATTCAAGGTCGATCTTTGCCATTTAATCAAGATGATCAAGTACCATTAGTTATAACAACCCCTAACTCCGGAGACTATGTTATTGCAATTCGTGCAATTGATGGATTATTTCAATACAACAATCAAAACATTTATTTAGAAGATAAATTGCTAAATGTAATTCATGATTTAAAGTTGAGTCCATATCCTTTTTCCAGTATTGCTGGTATTCATAATGACAGATTTGTGTTACGATATACAGATGGTAATTCTCTTGGAATTGGAGATATAGAAAATTCAGAGGGTATAATGATTGCACATTTATTGTCTAGTAATAGTGTAGTAATAAAAAATTCATCACAAAAAGTTGCCATTCAAGCTGTAGAAATTTTCAATTTGTTAGGACAAAAAATACAGGATTGGAAATTCTCTAATCAATATCAACCTGATTATTTACTCCAAATTTCAGAAGTAAGAACAGGTACTTATGTAGTTAAGGTATCAACTGATAAGGGAATAATTTCCAAGAATGTATTAATAAAAGAGTAGTTTTTTATTTTACAACAAGTCTAGATGTTTTGATTTTAGATTCATTTAGTGTTTTTATAAATAATGTAAATATCTGAATTAGAAAAAAAAGTTATGAAAGAACCAATTATCGCCTATTTAAAAATAATTAAAGCAATTTGTCCTCAAGTTACTGAGGAGGAATTGATTTATATAGAGAGTGGATTGTCAATTATAGAATTAAAACCAAGACAAATATATATTCATGCAAGTAATATTCAGAAAGAAATCGGTTTTGTTTTTTCTGGTTTACTAAGAGGATATTATGTAGACAATATGGGTAATCAAATAACTGTTAATTTCATTAGAGAGTATGAATTTGCGACTCATTTTCCAGCTTTTATAAGTCAAACTCCAAGTATGTATAGCTTTCAAACAATTGAGCCAACTGTTATTGTAAACATTTCTTATAAACATATACAGGAGGGTTATCAGAGATATCCAATTATGGAAAGATATGGAAGATTAGTGGCTGAAGAGGTTTTGAAAATTCAGCAAAAGCGTATTGAGAGTTTTCTATTTGAAACAGCAGAAGATCGCTACATTAAATTCATCAATGAAGATCCTGATTTATTCAATAGGGTTTCGATATCACATTTATGCTCATATCTTGGCATAGAAAGGCAAACACTAACACGAATTCGAAAAAAATTATCAGATGTTACTACCCTACAGGAATAATTTAATTTCAGTATAAAAATATAAAGTAAAAACCTATCGTACAAAATTAAAAAAGCATGCAATTAAAAAGATCATTTTTAAAATAGGTTTATTATTAATTTGATTGTCCGCAATTACCCATAATTAAATAAAAAGCCTTATATTTGATAAAAAAAAGCGATGAATTTATTCAGTTTTACGGCAAATTTTGGAAGTGAAGAAGCTTGTAGACTTCATTTTAA
>NZ_JBIIVK010000061.1:0-19068 GCF_044339515.1 Flavobacterium sp.
ATTTCACTTTTTATTATATCTTTGTCAAGTACACTGTACATAAGGGTTGATTTTGAAATGATTATGTTTTGCAACACAAATTTCGTCAACCCTTTTATATTTACAAAATAAGTTTAAATCACTTCATAGTTAACAATATGTAATTTTATACCAAAATTAATAAAAATGGAGGGATGTATTGAAAATTATTTCAAAATCTATATTTGTAAATCAACAAATACATTGTATGAAAAACGGAACTCATTTTAATTTAAACAAAAATACCTTAGGAAAATTAGACTCTAATGGGACACCTTATTTATCTGTCAGAGTTGTAGGTTCACAAGAATGGATAACCGCGGCAATAGATACTGGAGCTTTTAAATCTGCTGTAATTCCATATTTTTTAAGCCAAGTCCCTTTAAAACAAATAAATACGGAATATCAAATTTTTGTAAATAACGGTTTACAAGAGGTTGGTATTTATAATTTGGAATTTGAGATTAAAGGAATTGATGATTTCATATTCAAAGAAGAGGTAATAGGTACTCCAAACACTTATACACATCAAATTTTAATAGGAACAAATTTTCTTAGCAGATGTAAAGAATTTAATGTTTTTTTGGATAAAGGTTTTTTTGAACTTAAAATGTAATGCAAAATCTAAGTTGTAATATTAGATATCTTTGCTCAGTAAAAACTTATGTCTTTGCTAATCATAAATTTGACTAAAATATCAAAGATCTATTAATAAATAAATTTAAAATTCTTCCCCAAACAACAAACAAAAAAAGCCCCTAAAAAGGAGCTTCTATCAATATTAAAATTATCTTATACTAATTTATTCTCCACCAAATACTCCGCAATTTGAACCGTATTAGTAGCTGCACCTTTTCGTAAATTATCGGCTACAATCCACATATTTAAGGTATTGGGCTGGCTTTCGTCACGGCGAATTCTACCGACAAAAACATCATCTTTTCCTTGTGCATAAATTGGCATTGGATAGGTTTTGGTATCTAAATTATCTTGAACGGTAACGCCTGGAGTATTGTGCAAAAGTGCACGCACTTCATTCACCTCAAAATCATTCGAAAATTCAACATTTACGGCTTCACTGTGTCCGCCAACAACAGGAATTCTGATAGCTGTTGCTGTTACAGCAATGCTTCTGTCGCCCATAATTTTTTGGGTTTCACGAACCAATTTCATTTCTTCTTTGGTGTAGCCGTTGTCTTCAAACACATCACATTGCGGGATGGCATTCCTATGGATGGGGTATGGATACGCCATAGCTCCTTGGATGTTGTGGTACTCATTCTCTAATTGTTGCACCGCTTTTACACCCGTTCCGGTAATGGATTGATACGTGGAAACAATCACTCGTTTCACGTTGTATTTTTTATGTAACGGATTTAAAACCATCACCATTTGAATCGTTGAACAGTTTGGATTGGCAATGATTTTGTCGTCTTTGGTTAATTCCGAAGCATTGATTTCGGGAACCACTAATTTTTTGGTTGGATCCATTCGCCAAGCGGAAGAATTGTCGATAACGGTTGTACCTGCCTCAGCAAATTTGGGTGCCCAAGCTAAGGAAGTCTCTCCTCCGGCAGAAAATAAAGCAATGTCCGGACGCATTTCAACAGCGGTTTGCAAACCAACTACCTTGTATTTATTTCCTTTGAATTCAATTTCTTTTCCAACCGACTTTTCAGAAGCAACAGGAATTAATTCCGTAATCGGAAAATTTCTCTCCGCTAAAACTTGAAGCATAACTTCGCCAACCATTCCGGTAGCACCAACAACTGCAACTCTCATGTGTGAATTTTTAGATTTAAAATGCAAAAGTATAGAATATTAAGGTGAAAAAAGTCTGTTTCACAAAATTTTGGTTTTTTGTAAAAAAAGACCCCGAACAAGTCGGGGTTTAGTTAGAATATATAGTGTAGCGGAACGACTATTTTTTCAATAAATCTCTGATTTCAGCCAATAATTCTTCTTGTGTTGGTCCAGCCGGAGGTGCTGGTGCTTCTTCTTTTGGTTTTCTCATTTTGTTGTAACCTTTAATAATGATAAACATTACAAAACCTACAATTACCAAGTTCACTAAGGTATTTACCCAAGCTCCCCAACGAATGGCTACTTCCGGTACGGCAGCAACGCCTTCTGTTTCTGCTACGGCGGCTTGTAAAACTACTTTCATTTCAGAAAAGTCAACGCCTCCGGTTAACATCCCAACAACAGGCATAACGATATCGCTAACAAATCCGTTTACTACAGCACCTACAGCACCTGCCATAATTACTGCAACGGCAAATTCAATAACATTGCCGGTCATGATAAAATTCTTAAATTCTTTCAACATAATTTTAGTTTTTAAAGTTTTGTTAAAACGAAGTTAGTTAAAATTTTAACAATTGAATTAAAAAAATCATTCTCTGTAAAAAATTCGCTTTACGCGTTGTGAAATTCCGGTCAGAATTTCATACGGAATAGTATTTAATTGATTAGCCATAAACGTAACGGATGGATTTTCCCCCAATACAATGACTTCATTTCCTTCCACACATGGAATGTCAGTAATATCAACCATTAACATATCCATACAAACACTGCCAACAATTGTGGCTTTTTGGTTGTTTATCATGACAAAACCAAGTCCGTTCCCCCAACTTCTTCTAATCCCGTCGGCATAACCAATTGGAATAGTGGCGATTCGGGTTTCTTTTTCGGCAATAAATCGTCGGCCATAACCCACACTTTCGCCTGCTTTAATGGTTCTTACTTGGGAAATAATGGATTTTAAAGTTCCAACATTTTCCAAAAACTTTTGCTCGTTGGCATCGTTTGAAATGCCATACAAACCAATTCCTAATCGAACCATATCGAATTGAGCTTCCGGATAATTGGAAATTCCCGACGTATTCAAGATATGCCGAATCGGATTTATTTCTAATGCCGTACTTATATGAGTAGAAATACGATTGAATTTTTCAATTTGTTCCAATGCAAAATCGTTGTGTGCTAAATCATCGCTTGTGGCCATGTGCGACAAAATACTTTTCACTTGAACGTATTTACAGTTTTTCAAAATAGAAATTAATTCCTCCAAATGCGGTTCCTCAAAACCCAATCGATGCATTCCGGTATCAATTTTAAGATGAATCGGAAATTGCTTTAGCTGTTTTTGTTTGGCAATTTTTAAAAAGGCATTCAATCCTTTTAAACTGTAAATTTCGGGTTCCAACTGATGTTGAATAATGGCTTCAAAGCTGGTAGATTCAGGGTTCAAAACCATAATCGGTAATTGAATTCCGTTGCTTTTGAGAGCAATTCCCTCGTCGGCGAAAGCCACACCAAAATAATCTGCTTTGTGATATTCGAGCAATTTGGCAATTTCCAAACCGCCGTTTCCATAGCTAAACGCTTTGACCATTACCATCATTTTGGTCTCCGGTTTTAGCTTAGCTTTGTAAAAATTAAAATTGTGAGAAAGAGCATTTAAGTTAATTTCCAAAACCGTTTCATGTGTTTTTTCTTCTAACAACGAAACAATTTCTTCAAAATGAAAACTGCGTGCCCCTTTGATGAGAATGGTTTCATTTTCAAAATGTAAACTGTCAAAATGAGCTAAGAAGTCGGCTTGAGAAAGAAACGTTACGCCGTTTAAAAATTTGTGTTTATAGTGTGAAATGGTTTCACCTACACCAATCACACGACTGATTTTATTGGAAATCACCATTTGTGAAACTCGCGAATACAATTCGTCATTTTCCAAACCACTTTGAAAAATATCCGATAAAATCAAGGTTTTTTTATGGTGTTGTTTTTGGTTTTCTAAAAAATCCAATGCAATTTTCAACGATTGAAAATCAGAACTGTAACTGTCATCGATGATGGTCGTATTGTTGATGCCTTTCTTCACTTTCAACCGCATTTCAATCGGATACAAAAGCGACAAGCGATTTTGAATGGTGTCAAAATCATACTTAAAATAAAACATGACCATCAAACATTGAATCACATTTTCAATAGAAGCCTCATCAGAAAATGGAATGTTGATTTTAAAACAAGTTTTATCAATGGTTACATTTAAAGATGTTTTATCGTGAGTAGTTTTATGATGAATCATCACATCTGCCGATTGATCGCTAGAACTCCAAGAAAATGTTTTGATGTTTGGATTTAAAAAAGCGTCAATTGATTTATTTTTGTTGTAAATCAGCACGTCAACATTCGGAAAAAGTTTTAATTTTTCTTTGATTTTCTGACCCAAATTCTCAAAACCTTCATCGTGAGCAGAACCAATATTCGTTAAGATTCCTATGGTAGGCTGAATGATGGCTTCCAACTTTTGCATTTCGTTCACGGTGGAAATTCCCGCTTCAAAAATGCCTAAATTGTGTTGCTCATTAATCCCAATTACAGAGAGCGGTACACCAACTTGTGAGTTATAGCTTTTCGGACTTCGGATAATGTTATAATCGGGACTCAATAAAAAATTAAGCCATTCTTTTACGATGGTTTTTCCGTTACTTCCGGTGATGCCAATGATGGGAAAACTGAATTTTCTTCGATAAAAAGCGGCAAATTGTTGCAGAGCAATCAAAGTGTTTTCCACTTTTAAAAAATTCACCCCTTCAACGAATTCAACATTTTCGGAAACCACAAAATTGCAAACGCCTTTTTCAATCAATTCTTTGATATAGGTATGACCATTGTGGTTCGGTCCGATAATACAAAAGAAAAGCGTGTATTGGTTATTTTGCAACGAACGACTGTCTATGGAAACATTCTGAATACTGTTTTCAGGATGATTTCCGAAAAATTCAGCTTGAAGTTGAGGGATAATATCGTTAACAACGAGACTCACGGCTTAGGTTTTTGATTTGTTTTCCGCTTCAATTTTGTGTTCGGCTTGTTCACGCATAGCATGATAGTATGCGGCTCTGCTTAACGGTTCATATTCTTCGGTTTCGCCTAGCATAACTAATTTATCATTGTCAGCTTTTCTGAAACTGTAATTGGCTAAATTCCCGGTTCGGGTGCAAACGGCGTGCACTTTGGTGACATATTCAGCTGTTGCCATCAATGCCGGCATGGGACCAAAAGGGTTGCCTTTAAAATCCATATCCAATCCGGCTACAATTACCCGAATGCCTGAATTGGCTAAATCATTACAAATGGTGATGATTTCATCGTCAAAAAATTGAGCTTCATCAATACCCACCACATCGCAACCTTGAGCCAAAATACGAATATTGGCAGCGGCCGGAACGGGTGTGGAACGAATTTCATTTGCGTCATGAGAAACCACCATTTCATCGTGATAACGCGTATCGATGGCGGGTTTAAAAATCTCCACTTTTTGCTTGGCAAACTGAGCTCTTTTGAGTCGGCGAATCAGTTCTTCGGTCTTTCCCGAGAACATCGAACCGCAGATTACTTCAATCCAGCCAAATTGTTCTTTATGATTTACGGTATTTTCAAGAAACATTTTCTACTTTTCTAGCTAAAGAATAACATATTTTATGTTATTTTGTATCAGAAACAAATTTATAAAATTCCATTCGCTAAATTCAATATAATTGTAAAAGTTATGAAGAAAAAGTTAGAAGCAGATTTAATTAGTATTGCACACCGTGTTTTAAAATTAAAAGGAAAAGAAGATGTCGTTCAATTGCATCAGGAAGCTCAAAAATTATATGAAAAATTAGCGGTTCTTCGGTTTTATGAAGAAAATATCAATGTGTTGAAAGATGAAATTTCGGAAGAAGAATTAGAAGAAAAACTGTTTGCCGAAGTTCCTGTTCAGCCTGAAATTGTTGTAAATGAAAAGGAAGTAAAAGAAGAAGTTCAAGCTGAAACTGTTGAAGAAGAACCTATTCAAGAAGTAGTTGCTGAAGAAACGATTGCAGAAGAAATAATTGAGGAAGAGGAGGAAGTTGTAGCAGCAGAAGAAGAAGAAGAAGTGGAAGAAGAAGTTTTTGTTGAAGAAATCTTAGCTGAAACGCAAGAAGAAGAACCTGTTCAAGGAGAAATTAAAGAAGAAATAGAAGAATCAGTTTTTAGTCCGTTATTTGAATTAGCAACGGAAGAAGAGGAAAAACCGGTTGCTAAAATGGAACAAAAACAAATTTCATTTGAAGATTTACTGGGAACAGATTATAAAGAACCTGAATTTGTAAAAGTGAATGACGTTCCTCAAGAAGTGGAAAAAGTAACCGAAATTTCATTTGAAAAAGTAGAAGAAACCATCATTCCGGAGGTTAAAATCGAAACCAAAACGGAAACCTTTACAGTAAAAACCGAACACAAAATATCCTCCTTAAACGATACCTTAATTAAAGGAATCAACATTGGTTTGAATGACCGAATTGCCTTTGTGAAACATTTATTTGGCGGAAGCAACGAAGATTTTAACCGTGTAATTTCACAAATCAGCACCTATGATTCGTTTGAAGAAGTGCAACAATTTATTGTAGATATGGTCAAACCCGATTATAACAATTGGGAAGGGAAAGAAGAGTACGCGGATCGTTTTATGAATTTGGTGGAGAAAAAATTTGCCTAAACGTTTTCTCCGGTATCTTGTCATCTTGACGAAGGAGAGATCTCATCTTTATGATTTTTATAACTTTACCATGAGCAAACTCTATATCGTTCCCACACCCATCGGAAACCTAGAAGACATGACTTTTAGAGCCATTAAAGTGCTCAAAGAAGTAGATTGTATCTTAGCCGAAGACACTCGAAACAGCGGAAAATTATTGAAGCATTTTGAGATTGGAACGCACATGCAAAGTCACCACATGCATAACGAACACAAAACTGTAGAAGGTTTGATCAAACGCTTGCAAGCCGGAGAAACCCTTGCGTTGATTTCTGATGCGGGAACTCCTGCTATCTCCGATCCGGGATTTTTACTTACCCGAGCTTGTGTGGAAAATAACATTGAAGTAGAATGTTTGCCCGGAGCAACCGCTTTTGTTCCCGCGTTGGTGAACAGTGGTCTGCCAAACGATAAATTTGTGTTTGAAGGTTTTTTACCCGATAAAAAAGGAAGACAAACCCGCTTTTTGGCATTAGCAGAAGAAGTTAGAACGATGATTTTCTACGTTTCTCCACACAAATTAAACAAAACCTTAGCAGAATTTGTGCAGTATTTTGGTGCAGAAAGAACAGTCTCTGTTTCCAGAGAATTATCAAAATTACATGAAGAGACCGTTCGCGGAACTGCATCCGACGTTTTAAAACATTTTGAAACTAAACCCGTCAAAGGTGAAATTGTGGTAGTAGTTGGCGGAAAAGCATCAAAATAAATTGTAACAAATAAGTTTCGTTATGGTTATTTTTATACGTTAATGAAACAATAAAGTTACATAAATAAATTGAACAAGCTTTTTATTTCTTTTTGTTGTGTGGAAGGAATTAATGCTTTTTCGGCAAATTCATCCCATTTTAAAATGGCTTCTCTACATTCATCAATAATTTGTTGTGGCTTTTTGATGTTGACGTTTTTCGCTAACGTAAATACATCATTTAACTCAATGTTTTCCTTTTTTCCATTAATTGTCATTTGATGAGCCTTCAACCAAAAATTGGACGGATTAAAGGCAAAAGTCACATCATAAGCTGGCGAAAGCGACCATTTTCCATCCGAATTCATCAAAAATGAAATATTTTTGGTATGATCATCTTGATTTCTCGCCATCACGTTAAAAATTATTCTTCTAAATAATTCTTCCATGTCAGGATAAGGTAATTGCATTTGTCGCATCACCATCAACGCTTGTTCATAAGAATACGAACCCGGCATATTATAATCAAAATGAGCCAAGCCACACAACGTTTGCATGTGCATTTTTTGATTGTTTTGTCGGTCAAAACGCTTCGTCATAAAATGAGCTCGCTGATTTTCAATTTTCAATTCGCTTTCCATCATGTTGATTCCGGCAGCGGTTGCCATCAAATAATATGCATATTCAATGTTGCCATAGCCCTTTGGGTCACCCAATTGATGATTGGTCACACCGTCAAATTTTATCAACCAATAATCAAAACCTTCCAATCCATCAATTTGACCGGAGCGAACTTCACCCGTTTTTTGATTGTAGGCAATAATGGCTTTCGCACGTGCTCCTCCGGCAGAACTTCCCACTTGAAGAATATCTGAAAAACCCTTTTCATCTTTCAAATTGGTTTGAAACGAAGCCCGTTCCGCCAAAACTTCTTTCGCAAATTCAACCAAAGCGTTTATTTCTAATTTATTTGACTGGATGGTTGTTGAGCCGGATTCAGGTTCAAACTCTAATGCTCCCATGCCACGTTTTCCAATGTAACAAAGTCGATCAACCGGATTAAAACTTTGAGCAGTTTTACCTTGTTGAGCGAGCCAAGCATCGATCACTTGATTACCAAATTTGTCCGGTAAACTGTCTGCCAACAAACCCGGCAACCCTTTGAATGTTTCAAAATTTAAAAAGGGAAATGAAAAAACACGTCGTCCTTTGCTCGCTTCAGACAACGGAAGTGTAATGGGCGATAAATCTAAATCGGAGTCAATAAAATTTTTATCAAATTCAAAAACACCCACGTTTTTAGATTCGTCCCATAGAACCGCACCCACCTTGCGATTCCAAATTTTTATAGAAGCAACAGTATTCATATTTATTTGGATGGAGAAGCTTTTTTACGGTATTTTGAGCGTTCTTCCATGACTTGTAACGGACTAATTTCCGGTTCTTCGTTGAGGTAATTGAAGAGTTCTAGTTTTCCTAACGCACGCATCACTTGCACCATGGTTAACAAATTAATAGCCTTTCCGGATTCCATACGACTGATTGTAATTCGGCTTAAACCACATTGTTCGGCAAGTTCTTCTTGAGAGATGTTTTTGTTTAGTCGCATTTGTTTCAAACTAGAACAAAGCGATCGAACAACAGCGGCATCTGTCATGGCATACCAATTTTTATAGTAACTATTTTGATACATTATAGCTTATTTTATTCATTAATGAAATAAATATGCAACAAATGTACGATAATTTTTTAGGATAAAAAAATTTTTAAAAATTCATTATCTTTGAAAAAAAGTACAGCATGACACATCAAATTTCAACAAAATGGTTAGGTGGAATGGCGTTTGAAGCGACCAATCCTGGAGGAAAATTCAGAATTGATGCCGATATTGAAATTGGTGGCACAAATAACGGACTTCGTCCAAAAGCTTTGATGTTAGATGCGTTGGCAGGTTGTACGGGAATTGATGTGGCCTCGTTATTGCCTAAAATGAAAGTTACTGTTGATGCGTTTCATATTGATGTAGAAGGCGATTTAACCGAAGAGCATCCCAAATATTATCATTCGGTTCGAGTGGTTTACCATTTTTATGGAAATAACTTAGAACAAGAGAAATTACAAAAAATTGTCAATTTATCAGTAGAAAAATATTGTGGCGTTATGGAAATGTTTCGTAAATTTGCCCAAGTGGATGTGGAAATTGAGTACCATCCAATAGTATAAGCCATTTAAAATTAATACACTATGCGTTGGACCATCAAACCAAAGCCGGAGCCACATTTGGTTTCGCAATTAGCTACCGAACTTAATGTTAGCAAACTTATCGCCTCACTTTTAGTGCAAAGAGGAATTACTACATTTAATCAAGCAAAACAATTTTTTCGACCGTCTTTAAACGATTTGCATGATCCGTATTTAATGAAAGATATGGATAAAGCAGTTAATCGAATTGAAAAAGCCATCGCCAATCAAGAAAATATTTTAGTTTTTGGTGATTATGATGTGGATGGAACGACAGCTGTTTCATTGGTTTCTTCATACTTAAAAACGATTTATCCTAATATTGCCACCTACATTCCGGATCGGTATGATGAAGGTTACGGCATTTCATATAAAGGGATTGACTTTGCCGACGACAATGGTTTTTCTTTAATCATTGCCTTAGATTGCGGAATAAAATCAATTGATCATGTGGCTTATGCCAAAGCAAAAAACATTGATTTCATCATTTGTGACCACCATCGCCCGTGTGAAATTTTACCCGAAGCCATTGCCGTTTTAGACCCAAAAAGAAGTGATTGTACTTATCCGTATGACGAACTTTGTGGCTGTGGCGTTGGATTTAAATTGATTCAAGCGTTGGCACAAAATAGAGTTGAAACGATTGAAGATTTAATTCCTTATTTAGATTTAGTCGCCACGGCTATTGCTGCAGATATTGTTCCGATGACGGGAGAAAATCGCATTTTGGCTAAATTTGGTTTAGAAGTCATCAATTCCAATCCACGACCCGGAATTAAGGCATTGATTCAAAATGTAAAGAAAAAAGTACTCACGATAACCGATGTCGTTTTTATCATTGCACCTCGAATTAATGCCGCCGGAAGAATTAAGCACGGCAATCATGCAGTTGAATTATTGACTGAATTTAATTTAGAACAAGCGGAACAATTTGCTTCAGAAATAGAAGGATATAATGTTGACCGAAAAGATTTAGATAAAAAAATCACCATTGAAGCCTTATCCCAAATAGAAGATAACAACGAAAAAGAAAAATTCACAACCGTGGTTTACAATGAAAATTGGCACAAAGGTGTAATTGGAATTGTGGCTTCCCGTTTAACGGAAACGTATTACAGGCCGACTTTAGTTTTCACGAAAAGTGGCGATAAATTGGCCGCCTCAGCTCGTTCTGTAAAAGATTTCGATGTGTATAATGCATTGGAAAAATGCTCCGAACATTTAGAACAATTTGGCGGACACATGTATGCGGCCGGAATGACATTGAAAGAGGAAAATTATTTACAATTTAAAGAAGCATTTGAAAAAGTAGTACAAGAATCCATTCATCCTGATTTATTGATTCCCGAAATATCGGTTGATGCCGAAATAGATTTGACAGAAATAAATCCGAAACTAATTCGTCTTTTACATCAATTTGAACCTTTTGGTCCAGAAAATATGACACCGGTTTTTATGGCAAAAAATGTTGTGGATACCGGTTATGGAAAAACCATTGGTCAAAATAACGAACATTTGAAATTATTTGTCAAGCAAAATAATTCAGAAGGATTTGGTGTCATTGGTTTTGGTTTAGGGAATAAATTGAATCAAACAAAAAATAAACAACCATTTGAAATGGCTTTTTGTATTGATGAAAATGAATTTAATGGAAATGTTACGGTTCAATTGAGAGCGAAAGACGTTCGTTAGTTTTTGAATTCTTTCAACTCAAATTTTTCTCCATCGAAAACACCATAAGTAAAATAACCAATCCAATCGCCTAGGTTGATGTATGTTGAATTTTCTCCTACTTCCAATTGCATCGGTAAATGGCGATGTCCGAAAATGAAATAATTACAATGTTTGAAAGTCAGTTTTCGTTTGGCATATTGTACAAGCCATTCGTTTTCTTCGCCTAAAAATTTGACATCTTCGGCACCGGAAATCAATTTGTTTTTTACGGAAAGATATTGGGCTAATTTCACCCCGATATCCGGATGCAACCAACGAAACAACCATTTTGAAAACGGATTGGTAAACACTTTTTTCATGCGTTTATAACCGTTATCTCCCGGGCCTTTCCCGTCTCCGTGGCCAATTAAGAAAGTTTTTCCGTTAAAAGTATATTCTTGATTGTCATGATAAACGGGAATATTTAACTCTTTTTCAAAGTAATCATGCATCCACAAATCATGATTCCCTACAAAGAAATAAATGGGAATTCCACTGTCTCGAAGGTCAGCTAATTTCCCTAGAACCCTAACAAATCCTTTGGGTACAACGGTTTTGTATTCAAACCAAAAATCGAATAAATCGCCTAATAAAAATAGAGCTGTTGCATCGTGTTTGATTTCATCTAACCATGCCACGAATTTTTGTTCTCTTGGGAAACTTGCCTCAATAGTGGGAGCCCCAAAATGTTGATCGGATGCGAAGTATATTTTTGTTTTCAAATTATTATAATGTGATTCAAAGATACAAAAAATGTTTATCTTCTTTTTAAACTTCAAAAATGTATGTTTTGTGAATAATTAAACATTTTATCGGTTTTTTGTGAATTATATCGGTTTTAAGTTCATTTTATCGGTTTTACTATTTTCCTCCAGTATATTTTTTCTATTTTAGTTGGCTAAATAACAACAACCTAAACGACCTTATTTTATGAAAAAAATTACATTATTATTGCTGTTGTTTTTACTGACCGGAACGGTTTCTATCTCTCAAGAAAACTTTGAGGGGGGAATTCCAACAGGATGGACAGTTTTTAACAATGGGTTTGGTACCAATCAATGGACTACCATCTCAACAGTAACAAATCCACCAACCGTGTGTGAGGGAACAATTTCTGCTTTTGCAAATGGCCGTGAAAATATTGGAGCCGGAAACACTTCTGAAAAGTGGATGGTAACTGACCTAATGACCGTTCCTCAAAATGGTCAACTAATTTTTTCGACGCGTTCTACTATCAACGGATTTGATAACACAACTTACCAAATTAGAGTTTCTACAGTCTCTCAGACCAGTGGATTTACCATAGTAGCTCAATGGACTGAGGCGGAGTTAAACACAGTATTCAATATCTGCGAAGAAAAAACAGTCGATTTAGGAATCGCAGGATTCGCAGGTCAAGATATTTACATTGCTTTTGTGATGCTTGTAAATCAACCCACAGCAGCTCCCACTGGAGACCGATGGATTGTGGACGATATGCGATTAGTGGAACAATGTATTAATCCGGAAAATATTCAAGTTGGTGGTATTTCCTTAAATGGAGCGATTATTACTTGGGACAATCCAGGTGGAGCAGCTCAATTTGAAGTCGAAATAGTAGAATTCCCAAATACTCCCACAGGCTCTGGGGAATTAGTGACAGGAACTACATATAATGCAACCGGTCTCTCTTCAACAACACAATACGAAGTATATGTTCGTGCAGTTTGCGATCAAAGCAATAGTGAATGGGTTGGTCCAGCAAATTTTTTAACAACTTCACCGGGTCAAACGTGTAATGCACCTATTCAAGTCACTTCTTTACCTTATTCAACCACGGATAATACATCCGGTTACGGAGATGATGTGAGTGGGCCACCAGGAACAGGATGTGGAAGCCCAAATGGATTTTTAGATGGAGACGATGTTTTTTATTCATTTACAGCCCAAAATAATGGTGTAGTTAATATTACGATGACTCCAACCGGAGCATGGTCCGGATTATTCGTCTATAACAGTTGTGCCAATGTTGGTGTCAGTTGTGTTGCTGGTGTCGCAAACAGTGATCAAACGCCTAGGGTTATCGATTTACCGGTAACGGCAGGTCAAACCTATTTTATTGTTATTTCAACTTGGGCAGCACCTCAAAGTGTTGCTTATACTTTAACGCTACAAGTTGTTAATTGTCCTCCTCCAGCATCACTTTCCGCAGCTAATATTGGACAAACAAGTGCAGAATTATCTTGGTCGAATCCTAGTGGTGCAACTGCTTGGGAAGTAGCAGTGCAACCTGCAGGTTCTCCAATTCCATCTGGATCAGGTGTGCCAGCAACAACGAATTCAGGCTTTTTAGCGGACGGCTTAACAGCAGCAACAGCTTATCAATATTACGTTAGAGCAGATTGTGGAGACGGAACATTCAGTGTTTGGTCAGGACCATTTTTGTTCAATACAACCATTTGTGAGGCAAATGAACAATGTACATACACTTTTATATTAGAGGATAGTTTTGGTGATGGCTGGAACGGTGCTACAATGTTAGTGAGACAAAACGGTATTACAGTAGCAACATTAGGACCTACTTTTACTGATGGTGAAGGGCCTGTTAATATCACAGTTTCTCTTTGTAACGGTTTGCCTTTTGACCTTTTTTGGGAAAACGGAGGAGGCTTTCCTACTGAGGTCAGAGTATCTATTATAAATCCTTCTCCATTTAATCAAACACTTTTTGCGATAACAACTTCCTCACCCGGATTAGTAGGTAGTGTTCTTTATGCAGGGACCGTGGACTGTGATAATCCGGCTTGTTTGCCTCCTGGAGGTGTTACGGTTACCAATATCGGAGATACTTCTGCCATAGTAACATGGACTCCGATTTCAGGTGTAACGCAATACGAAGTAATAGTTTTACCGGCTGGTTCGCCGGCACCTAATGCTACAAGTACGGGGGAAGTTGTCACCGGGAGTTCGCTTGAATTATCAGGATTAACAGCAGCCACACTATATGATGTTTATGTAAGAGCTATTTGTTCAACACCCTTACCAAGTAATTGGACACAGCCAACCTCATTTAATACAACTATTTGTGATCTGACAGATCAATGTTTGTATTCTTTTGTTTTAACAGATGACTTTGGTGATGGATGGAATGGTAACACTATGAATGTTACACAAAACGGAATTGTAGTTGGCGTTATCGGCCCAACTTTTACAACTGGTTCAGGTCCTGTTACTGTAACAGTACCGCTATGTGATAATTTACCTTTTGAATTATTTTGGAATACCGGTGGTGCTTTTGCCTTTGAGGTAGGTGTTGAAATTATTGATCCATTTGGAGAACAATTATTCATTAAATTACCAGGCGAAGGTACGCAAGGAACAACCTTATATTCAGGCTTTGTTAATTGTACCCCTCCAACGTGTCCTAAGCCGAATACATTAGTAGCTTCTGCTTTAACACAGACCGGTGCTACCTTAACTTGGAATGAGATTGGAACTGCTACATCCTGGGAAGTAATAATCCTACCGGCTGGTTCTCCTGCACCGCTTCCAACCGATACAGGTGTTGTGGTTACAGAACCAACATACACCGTAAATGATTTAGACCCCGGAACTCAGTATGTCTTTTATGTTAGAGCCATTTGTGCTGCAGATGATCTAAGCAATTGGGCAGGACCAAGAGCGTTTGTTACTTTAATTGCTAACGATGAATGTGAAAATGCTATACCCGTTCCTGTTAATCCCGATACTAATTGTTCACTATTTGTGAATGGAACAGTGATTGGAGCAACTACTTCATCGCAACCAAATAATTGTGACGGAACTGCCGATGATGATGTTTGGTTTGAATTCGTAGCAGAAACCACAACACATTCTGTCAACTTAATCAATATAACCGGCTCTACTACTTTCTTGATACATGCTGTTTATTCCGGAGACGAATGTGGGAATTTGGTTCAAATCGAATGTAATGACACGAATCAAAGTGTTATTTCTGGTTTAACTCCAGGTGAAACATATAAAATTAGAGTGTTCACGTGGACAGGTACTGCAAATCAAACGTCAACATTTGATGTGTGTGTAGGGACAGTTCCTCCTCCAATTTCAGCAAATACTACTCAATACACTGTTCCGGAATTAGTACAAGATATTTTAATTAATTCTACTTGTGCGTTGGTGAGTAATATTACCTGGTCAACAGGAACAAATTTTGCATCTGAAAACGGAATTGGCTATTTTGAACAAAATGGTTCTACATTCCCATTTGAAAACGGTATTGTAATGACAACCGGAAATGCAGCAAGTGCTCCAGGACCAAATTTAGATGTTTTAGGAGATGGTAATCAAGCTTGGGTTGGAGATGCCGATTTGGAAGCAATTATTTTAGCGGCGACGGGTAATCCCATGAATTCAAGAAATGCCTCTATCATTGAGTTTGATTTTGTGCCTTTGACTGATTTTATAAGTTTTGACTTTATTTTTGCTTCTGAAGAATATGGAACTTTCCAATGTACATTCTCTGATGCATTTGCTTTTTTATTGACTGATTTAAATACAAATGTAACAACAAATTTAGCTGTCATTCCCAATACCAACGTTCCTGTTTCTGTTGTAACGATTCGTGATCAGGCACATAATGACGATTGTGGTTCAGTTAATCCTGAGTTTTTTGATAATTTCTATGAATTGCCTTCAGGATTAAATCCCCTCGGTGCTCCAATAAACTATAATGGAGTAACCATTCCAATGGTAGCTTCATCTGCGGTAATTCCTAATAATACTTATCGTATTAAATTGGTCATAGCAGATCGTCAAGATAACTCTTTTGACTCAGCTGTATTTTTAAAAGGGGGTAGTTTCAACATCGGTGATATCGAATTAGGGGAGGACTTTTTAGTAGCTTCCGGAAATGCTTTATGTCCAGGCGATACTACGGTTATAGATTCAGGTTTGAGTTCAGATACATTTACATTCCAATGGCTTCTAGACGAAGATGTAATTGCTGATGAAACAGGTCCTTCTATCGTTGTTGATGAACCGGGACAATACACACTTATTGCACAATATACTAATACAAATTGTAGCACTTCAGATTCGATTGTGATTGAATATTTTGATGATTTTGTTACAGGAGAACCTAATGATTTATACTTCTGTAGTGCTTCAGGATTTGGAACATTTGATTTAACCCAAAATGATGAGCCGTTAACAGCTCCTTTAGGAATTAACTATGTTATCGGTTATTATTTAACAGAAGAAGACGCTACACTTAACCAAAATGTTATAGCGAATCCAACCGCTTTCAACAACACAGAAAACCCTCAAACGATTTACGTTAGAGTTTCTCCTGTTAGTGGTGACTGTTTTGCGTTGAATAATTTCCAATTAATTGTTGAAGACTTAACTCCTCAGTTTACAATAACACCTGATTTCTCTATTTGTGAAGGAACAATTGGAACGATTGAAGTTACACCAACCAACTATGATCCAAATTCTGTCACTTATTCTTGGACGGTTGATACCAATCCACTTCCCGACACAACCAGTTCTATTTCAGTAACTACCGCTGGTGTTTATGAGGTTACCGTTGATTTTGGAGGATGTGCAAATACAGCATCTACAACGGTGACTGTTATTCCTACTGCAAATTTAGAACCAACTTTCGATCCAGTTTCGGTATGTCAAAATACAGAAACCGTTTTACCATTAACTTCTATTAATGGAATTACAGGTGTTTGGAGTGGAACAGGAGTAACCGCAGAAGGAGATGTTGACACTAGTGTAGCGGGCGAATTTGAATTCACTTTCACTCCCAACGATGAATTTGAATGTGCTCCTAGCATAACTTTCACAGTTTTAGTTAATGCAATAGTTGATCCAATTTTTGATTCAATAACATTAACCTATTGTATTGGAGCCACGGCAGATGCATTACCAACTTCAACAAACGGTATTACCGGTGTGTGGAGTCCGGCGACGATTGACACATCGTTAGGGGTTGTAGACGCACCGTATGTGTTTACTCCAGATGCAGGACAATGTGCAAACCCTTTTACATTGTTAGTAACAGTAACGGAAGAGGTTACACCTATATTTGATCCAATATCAACAGCTTATTGTTTAAATGCAACACCGGATGCCTTACCAACTGCAACAAATGGTATAACAGGAACATGGAGCCCGTCAGCAATTGATACTTCAGTAGCAGTTATAGATGCAGCCTATGTATTTACACCTGATGCGGGACAATGTGCTGTTTCAGTTACTCTTTTAATTACCGTTTCCTCCGAAATTCTTCCAACCTTTGATTCGATATCTGTATGTCAAAATGCGGCATCACCGGTATTACCGACGACCTCTTTGGAGGGTGTAACGGGAAGTTGGAGTGGAGTGGTAGATACGAGTGTAGCGGGAATTTTTGATTTCACTTTCACTCCTGATGGAACCCAAGCGTGTGCAATTCCAACAACGATAAGTGTTGAGGTAAAACCAACTGTAGTGGCGACATTTGATGCTATTACTACGACCTATTGTCAGGGAGCTACCGCAGATACTTTACCAGTTTCGAATAATTCGGTACCTGGTACCTGGTTACCGGCAGTAATTGATACGGCTACCTTGGGAGAAGCTACATATGTCTTTACACCTGATGCGAGTGTTGAGTGTCCGGATACCACAGCGATTGTTATTACAATCAGTACGCCTATTACTGCGACCTTTGAATCCATTGCACCGATTTGTCAAAACGGAGCCTCACCGGCCTTACCGGCGACATCGACCAATGGCGTATCGGGAAGCTGGTTACCGGCAACAGTAGACACATCAGCAGTAGGAACAATTACTTACACCTTTACTCCGGATGCTAATCAATGTGCATTAGGGACTACATTAGATATTACGATAGATGCACCTGAGACACCAACCTTTACTCAAATTACAGATTTATGTGAAGGGGGAACAGCACCTGACTTACCATCGACATCAAATGAAGGTATTGCAGGAACTTGGAATCCATCGAGTATAAACACCACTGCAACAGGTACATTGACTTATACCTTTACACCCACTGCAGGATTATGTGCTTTACCGGTAACGATGGATATCACGGTTGTAGCCTTACCATTAGTGGATACGCTACCATCGGTTAGTGCATGTTTAGAAGATGGCGGTTTTAGCTTACCTGTATTAACCAATGGTTCTTATTTTACAGGACCAAACGGAACAGGAACGGCACTCTCGGCGGGTAATAGTATCATTACATCACAAGAGATTTACATTTATTCACCGGGCACTTTAGCGGGATGTTCATCTCAAAGTAGCTTTGTGGTTACGGTAATCGATGTAGCGGCAGATGAACTAAGCGATGTGGAGGAATGTGCCCGTTACTTCTTACCAGAAATAGCAGTAGGCAATGTTTACTACACAGGACCTAACCAAACCGGTAGCCAATTAGTTGCAGGACAAGCTGTGGAAGAGAGTCAAACGATTTATGTTTCAGCAGGCACACCAAGTAGTTGTTATGATGAGACATCGTTTGAAGTAGTGATTAATAATTGCGGAATTCAAAAAGGTATCTCACCAAATGGTGACGGTTCTAACGATTTCTTTGATTTAACCGACTTCGATGTTCGAAAACTATCGATTTACAACCGTTACGGAACCAAAGTATATGATAGAGGTAATTACAGCAACGAGTGGTTTGGTCAAAGCAGTAGTGGCGATGAATTACCCGATGGAACATACTACTTTGTGATAGAATTCAATAACATTGAAGCCAAAACTGGTTGGATTTATATCAACAGAGAGCGTTAGTAGATATCATCACTCACCATTACTAAACCAAGAGTAATGG
>NZ_JBIIVK010000091.1:0-4077 GCF_044339515.1 Flavobacterium sp.
TCACTTTTTATTATATCTTTGTCAAGTACACTGTACATAAGGGTTGATTTTGAAATGATTATGTTTTGCAACACAAATTTCGTCAACCCTTTTATATTTACAAAATAAGTTTAAATCACTTCATTATAAAGTTGTTGTGTGTGTTTTTATAATAATTAAATTTGTAAAAAAAATCTTTGAAAACTTTTCAATCTATCTACGACTTTCAACCCAAAAATAAAACCGTTTTAACGCTAGGCACTTTTGACGGGGTTCACATTGGTCATAAAAAAATTATTGAAAAACTAATTCAAAATTCCTCTTGGTGCGAATGCGAAAGTTTAGTACTCACCTTTTTTCCTCATCCAAGAATGGTGCTTCAGGATAATACCGAAATTAAACTCTTGAACACCATTGATGAACGCACCGAATTACTGCAAAAGTCCGGTTTAGATAATCTCATTATTCATCCTTTTGACCAGGCATTTTCAAGACTAACGGCAGAGGAATTTGTCTCTTCTATTTTGGTAGATCAATTTAATGTGAAGAAAATTATCATTGGCTACGACCATCGCTTTGGAAGAAACAGAACTGCTGATATTCATGATTTAATCGAATTTGGACAAAAATATGAATTTGAAGTGGAACAAATTTCGGCTCAGGAAATCGATGAAGTTTCGGTTAGCTCTACAAAAATTCGCAATGCTTTGACAGAAGGAAATGTAAAATTAGCCAACGATTATTTAGGATATAATTATCTTCTATCGGGTATCATTACAAAAGGAAAAGGAATTGGCAGAACATTAGACTTCCCAACGGCCAATCTTCAAATTCAGGAGACCTATAAATTAATCCCTAAAAACGGTGTTTATATTGTTCAAAGTCTGCTGGAAAACAAGTTAGTTTATGGTATGATGAACATCGGATTTAATCCAACCGTTAACGGAGAATCAAAATCAATCGAAATACACTTTTTTGATTATGAAGGCGATTTATACACTAAAAATATTCAAATTCAACTGGTAGACCGTATTCGAGATGAAGTAAAATTTGAAAATCTTGAAAAGTTAAAAGAACAACTTTACAAAGATAAGACTGTTGCTCTACACTATATAAAATCATTATAATGCTAAAAAAAGCTTTTGATCCGATTGATAATTCACCCTTGATTCTTTTCAGAATTACATTTGGGCTATTGATTGCGGCTGAAGCTATTGTTGCTATTTTTACCGGTTGGGTTAAAAAAAACTTGATAGATCCTACTATTCCAATTCCGCATATTGGCTTTGAATTTCTAGTTCCTCTGCCCGGCTATGGGATGTATTTTTATTACGCATTAATGGGTGTTTTGGGTATTTTTATTATGCTGGGATATAAATATCGCTTTTCTTTGGGTTCATTTACCTTATTGTGGATAGGTGTTTATTTAATGCAAAAAGCATCCTATAACAATCATTATTATTTACTTATTCTAGTGTGTTTGATCATGCTGTTTCTGCCTGCCAATCAATACGCTTCTTTCGATGCAAGAAAAAATCCAGCCTTAAAAAGTTTGACAATGCCTCGGTGGTGCTCTTGGGTGATGATTGTTCAAATGATGATTGTGTATTTTTTTGCCACTTTAGCCAAATTTTATCCCGATTGGTTGGATGGAACTTTTACCGGAATACTTTTCTCAAACTTATCTAATTTTCCAATAGTAGGTTCAATGTTTACAGAAAAATGGTTTCATCTATTTATTGCCTATGCCGGAATTTTCTTTGACGGGTTAATTATACCGGCACTACTGTGGAGAAAGACAAGAAATATTGCCCTGATAGGCAGTTTAATTTTTCACTTATTCAATTCTATTACATTACAAATTGGCATTTTCCCCTATTTTGCAATAAGTTTTATTGTGTTTTTTTATTCTCCGGAAACCATTCGAAATATTTTTTTCAAAAAAAAACCTCCACTTCAAGTAGAAGATTTAAACAAAAATTATTCGCTTTCACGCTCAATTACTTATTTTTTTATCCCATTTTTTATCGTTCAACTCATTCTCCCTGTTCGGCATTATTTTATCAAAGGTGATGTTCTGTGGACTGAGGAAGCCCATCGATTAAGTTGGCGAATGATGCTCAGACAAAAAATCGGAATTACAAATTTTAAGGTTATTGATAAAAAAACCAATGAAGAAATTCCTTGTAACCTTGTTGAAAAACTAACGCGTAAACAGCTAAGTTTAGTAACCAGTAAACCGGATGGAATGTGGCAAATGGCTCAACATATTAAAAAAGAGTTTGCAGAAAAAGGTATCGATGTCAGTGTTTTTATTGATTCAAAACTTTCCGTGAACAATAAACCTTATAAAACTTTTATTGACCCAACCATTGATTTTGCTCAAGCAGAATGGAATTATTTTGGGCACAATGATTGGATTTTGTTGTATGACAAAGAAGGAAATTTAATTGAAAAATAATTTTGTTGATTATTTCTTTAAAAATCTACACTTCTGCTTAGAATACATCTTGATAAAATAAGTATTTTTGACTTATAATATAAAACTATGAGCATCACTAAACACAATTGGACCAAAGAAGAAATTATTACAATAAATAACAAACCGATGATGGATTTACTTTTTGAAGCGGCCACCATTCACCGGGAACATCATGACCCAAATGTGGTTCAGGTTTCAACTTTACTCTCTATTAAAACCGGTGGTTGTCCGGAAGATTGTGGCTATTGTCCACAAGCTGCAAGGTATCACACCAACATTGAAGGAAACGATTTGATGAGTGTTCAACAAGTTAAAGCCCAGGCTTTACGTGCCAAATCTTCCGGCTCTTCCCGCGTATGTATGGGTGCAGCTTGGCGAAATGTGAAAGACGGACCTGAATTTGATCAGGTGTTGGAAATGGTTAGAACCATCAATAAATTGGATATGGAGGTTTGTTGCACCTTGGGTATGCTAACCGAAAACCAAGCCCAACGTTTGGCTGAAGCCGGATTATATGCCTACAACCACAACCTTGATACTTCGGAAGAATATTACAAAGAAGTCATTTCTACCAGAGGATTTGAAGATCGCTTAAAAACCATCGACAATGTTCGAAAAACGAATGTCACCGTTTGTAGTGGGGGAATCATTGGCATGGGTGAAAGCATCGAAGACAGAGCAGGGATGTTAGTTGCATTATCCACCTTAAATCCACAACCGGAATCAGTGCCAATTAATGCTTTGGTTGCTGTAGAAGGAACCCCATTGGAAGAACAAAACCCAATTGAAATTTGGGAAATGGTTCGCATGGTTGCTACGACACGCATAGTGATGCCTGAAACCCAAGTTCGTTTATCCGCAGGAAGAACTGAAATGAGCAGAGAGGGTCAAGCTTTATGTTTTTTTGCCGGAGCGAATTCTATTTTTGCCGGTGATAAATTATTAACTACTCCTAATCCTGATGTAAATGAAGACATGAAAATGTTTGATTTACTGGGATTAAAACCTCAAAAACCGTTCATTAAAATCATGCAGCCAACCACCGTCGAAGCGGAAGATTCAAAATTTCAATCGTTGGGTGAGAAACCGAAATGGTCTAGACCCGGACATACAATTGAACGTAATATAGAAGTTTCTTTAAAGGGAAAGTAATCAAATTGAAAAAATTATACATCAGGCTCTTGGCATATTTGTCAAGAGCTTTTTTTACTCAATTTATCTAAAAACCAATTACTAAGTATAAAAAAACCTCCGATTGCTCGGAGGTTTTAATTTAGTTAACTCAGTACCTTAGAACCTTAGTTCCTCAGTGATTTTGTTTTATTGTTTCACCACTCTCACGGTTCTCGTTTCTTCACCTTGTGTTACAATCACGTTGTAAACACCTGATGGGTAACGATCACCGAATTGGTAGTTACTTACATCTTGAGCTTTCACTTCTTTCACTTCTAAAAGTCTTCCTGTCATATCATAAACCGATAGGTTAACTGTTTCAGTATTTGAAGTTCTCACATCAATGGCAAAACTTGAAGTAAATGGGTTTGGATAAGCAATGGCTTTGAACTCATTTGAAGCACCCTCATCCATTCTTGTAACTTCATCTGTTCGTCCAACTC
>NZ_JBIIVK010000012.1:0-73869 GCF_044339515.1 Flavobacterium sp.
TTTAAAATGAAGTCTACAAGCTTCTTCACTTCCAAAATTTGCCGTAAAACTGAATAAATTCATCGCTTTTTTTTATCAAATATAAGGCTTTTTATTTAATTATGGGTAATTGCGGACAATCAAAAATCTTTATGTCATGTTGGTTTTGTCTTGCGTTGCTTATTCAGTCTTTATAAATCGTCCCAGTTGATTTTCTGTCTTAAGAATATAAAGTCCAGTTGGCAAGTCTGAAATATTTATTTGGGTTGTTGCTTGGCTACTCTGTTTAACCAATTGTCCTGTTGAACTATAAATTTGAAAGCCTTTTTTGCAGTCAAAATTGATAATTGTATTTGCAGGGTTAGGAAAAATAGAAACAGTACCTTGATTTGGATGTTCAGTTACACTCAATACTATATGATTGAAGTCATCTGAAAAAATCTCACAGCCTTCTTCAGAAACATGTTTAACCGAATAACTACCGCTTTGCGTTGGGTTAATGAATTGATTTGTTTCCCCTATCAGTAGTGTGTCATTCAAATACCATTGATTACCGTTTTGGTAGCTTGATTGCAATTGATTGCCGTTAAGTGTTATTGTCGGTTGCTGTAATTTTATTGGTATAATTTGCTCAACGAGATTTCTCAATTGAGTATGGGTTGGTTGAATAATTCCTAATGACCTTCGTACAAAAAATATGCAGGCAATATTTCGACAACGGTCAATCCAAGGAGTAAAACCAAAAGCACCTTGACTACCGTATTGTGTTGTTTCACCATTGGTTTCTTGTTCAACCCATACACCATAGCCATATCTGAAATTTTCTCTTAAAGGGTCACCTGAATAAGGAGTACCATTTAGTGGAACACCATTTGTCTGGTCAGTTTGCATCATTTTCACGGTCAAAGAGTCAATAACTTGAACGTTGTTGAACTCCCCATAGTTCAGAAGCATAGTAAGGAGTTTAGAAAAGTCTGGCATAGTGGTACCCATTCCACCTGCTATACGATAATTTGCTGTAGCACCTAAAGCAACATAATCTGTATTTGTCATTCCGAGAGGAATTGCAATTTTTTGCTGAAAAAGGCTATCCCAACTCATTCCTGTTGCAATTTCAGCCATTCTTCCTGCTACGTGCATACTTACACCACCGTATCGAAATTCAGTACCAGGCGTAAATGACATGGGAGTATTCAACCCAATATTGTCTACTGCTTGTTGCAAAGTAATACTATTATCAGAGATAAAAGGCGATTGTACCGGAAGTCCAGAAGTATGATTCATCAACTGGTGAAGAGTAATGACAGGCTTGCCGCTGAAGCTTGGAAGAAAGTTTTGAACGGTGTCGTTTGGCGATAGATATCCTTCGTCTATCAGTTTCATGATTAATGCCATAGATGGCATTTTTGAACCCGAAGCGATTGGCTGATAAGTTGTGTTGTTCCAGCTACCCCAATACTGCTCGTAGATTACACTGTCGCCTTGCACTATCATAAATCCGCAGCTTTGTCCTGACTGACCGATAACGCTAATACTGTCCGTAATTAATTGTGTTATTGGAGTAAAATTGAACTGGGCTTTTAAGTTGCTACTTTGTAGAGCTATAAGGCAAATGATTATTATTTTTTTCATCTTGTCAAATTGTTTAAAATTTACATTCGTTTTGACTCTTAAAATTGTCAAAGGTTTAATTTAACGGTCTTTTTTTCTTGTCTTGTCGTCTTTTAGGGTGAGGCATAAACTAGTAAATATCATCAAATATATACAACTTTTTTATCGTTTTCAAATTTTAATCAAGTTTTTTCTTATAACTTTCATCGGCTAATCGGTCTAACGGGCTCACAATTTTATTTACAGCATTGGCACTAATGTGCGTGTAAATCGTGGTCGTTTTGATACTTGAATGACCCAAAAACTGCTGGATATAACGAATGTCTGTTCCATTCTCTAACAAATGCGTTGCAAAACTATGGCGTAACGTATGTACCGTAGCTTTTTTTTCTAATCCTGATTTCTTCAATGCCTCACGCATCACCGCCTGAACGCTGCCAACACTATATGGTTCTCCTGCAAATTGTCCTTCAAATACATATTTTTGTGTTTAATACGTTTGGCGGTAATACTCCAATGAACTCATAATACTATGAAAAATCACTAAAAAAACAGTCTTTTTCGGGTTTCCTTTCACATTCTGCACATTTGTTCGGAAAACACCCCCTTTTTCCGAAGCCCGTTCGAACAATTACCGAACAAAACCCCTGTAAAAGTCAAGAAAATCGTCAAAGTGGCTCAAACGTTGTCAAATGCCGTCAAATGGTGTCAAATGGCGTCAAAATTTTAAAGGTGCTGAGTGGCTGAGGTACTAAGGTTTGTTTGTGCTGAGGAAGAGAGCTGTTTTTCTAAAAAGGAAAAGGATAACACACACGAATCCGTTTACATCCATTTTCGCTATGAGAAACAAAAAAACATTTACATCCACAAAAACCGCGTCATCCGCGTTCCAAGCAAATGAAACTAATAGTTTACCGCCAATTCGCAAATTAATTACTCACCCACAACATACAACCGACAACCGACAACCTAAAACAACGTCAACTGACTCCCCTGCTCCAACGCTAATAATTTTCTTTTCGCGGATAATCCACCGGCATAACCCACCAATTCCTGATTACTTCCCACAATTCGATGACACGGAATAATAATTGAAATGGCATTGGCACCATTAGCTGAGGCAACCGCTCGAATGGCTTTTGGGTTGTTTAATTGTTTCGCTAAACCCAAATACGTTTGCGTTTTACCATACTCAATTTGTTGCAAAGCTTTCCAAACCGATTGTTGAAAATCAGTTCCCACCAAAAGCAGCGGCAAATCAAAATGTTTTAACTTATGATCAAAATAAGCTCCTAACTGCAATACTGTTTCTTGTAACAACGGTGTTAATTGTGTTTCAAAGGTCGCTTGTAAGCCATTTAAAAGGCGTTTATCGACTTCTTTACGCATTTTGCGGTATTGCCAGTCACATAAACACAATTGATTGTTGTAATCGCCTAAAATAAGCTCGCCGACCGGAGATGAATAATGATGAATATGAATTATAGAATTTTGCATAGCTGTTTGAAAAAATAAAAATAGCAATTTTTTGAGAAAACTACCAGTTTAATCCTCTTCAAAAAACCGACAACTGACAACTGTCAACCTCTACCCCAAAAAACTCAACATCACCCCTGCTGCTATCGCACTACCTATCACACCGGCCACATTCGGACCCATCGCGTGCATAAGCAAATGATTCGTTTTGTCGTATTCTAATCCAACTATCTGCGAAACCCTCGCACTATCCGGAACGGCAGAAACACCTGAGTTTCCAATCAACGGATTAATTTTATTGCCTTCTTTTAAAAACAAATTAAAAAATTTGGTAAATAAAACCCCTGCTGCTGTAGCGATGACAAATGAAATAGCACCTAATGCAAAAATACCCACTGATTTACCGGTTAAAAAAGTAGTGGCTTGTGTAGAAGCCCCAACAGTTAAACCAATTAAAATCGTTACAATATCAATTAAAGAACCTTTGGCAGTATCAGCCAACCTTTTCGTTACGCCGCTTTCTTTTAATAAATTACCAAAAAACAACATTCCCAACAAGGGTAATCCACTAGGAACAATAAACGTGGTGAGTAATAAACCGACTATCGGAAACATAATCTTTTCGTTTCGGGAAACCACTCTTGGAGGCTTCATTCGAATTAATCGTTCTTTTGAAGTAGTAAACAATCGCATAATCGGGGGTTGAATCACCGGTACCAATGCCATATACGAATAAGCAGAAATTGCAATTGCCCCCATGAGTTCCGGTGCTAACTTAGACGATAAAAAGATAGCCGTAGGTCCGTCAGCTCCACCAATAATAGCAATTGCTCCCGCTTGTTCCGGTAAAAACCCTAAGGCTAAAGCAGCCATATACGCTCCAAAAATACCAAATTGAGCCGCAGCACCAATCAACATTAATTTCGGGTTGGAAATCAAAGCTGAAAAGTCAGTCATGGCTCCTATTCCCAAGAAAATTAAAGGCGGATAAATACCTTTCATTACCCCAAAATAGAGGTAATTCAACACGCTACCCTCTTCATAAATCCCAATTTGAAGTCCAGGAAAAAAGGGAATATTCCCAATCAAAATACCAAAACCTATGGGAACCAAAAGCATGGGTTCATATTCCTTAAATATGGCCAAATAAATAAAAACCAACCCTACAAGAATCATCACAGCATGACCAAAGGTAAAATTAGCAAAGGCGGTGTAGGTAAAAAACAACTCCAAATGTTCAACTAAAAAACTCCAAAACTCGTTCATGATTGCTTATTTTATAGTCACTAACACATCCCCTTCCATTACTGCATCACCGGTAGAAAAATGAATCGCTTCCACTATTCCTGCTTTATCGGCTTGGATACTGTTTTCCATTTTCATGGCTTCAAGCGTAATTAATTCTTGAGATAGTTGCACCGTATCGCCCACTTTAACATGCAGTTTTAAGATTACACCGGGTAGTGGTGATTGAATCGTACCGCCACCTTTAGGGGCAGAAGGTGAACTGGTTTTCACAGTAGCTTCAGAAGAATCGGTAGAAGGCACCGCAACGGATCGAACCAATTTTGGTGTTTTGACCACCGTTGATTTTTTCTCTAACTCTACAGTGTAGTCCATTCCATTGACCTGAATGTGAGCCAAGTCTTCTTCTAAGTTGTCAATAACTACTTCGTATCGGTTTCCGTTTATTTTAAAATTGAATGATTTCATAGCGGTTTATTTTAATTCTTTTCGCATGCCGTAAATTTTTGAACTCCATGGCGAATAACTTCGGTTTATTTTTTTGATGGTCAGCAAGGCCGTCTCGTGGTCATGCAACTCTTGCTGATAGAGGTGAATAGCCATGGCTACCGCTGCTCCTAACTCTAGAGTGGCCGTGCCATCATCGGTTATAGGGTGATCTTTTTTGGAAGCTTTATTCCTAAAATCATGAGCAAAAAGTTTCGCAATGTTTTTAAATAGTAAATACAAAATAAGTAAGGATAGAAAAACAACGGTCATGGCTACTAAGGTCATCCCAATTCCATAAGGATCCAAACGGGCAAACTCCGCTGCATCTTTATGCGAACTCACTTGAACTAAAAAAAATAATGCCTTCATGTTACAGCGGGATATTAGAGTGTTTTTTGGGAGGGTTCACCACTTTTTTAGTGGCCAACGATTGAAGAGCTCGAATGATTCTAAAACGCGTATTTCTTGGCTCAATAATATCATCAATATAACCATAACTGGCGGCATTATAAGGATTGGCAAACTTTTGTTTGTATTCTTCCGTTTTATCTGCAATAAATTGTGCTCTTTCTTCTAAGTTTTCTATTTGCATGTATTCTTTTTGATAGAGAATTTCAATCGCACCTTTGGGACCCATTACAGCAATTTCAGCATTAGGCCAGGCATAATTGATGTCGCCACGCAAATGTTTGGAACTCATTACATCATAGGCTCCACCATAGGCTTTACGTAAAATAATCGTGACTTTCGGAACGGTGGCTTCACCATAAGCAAACAATAATTTAGCCCCATGAAGAATAATTCCGCCATACTCTTGTGTGGTGCCGGGTAAAAATCCGGGTACATCCACCAGCGTTACTAACGGAATGTTGAAGGCATCACAAAAACGCACAAAACGAGCCGCTTTTCGGGAAGCATTAATGTCTAACACACCGGCTAAATAACTGGGTTGATTGGCGATAATGCCTACCGGTTGTCCGTTAAATTTGGCATAACCAATAACAATGTTTGGAGCATAATGACGATGTACTTCAAAAAACTCTTTCTCATCTGCTATGGCATAAATCACCTCTTTTACATCATATGGCTTGTTGGGATTTTCCGGAATAATAGAGTTCAAATCGTCTTCCATTCGTTCAATTGGGTCTAAACAAACAGATAAAGGCGGTTCTTCTAAATTGTTCTGAGGAAGATAACTTAACAATTTACGAATCAACAGCAAACCTTCTTGTTCATCTTCAGCAATGAAATGAGTCACCCCGGATTTAGTACCGTGAACCATTGCTCCTCCTAATTGATCATCAGTCACAACCTCTCCGGTAACGGTTTTCACCACTTTAGGACCAGTCACAAACATATAACTGTTTTGTTTGGTCATCATGATAAAATCAGTCAACGCCGGCGAATAAACCGCACCACCTGCACAAGGCCCAAACACCGCTGATATTTGCGGAATCACTCCCGATGCCATGATGTTGCGTTGAAAAACTTCGGCATAACCGGCTAAACTGGTCACACCTTCCTGAATTCTAGCTCCACCACTATCATTGATTCCAATAATGGGGGCTCCCATTTTGAGAGCCATGTCCATCACTTTACAAATTTTTTGAGCAAACGTTTCTGATAAAGAACCTCCAAAAACAGTGAAATCTTGAGAAAATACATAGACCAACCGAGCATCAATGGTGCCAAAACCGGTTACTACTCCATCACCCAAATATTTTTGTTCTTCCAGTCCAAAATTTGTACTGCGATGTGTCACAAACATATCAAACTCTTCAAAGCTATTTTCATCTAATAAGAGTTCTATGCGTTCACGAGCAGTTAATTTTCCTTTAGCATGTTGCGTATCAATTCGTTTTTGACCACCCCCTAAACGGGCTTCTGCTCGCTTATCTAAGAGTTTTTTGATCTGTTTTTCACTTTCCATGATGAGTGATTTACCGGTTATTATTTTCGCAGAGTTCCAATAAAACTCCGTGTGTTGATTTTGGATGTAAGAAAGCAATATCCAACCCTTCTGCTCCTTTTCGAGGAGTGGTGTTAATCAGTTGAACATCTTTAGAAGCAAGTTCTGTTAAATTTTGTTGAATATCCTTTACGGCAATGGCTAAATGATGAATGCCTTCGCCTTTCTTTTCAATAAATTTTCCAATCGGTCCATCCGGGTCAGTGGATTCCAACAACTCAATTTTGGATTGCCCAATTTGAAAAAAAGCCGTTTTTACTTTCTGCTCTTTTACTTCTTCAATCCTGTAGCATTTTAATCCTAATTTTTCTTCCCAGAACGGAATAGCTTCTTCTAAACTTTTTACAGCTATTCCAATGTGTTCAATATGAGATAGATTCATAATAAACAATGTTTAAATTTTAAACAAAGTTAAGAGGAAGGAAAACAGTAAAATCTGATAAATATCAGGTTTGTTGACTTCTATTCATAAAAGCCAAAAAAAATGAATTTCAATCGTTTTCGGTTGATAAAATAAAGCAAAAAAAAAGAGGCAAACGCCTCTTTAAAATTAATATGCAACTAATTCAAGTAATTCCTTTTCAAATCGCTCTTTCGGTAAATATTGCTCTTCCAATGCTTTCACAAAAGGAATCGGCGATTCTAAACTGCCTACTCTACGCACCGGACCATCCAAATGCTCAAAGCAATTTTCCATGATCATCGCAGATATATCACTGGCAATGCCACCAAAAATAGTATCTTCTTGCAAAATGATACATTTGTTTGTTTTCTTAACAGATTTGTAAATAGTTTCGGTATCTAGCGGTTGTAAGCTTCGTAAATCCAACACATCTGCACTAATTTCCGGGTGTCTGGATAAGGTTTCTAGAGCCCAATGTACACCGGCTCCAAAAGAAATGATGGTCACTTGTGTCCCTTCTTTCAACAAAGCTGCTTTACCAAACGGAATAGTGTAATAATCGGTTGGTACATCTTGATAAATACTTCTATACAATTGTTTGTGTTCAAAATACATGACCGGATTCGGGTCGTTAATAGCCGTATTCAATAATCCCTTTGCATCATACGGGAACGCAGGATAAACTACTTTTAAACCGGGTGTTTTGGTAAACCAAGCTTCATTGGTTTGCGAGTGAAATGGACCGGCTTGCGTTCCACCACCACAAGGCATTCGAACTACTACATCGGCTTTTTCATTCCAACGATAATGTTGCTTGGCTAATAAATTAACAATAGGGTTAAATCCGGTAGAAACGAAATCGGCAAACTGCATTTCTACAATTGCTTTATGCCCGTTTATCGATAATCCCATTCCGGCAGAAACCACTGCACTTTCACAAATTGGTGTATTGCGAACGCGTTCTTTCCCGAACAAATTCACAAAACCATCGGTTACTTTGAACGCTCCACCATATTCAGCAATATCTTGACCCATAATCACCAAATTAGGATGACGTTCCATCGATTGCTTTAAACTTTGTGTTATTGCATCAATTACACGAATATTTTCTGTAGAATTTGAATGTGTAAATTCCTCAAATTCATATGGTTTGTAAACATCATTTAATTCTTCACTTAAATCAGCTGTAAAATCCGGCTCATCAAAAACGAGACGAATATGCTCCTCCATTTCTTGCTTATATGCCATTCGAATTGCTTCATCATAATCATTGGTAAGCAGTCCGATTTCTTTTAAATATTCACGATAATTATCGATTGGATCTTTTTGAGCCCACTCGTCCATTAGATCTTGTGGAACATATTTGGTACCACTCGCCTCTTCATGTCCACGCATTCTAAACGTTAAAAATTCCAATAAAACCGGTCTCGGATTTTGGCGTAAAGAAGCCACTAATTCAGAGACTTTTATAAATACTTCCAAAATATTATTTCCGTCAATGATATGACTTTCCATACCGTAGCCAATGCCTTTATCAGCCAAATGCGTACAACGGTATTGCTCATTCGTTGGTGTTGAAAGTCCATAACCATTATTTTCAATAACAAACAAAACCGGTAATTCCCAAACAGCGGCAATATTTAAGGCTTCGTGAAAATCACCTTCACTGGTAGCACCTTCACCTGTAAAAACAGCGGTAACTTTTCCGTTCTTTTTGAGTTTATTGGCTAAAGCTATTCCATCGGCCACACCCAATTGCGGACCCAAATGCGAAATCATACCTATGATTTTATATTCTTGTGTACCAAAGTGAAACGAACGATCACGACCTTTGGTAAAACCGCTTTTCTTTCCTTGCCATTGAGCAAACAATCGTTGCAAAGGAATGTCACGAGTGGTAAAGACGCCTAAATTTCGATGCATTGGTAAAATGTATTCATCTCTGTCCAAAGCTGAAGTAATACCCACCGAAATGGCCTCTTGTCCGATACCGGAAAACCATTTGGAAATCTTACCCTGACGAAGCAAAATAAGCATCTTTTCTTCAATCAAACGAGGTTTTAACAAACGAATATATAAATCAAGAAGTGTAGTGTCGGAAAGATTTTTTCTGTCGAAAAGCATAGTTTGGGTGTTTTAAAATGCTCCCAAAAGTACAAAAAATAACAATTTCTACTTCTTTTGTGATACTTTTTTATAAATCGTTTTTTTGAGTGTTGATAACTTTCAATTTTACAATCTAAAATATTTATTTACATTTGTATTTACAAGCATTCAACTCACTTTGAGTTATTAACAAACAATAATTTACTATGCAAAAAATTCCTAGTGTTGACTTGCGTGATTTCCTATCGGATGACCCGGTACGCAAACAAAAATTTGTAAATGAAATCGGAAAAGCTTACTCAGATATAGGGTTTGTAGCCCTAAAAGGTCATTTTTTAGATGATCGTTTGGTGGATGAGTTATATAGTGAAGTGCGTAATTTCTTCTCACTTCCTGTAGAAACCAAATCCAAATATGAAATTCCCGGAATTGGCGGACAACGCGGTTATGTTTCTTTTGGAAAAGAACATGCCAAAGGTCGTTCAGCCGGAGATTTAAAAGAGTTTTGGCACTTTGGCCAATATGTAAGTGAAGGTTCAAAAT
Source organism: Flavobacterium sp. (assembly GCF_044339515.1). Taxonomy (GTDB): domain Bacteria; phylum Bacteroidota; class Bacteroidia; order Flavobacteriales; family Flavobacteriaceae; genus Flavobacterium. The sequence continues at coordinate 9,822 of NZ_JBIIVK010000012.1, forward strand.
ATGCCGGAGAATACCCTGATAATGTAGAAGTAACCGAATTACCAAAGTTCAATGAAGTCGGCAAAGAAGCTTACCAAATGTTGGAAAAAACAGGTGTTTATGTATTAAGAGCGTTAGCCTTGTATTTAGGTTTGGATGAATTCTACTTTGATAACTACATCAAAGACGGTAACAGTATTCTACGTCCGATTCATTATCCACCTATCACTGATGAGCCAAAAGATGCCGTGCGAGCAGCAGCACATGGCGACATCAACTTGATTACGTTATTAATGGGAGCACAAGGAAAAGGATTGCAAGTGCAAAACCACAATGGCGATTGGATTGATGCGATGGCCGAACCGGATGAATTAATGATCAATGTGGGCGATATGTTGTCCCGTCATACGAACAATAAATTAAAATCGACCATTCATCAAGTGGTCAATCCACCAAGAGAATTATGGGGAACATCTCGTTATTCCATTCCTTTCTTCATGCATCCGGTGAGCGATATGCGTCTGGATGTGTTGGAAGATTGCATTGATGATAATAATCCTAAACGATATGAAGACATTTCAGCCGGAGAGTTCTTGCATGAACGTTTGGTTGATTTGGGATTGATTAAGAAATAATAAATAATAACTCATAAAAGTAAGACATTGAGTTTTGGCTTGATGTCTTTTTTGATTTGTGAAGGTTCTGGGGTACTTAGTAGCTAAGGCACTAAGGTTTAATAGTAGATAATCAAAAACCTCAGTACCTCAGAACCTTAGAAACTTAGAACCTGTAGAATGAATGACTTAAGCGAACAACTAAAAAAACTCTTCCCAGACCATCAACCCTCCATCGAACCGGAACAAGTTGAGGATACGCCACACGAATTATACATTCAAAAAGAACCGATGATTTGTCAGTACGAAAAGCGAAAAGGCAAACCCACCACTATTATTTCCGGCTATGAAGGAACAGATGAAGATTTTAAAATCTTAGCCAAAGAAATAAAAAGTAGATTTGCCGTAGGCGGAAGTTTCAAAGACGGCGAAATCATCATTCAAGGTGATCACCGTGATAAAATAATGCAATTTTTAAAAGATAAAGGATTTAAAACCAAACGTGTAGGAGGGTGATTTTTTGTTTCAAGTTTAAAAAACTAACCTCAGAACCTTAGCTACTTACACCTTAGCACCTAAAAAAATGATACAATCATCCGAATTAATATTAAACCCCGACGGCAGTGTTTACCACATCAACTTATTGCCGGAACAAATTGCTCACGACATTATTTTTGTGGGGGATCAAAACCGCGTTGAAAAGATTACCAAGCATTTTGATTCGATTGAATTTTCCACCCAAAAAAGAGAATTCAAAACGCAAACCGGAATCTACAAAGGCAAACGCATCACGGTAATGTCCACCGGAATTGGTCCGGATAACATTGATATTGTGATGAATGAGCTTGATGCATTAGTCAACATCGATTTAAAAACCAGAACGATAAAAGAAAAATTAACTTCGTTAAACATTGTTCGAATCGGAACATCGGGTTCGTTGCAAGCTGATATTCCGGTAGAAAGTTTTGTGATGAGTGCTTACGGATTAGGATTAGACAACATGCTTCGTTCTTATTTAATTGATACTATTTCCGAAAAAGACATTGAAGATGCGTTTATCAATCAAACGAATTGGGATTTGAGAAAAGGTCGTCCGTATGTAATCAAAGGAAGTAATTCACTAATTAAAAAATTTGAGAGCAATCAGATTAAGAAAGGTTTCACCGGAACAGCAGGTGGTTTTTATGGTCCACAAGGACGTGTTTTACGGTTAAATATTCAAGATGCAGACCTAAATTCAAAAATGGATTCTTTTAATTACAACGGTATTCAAATGACCAATTTAGAAATGGAAACCGGAGCCATTTATGGTCTTGGAAAATTATTAGGACACGAATGTTTATCGTTGAATGCAATTATAGCCAATCGAGCAAACGGAACATTTAGTAAAGATCCGTATAAAGCGGTGGATGCGTTGATTGAATATGCGTTGGATAAATTGGCTGAGTAATGAATTATTTGTTGCGTAGCTTTTTTAATGGAATTGGAGGAATAATTAGATGGTTATTTTTCAAACTGATAAATATATTTTTTGATAAAAACTATCCTAGCGATTTAGACTATTATTTAGAAATTGAAAATCAAGAAAAAGATAAAAATGGATTTTCTAATTTACAAAAGAACTTCTTTGCAGGAATACTTATATTTATTTTATTAATTGTAATTGCAGAAAGAATCGAATAATGAATCTTACACTAGAAACTAATCGCCTCCTCCTTCGCCCACTTGAATTAAGCGATGCCGAAGCCATGTTTGAAATGGATAACAATCCCAATGTACATCGTTACTTGTGGCAAAGTCCAACGCAGGAAATAAGCGAAACCCTCAAGATTATTGAAATGGTGCAAAAACATTATGTGGACAATAAAATTGGGCGTTTTGCAACGATTCTGAAAGAAACAGGCGAATTCATTGGTTGGACAGGAATTAAATTTGTAAATGACCATGTAGAAAACGGAAACACTAATTTCTACGATTATGGTTATCGTTTAAATGAAAAGTTTTGGAATAAAGGTTATGCCACTGAAGCCTCCAAAGCCTGGTTAGACTATGGTTTCAACCAACTGAATATTGAAAAAATGCATGCTTACACACACGCTCAAAACGGAGCCTCCAACCAAGTTTTAAAGAAAGTTGGCTTTCAATTTATGGAAGATTATCCAGACACGGAGGGTGTGATTTGGAAATGGTGGCAAAAGGAAAATATTTAGTTAGATAAGTCGAAACATGAATTTTCAGATTAAAAACACATTTGTTAATTAGTAGTTTATGTTATGTTATGAAATTTGATGAGTTAATTGAAAAAGTAAAGCATATACCTTATGGAAGAAATACCAACAGATATGATTTTTCATTAGTTCTTTCAGAAAATAAAGGAACCTGTAGCTCTAAGCACGCATTTTTAAAGGGTTTTGCAGACAAAAATAACATTGGTAATGTAAAACTTTACATCGGTGTTTTTAAAATGAATGAAACTAATACACCTAAATTGTGCAACATTCTTTCAAAAAGCAATATAGCGTATATTCCTGAAGCACATTGTTATTTAAAAATAAATGGAATTCCCGTTGATGTGACCACAACTGATTCATTTTATGAAAAAATTAGAGATGAAATCATTGAGGAAATTGAAATCAATCCAAATCAAGTAAGCGATTTCAAAGTTCAATATCATCAAGCATTTTTGAAAAAATGGATTATTGAATCTGATCAAAAAAATACTTTTGAAGAAATTTGGAAAATCAGAGAGCGTTGTATTTTAAAACTTTCTGAATAAACATTTTTCTATCCTTTTAATACTTTATACTCCCATCTTAATACTAAAAAAATGAAAACCATCAAAATCGCAGGCGTACCCGAACATTTCAATTTACCTTGGCATTTGTGCCTAGAAAACGGTGAATTTGAAGAAGCCGGAATCGATCTACAGTGGACTGACGTTCCAGAAGGAACCGGAAAAATGTGCCAAATGTTACGCGAAGGTGAAACCGATATTGCCGTGATTCTTTCCGAAGGAATTGTGAAAGATATTAGTGCAGGAAATCCTTGTAAAATCGTTCAAATTTATGTGGAAAGCCCCTTAATATGGGGAATACATGTGGATGCGAAATCAAACTATACTTCGCTTTCTGATTTAGAAAACACGAAAGTAGCGATTAGTCGAATGGGTTCCGGTTCGCATTTGATGTCAATTGTAAATGCACAAAATCAAGGTTGGAACACCAATGACATACAGTTTAAAATTGTCAACACCATTGATGGTGCGGTGGAAGCTTTATCCAATGGAAAGGCTGATTATTTCATGTGGGAAAAGTTTATGACAAAACCTCTAGTTGACAACGGAACATTTCGTAGAATTGCCGACTGCCCTACTCCTTGGCCGTGTTTTGTGATTGCTGTTCGCAATGAAATGCTTGAAAAACACCCGCAAACCATTGCATTGATTTTAGATATTATCAATACAACGACAGAAGAATTTAAAGATATTCCGAGTATTAACCGAACGTTAGCTAATCGATTTAATCAAAAAACGGAAGATATTGATGCTTGGCTCTCGCAAACCAAATGGTCGCAAAAAAATATAACACCCGAAACGTTAAACAAAGTTCAAAATCAACTCTTTGAACTAAGTCTTATCGATAAAAAAAGTACTTTTGCTGAAATCGTGCATCGCTTTTAGCATTTTGCCGTTTCAATTAAAATGAATTTATTCGGGACACTTAATTTTCAAGAGTTAAAAACTAAATTCCAAGTCAAAAAACCTTGGGATGATGTAATCATTTTTGTTTTAAATGTACTGATTGCTATTCCAATTTTTATCATCATTCATCAAAATTTAAAAGACCCGGAGTGGTTTTTTAATATTGATAGAATTCTAATCGGGATTATTCTTTTAATTCTGATTCAACTTATCTTACGACTCATTCGAACCATCTTAATTCTAGGTATTGTGGCCTATTTGATTATTTTAATTTATGGAACTGTTTTTAGCGGATATGGTTTTCAATCTGTTTTTCAGGATTACGGTTATATGATTTATTCGATGACAGAAAATCCGAATCCGCAAGACATTGTTATTTCAAAACTACTGCCATTTCCTAATAAAAATCAGATAATCAACGCAATAGAATATGATAATCCACAAGTACGTAATTTTGCCTTAACCGCTACGACATTACATTTCAAGGATTTAACAGGTAAAAAAGAGCATCGGAAAATGATTCAATGTTTTGCTGTTTTTAAAGAAATCAGAAACCGTTGGAACTATGTAAACGATCCAAAAGGACAAGAATACATTGCTTATGCAACGGAAAGTTTAATTCATTTTTCAGGTGATTGTGACGATCATGCAATTTTGATGGCGGCTTGTATTCGTGCAGTCGGCGGTACACCAAGACTCATTCACACGGGAGGTCATATTTATCCAGAAATGTTGGTGGGCAAAAAAAGTGATTTGGAAGCGGCTGTATATCTCATCAAAGAAGTATTGTTTATTGCCGAAAGTAAAGACAAAGAAATTCATTACCACATTGACGAGCGAGGTCAAATTTGGCTAAATTTAGATTACACTGCTCGTTATCCCGGAGGTCCGTTTATGTCGGAAGAAATTTTGGGTGCATTAACCCTAAACTAATATGTTTGAAGAGATTTTGGTTAATTTTTTTCTTTACTACCAAGCTTTTTATATATTTACATCATTAAACCCCAAAAAATGAAAAAAATTATTTTTATCTTTTTAGTTTTCACACAGGTTTTGTTTGCTCAGGAAAATAATACATTTAACTTGGGTAAAAATGAAATCAAGTTTGATGTTGTTTCGTTAGTTGCTTTAGGAAAAATTCATGTTAGTTATGAACGCTTTATCAGTAATGATTTTTCAATTGGAATCAGTGGTAATTTTAACCAAAGTAAGTCAAGAGAAGAAGATTTTGAGAGTGGTAAAAACAGAACGTTAGAAGAATATCAAATCATTCCATTTGTTCGTTATTCCTTATCCAAAAGTCAGATTCGCTATTATTTTGTGGAAGTTTTTGTTTCTGCTAATCAAGGTAAATACCGTGAATTAGAACGATTATTAGATCAAAATAACAATGGTTATTATGAAGCCGTTCAAAAAGACTACGCTGATTATGCCATAGGTGCTGCTCTGGGTCACAAATTTTATATTAAAGAAAAATTAGGTGTCGACATTTTTGTGGGTATGGGAAAAAACTTGTTCAGTAGCGGCGAAAGTCCTGACATTATTTCACGAGTTGGCGTTAATTTAGGATACCGATTTTAATCAAATTTGACTATGAAAACATTAAAAAATATAATTCTATTTGCGTTAATCACTTTTTCAATTTCTTGTAGTAAGGAAGATGAAGAATTTTTTAATGCGGTTTATACCACTATTCCCGGATTAGTTACAATTGAAGCTCAACCCAGTTTTGCTGTGAACGACGTACTTTGGTTGAATACGAATACCTTTTCCAGGTACTTAACCGAACCTAATCAAACAACTCCTTTAGATGTTTACAGAACAACAAATTCAGAAACATTTAGTTTTTTGTATCGATTGGAGAAACAAGTTAACGGAGAATGGGAAAATGTTGCAATCGGTAGTAATTTTATAGAAGATAAAGGCGAAATGAGTATTGGTAATTATATCACAGGAATTGCTTTTTATAACGATATAACGGAAACTTACGAATACAGAGGTGGTCTATTGTTAACTCAGCCAGGACAATATCGATTAGGATTTTTTAGTGGTCACAACGGTTTTAATTTTGATATTATTTCAGAAAGTGCCAATCGTTCTACTTTCCTAACTATTGCTACTACAGCTTTTAATGCTCCTGATGGTAGCGGATTTTATAATTTTACAGTTAACTAAAACCATTTTTTTTGTTTAAAATAAACAATCATTCCTAAAACCAAAACAAACATAACCCCTAATGTGATGAAATAGCCATTGGGAGTTTTTAATTCCGGCATGTTTTCAAAATTCATTCCATAAACACCTACAATAAATGTAAGCGGAATAAACACAACAGACACAATCGTTAGTGTTTTCATGATTTCGTTCATGCGATGACTTTGAGCCGAAAAATAAAAACTGGACGCACTCTCTAACGAATTAATATCATAATCAACTTGGTCTAACAACTCTAAACTTTTTTGGTATAGTCTTGAAAAAAAAGAATAATTTGATTTTTCGATTCCATTAAAATCATCATCATCCTGCATTGATTTTAAATTGAAAAGCGAATCTTTCAAAGGAATAATGGAACGTTTTAAGTAATTTAAATCTTCACTGCATTTTTCAATTCTAACCAAAACCTCTTGACTTTCGTTTACTTTTGCCTCAATTTGAAGTTGCTCAATAATATCCTCATATTTCTCAATCGTTATGTAGAAATTTTCCATAACGGCATCCAACATTAAATACAACAAAAAATCATTTTTCTTTTTACAGACCAAACCGGTATTGGTTTTTATTCTTTCGCGAATGTGTGTAAAAAAATCGCCTCGTTTTTCCTGAAACGAAATCAGTATATTATCTTTTAAAAGAAAACTAATTTGTTCTATTCGCACACTGGTATCTTTTTCCGGTAAAATGGATTTAATGCTGAAAAATAAAGCATTTTCCAGCTCTTCCATTCGGGTACGTTTGGCCACATTTAAAATATCACCTGCAATATAACCGTCAATACCGATAACTTCAACAATACGCTTAATGAGCTCACCATCGTGTAAACCATGAACATTGAGCCATTTAACATCTCCGGAGGTTAATAATTCTTCAATCTCCACTTTATCTAACTGTAGGTTTTTAGTTTCAGTATAAGAATCTGAATTATACACAAACAATTGCATTTCAATCGGTTGATCACTGTGTTGTCCGGTATATTCAAAATGATTAGGTTGAACCTTTCTTCCCTTTTTATATTTTAATCGTTTCACGGTTATATTTTTTATAAAATTAAGGGATTTAATTTTTTCATTCTATTTTTACAGAAAATATTTTTACTCATGCAAACACTCATCATCAATATCAAGGAGCTTATTCAAATAAGGGAAAATGGAATTCAGAAAGTTTCCGGTAGAGAAATGGCTAATTTACCTTTAATGAGAAATGCCTTTTTGTTGATTGAAAATGATTTGATTGCTGATTTTGGGTTAATGGATAATTGCCCAACACTACCCGATGCAAAAATCATGGATGCCACCGGGAAAGTCGTTTTACCCACTTGGTGCGACAGTCATACGCATTTGGTCTATGCCGGAAACCGGGTACAGGAATTTGTGGACCGAATTAATGGATTGAGTTACGAAGAAATCGCTAATCGAGGGGGTGGAATTTTAAATTCAGCAGAAAAACTAAACGCAACCAGCGATGAGGAGATCTACGAACAATCAAAAGTTCGTTTAGAAGAAGTCATGAAATTGGGAACCGGAGCCATCGAAATTAAATCCGGTTATGGCTTGACTGTAGAAGGCGAAATCAAAATGCTTAGGGTAATCAGACGTTTAGCAGAAAATTATCCCATTAAAATCAAAGCTACTTTTTTAGGAGCTCATGCTTTTCCGAAAGAATATAAAGAAAATCATTCCGGTTATATTGATTTAATTATTAATGAAATGCTACCAAAAATCGCTGAAGAAAACTTAGCCGATTATATTGATGCTTTTCTCGAAACCGGCTATTTTTCTGTTGAAGAAACCGAACGAATTATGGAAGCCGGAAAAAAATACGGTTTAATTTCTAAAATCCACGTCAATCAGTTCACGGCCATCAACGGAATTTCGGCTTGCGTTAAACACAATGCTTTATCGGTCGATCATTTAGAAATTGTAACCGATGAAGATATTGAAGTGCTTAAAAACTCAGAGACAATGGCAGTAGCTTTGCCTTCATGCAGTTATTTTATCAGCATTCCATACACACCAGCACGTAAAATGATGGCAGCCGGATTGCCATTAGCCTTAGCAACGGATTATAATCCGGGAACCACACCTTCGGGAAATATGAATTTTGTGGTAGCCACCGCTTGCATCAAAATGAAAATGACTCCCGAAGAGGCCATTAATGCAGCCACAATCAACGGAGCGTATGCGATGGGAATTTCAGCTACGCATGGAAGTATTACCAAAGGTAAAAAAGCCAATATAATCATTACTAAACCCATTCATTCATTTTATCAATTGCCGTATGAGTTTGGAAGTAATTTGATTGAAACGGTTATGATTGAAGGGAAAGTTATTTAAAAATATATACTATGAAATACTATATTTCAATATTATTGTTAGTGACACTGGCAAGTTGTCAATTCATTGTACCATCATTTATTGATGGTGAACCATTCAGAGAGGAAATCAATGAAAGTTATTTAATAACGGAATATTCACATGACAGTTTCTGTTTAATAAAAAAAGACTGTCAAAATGATAATGCAGGTGTAGTTATAATTGAAAATATTGATAGTATTTGCTTTATAAATAAAAATGAAATTTACCTTCATTCAAATGAAAAATATTATTTAATTACTGAAGAAAAAGTGACAGAAATTGATACATTCAATTATAAAATGACGAGTATTGAAACTTACTTTAATATAAGTTATTAAATAGATTCAATAAAAAAAGGAGCAACATCACATTGCTCCTTTTCTATTCTATTAAATTAATTCTTATTTCAAAGAGAAACTTGTTTTTCCAACTAATTCTCCTTTGTCAAAAATGTTTACGAAGTAAGTACCTTTTTCAAAGTTTTCACCCGGAAGGTTTTCAGAAACATTTACAGTATTGTTTTCGTATTGAACAGTTGATATAAAACTATAGGTTAACGATTGGTCGCCAAATTCAATTAGTTTTTTCTCACCCAACACATTGTTTTTGCTGTCAATTACTTGTATGTAATATGATTTATCGCCTGATTTAGCTACTTTGTTTTCAGCAATGGTAAAGCTTACTTTCAAAATATCTGCTCTACTTGCTCTTTCTGTAGCTACTTCTTTACCGGAATTTTTCACTTTATAAGCTCCGGTTTTTAAATTTAAAACTGAAAGTTTAGAAGCTTTTTCAACAGTTTTAGATAATTCTTCGTTTTGACCGGTCAATACTTGATTGTATTGTTGTGCCTCTACTAAAATTGTTTTCGTACTGTCAATCTCAGTAGTTAAATCTTGGTTCAACTTCTTCAATTCATCATTTTCCTGAATCAAGGCATTCATTTTAGTTTGTAATTGCTGTACTTGTAATTTGTATTTGTTCATAGCAGCAACATCACCTTTTGCTTTTTTAACTTCTTCCATTAATTTAACCACTTTGTCACGTTCTGCGATTAATTCTTCAGACATCGACGTGTTTTCTGCAATGGCTGCATCATAAGTTGTTTTTAGTTGAGCTAATTCAGCCAAAGCCGTTTCTTTTTCTGTTGTTACAGAAGATAATTCTGTTTCCACCTTTTTAGCATCAGAACTCATTTTAAACATATAGCCCAAGCTGGCTAATAGCAAAAGTGACAATACCAGTATTATCGCTTTTAGTTTTGAATTGTTGTTGTTTTGGTTTTCCATTTTAAGTTGATTTTAGGCAAAGTTAATTTTAATTTAGATTCGATATGCATTTTTCTAACGTAATTTATTTAAAAATAGTATTTTTGAATGCAATAATTTTTTTATGGAAAACCTTGTTCCGTTTACTTCCATTGATTTGGGAAAGATAACCAATCACAGAAGTGGTGAAATAAAATTTGGCGAAAAAATGCTTACCATTCCCAAAGGAGTGGACCCAATAACGTTTCTAACCGAAAGCAAAGCCAAGTTTGTTTTATTCGGCATTCCCGAAGACATTGGCGTTCGGGCAAATTTTGGTCGTCCCGGTGCCGCTTCAGCATGGGAAAGTGCTATCAGAAGTATTGCCAACATTCAACACAACCGTTTTTGTAAAGGAAGTCAACTTCTGATTTTGGGGTCATTGAATGTAAAAAATGACATGAAAATTGCTGAAAGTTTAGATTTTCATAACGTAGACGACCGCAAGACTTTTTCCACTTTGGTTGAAAAAATTGACAAAGAAGTTTCCCATATCGTCTTTACCATCGTAAAAGCCGGAAAAATTCCGATTATTGTTGGAGGCGGACATAACAATGCCTACGGTAACATTAAAGGGACGGCTTTAGCAAAAGGAAAACCAATTAATGCCGTGAATCTAGATGCTCATTCTGATTTTAGAATTTTAGAAGGAAGACACAGTGGCAATGGATTTTCCTATGCGTTTGACGAGGGATTTTTAAAAAAGTACTTTATCTACGGCTTACACGAAAGTTATACTTCTAAAAATGTGTTGTTACGATTAAAAGATTTAGAGGATCGAGTTCGTTTTAATACCTATGATGAAATTGCCATTCGAAAAGTCAAAAACTTTGAGCAAGAGCTGAATCAAGCCTTAACTTTTATAAAGAATGATTTTTTTGGAATAGAAATTGATTTGGATTCTTTGCCTAATATTGCTAGCAGTGCCATGACACCAAGCGGATTTTCGGTGGAACAAACCCGTCAATTCATTCATCATTTCGGGCAACATGCAAATGCAGCTTATCTTCATATTTGCGAAGGGGCTCCTGATTTATCAGATGAGAAAAATCCACAATTGATTGGAAAATTGATTGGTTATTTGATTACAGATTTTATAAAAGCAAAGGGTGTGTTGGAGGTGTAAAAACCATTTAGCTGCAAATTGTTTAAGTCAGTAGAATAATTACCCTATCTTTGCCGGCAAATAAAATACTATGACTTTTCAAGATTTAAATCTTCTTTCTAATATACAACATGCCTTGTCTGACGAAGGCTACACAACCCCTACTCCTATTCAACAACAAGCCATTCCGGTAATTTTAGAGGGAAATGATTTGGTGGGATGTGCACAAACCGGTACCGGAAAAACGGCCGCTTTTGCCATTCCTATTCTGAATACGTTGCATCGAATTGTAGGTTCTGCTCAAAAAAGAAAATACATTAGAACTTTAGTGGTTACGCCCACTCGCGAATTGGCTATTCAAATTGGAGAAAGTTTTGAAACCTATGGCAAATATACCAATATCCGTCAATTAACCATTTTTGGGGGCGTGAGCCAAGTACCACAAGTAGATCAATTAAAAAAAGGTGTTGATGTTTTGATTGTTACGCCCGGTCGTTTATTGGATTTGCATAAACAAGGTTTTATCGATTTAGATCATTTGCATACGTTGGTTTTAGACGAAGCTGATCAAATGTTAGACATGGGCTTTATTAATGATGTTAAAAAAATCATCAAATTAACGCCCGACAACCGTCAGACTTTATTGTTTTCGGCTACGATGCCAATTGCCATTAGAGAATTAGCGGATAGTTTTTTAACCAATCCCAAATATGTTTCCGTGACACCTATTTCGTCTACTGCTGAAACGGTGGAGCAACGCATTTACTTTGTCAATAAAGAAGATAAACGAAAATTATTATACCATCTCATTCGAAATGAAGGTTTAAAACAATTGTTGGTTTTTAGCAGAACCAAACACGGAGCAGATAATGTGGTGAAAGCCTTGAAGAAAAACGGCGTAAATGCCGAGGCGATTCACGGAGACAAATCGCAATCCGCTCGACAACGTGTTTTGGAGGCTTTTAAAAAGAATGAAATTTCTGTTTTAGTGGCCACAGATATTGCTGCTCGTGGAATAGATATTGAAAGTCTGCCCTACGTTTTAAACTTCGATTTACCTAATATTCCTGAAACCTATGTACACCGAATTGGTCGAACAGGTCGTGCAGGAAATGGCGGAATTTCCATCTCTTTTTGTGGAAAAGACGAAGAAGTATATTGGAAAGACATTCAAAAGTTGGTGAAAGTGAATGTAAAAACCATCAAAGATCATCCTTATCCATGGAATGAGGCTGAAACGGTCATTGAACCTGAAAAAAAAGATTACAGAAATACAAAAAAAGCAGCACCATCGAGAAAATCCGATGCTTCGAAAAAGAATAAAAAACGTTGGTATTAATCGTCTTTTCTTTTTACCAACATTTCAATGCTGTAAATTAATTTTGTGGGTTCAAATGGTTTAATGAGCACATCATTCATTCCGGCCTCATAAGCTTCCTCCGAAATTTCATCTTTTGCAAAGGCTGTTAATGCAATAATTGGGATTGTTAATCCTTTCTTACGAATAAGTTTAGTCGTTTCAAATCCATTAATTAATGGCATATTTATATCCATTAAAACAACATCAAAAGGTTCTTTAGACAAAGCTTCAATAGCGGCATAACCATCATCTACAATTAACGTTTTGAAGTTGCTTTTTTCCATAAATTTTCGGGTAACCATTTGATTGATTTTATTGTCTTCAACCACTAAAACCTTATAAATTTGTGCATTAGAAAGGTCAACCGGAATATTATTAATTATTTCATTCACTTTAGAGCGATCCGAATCAAAGGCGATTGTAAAATCAAAAGCGGTTCCTTTACCTTCTTCACTTTTTACAAAAATTTCACTTCCAAAGAGTTTTACCAATTTTTTCACAATAGAAAGTCCTAATCCGGCACCTTGGTAATCATCCTCTTTACGATCAATTTGAACAAATTTATCAAAAATCTTTCCTAAATCTTTTTCAGCAATACCCATTCCGGTATCAATTACTTCAAACTTAATGTAGCAAAGTGAATTTTCACTGCGGTCTAAACTTGCTTTTATTTTTACTTCACCGTTTTGTGTAAACTTCAAAGCGTTACTTACCAAATTCATCAAAATTTGTGAGAGTCTGATTTTATCTCCCACTAGAAACTCAGGAATTGTAGGGTCAATTTCCGTGATAACCATATTGTTGTTACGTGTAGCAATGAACGACAAAGAATTAGAAACCATGTTGATTTCGTCAGCCACATTCATGGTTACATGCTCTAAAACCACTTTATTTTCTTCAATTTTATTAATCTGAAGTAAGTCGTTTACCAACGAGAGAAGGTAGCGTGCTGAAAATTTTAAAGAATTTAAATGTGGACTATTAGCCAATTTTTTATGCTCATCAGAAAGCATATTTGTTATTCCAACTACGCCATATAATGGTGTTCGTAATTCGTGACTAATGGTAGAAATGAATTGTGTTTTTAATTTAGATGCTTCTTCCGCTTTTTCTTTGGCAACATTTAATTCTTCATTTTTAGATTCCAGAAAATCATTAATTTTTCTTCTAAAAATATTGTTTCTATATAAAATGTAAAGCAAAAACATCATCAACATTAAAAAAACAAGTATCAAAGTGACAATAATTTTGGTTTTCTTTAGGTTATCTGATTGTAGACTTCTTTCTTTTTTTATTTCTTGAATTTCTTTTTTTGACTCATCAAGTTCAATTTTTAGGGCTACTAATTCAGCATTTTTAATGTTTTCAGAACGAAAAACCCTATCTTTAACATCTTCATGCTTGTCTAAGGTTAGGTAGGCATTTTTATAATCTCCAATTTCAAATAAATGATTTGCATATTGCTCATAGCTGTCTGACAAATAGGAATCTAATTGATTTTCAATACTAATCTCAATGGCTTTTTGATAATATAATTTGGCTTTATCATTCTCTTTTAAATGGCTAAACTTCATTCCTAATAACAAATTGAGATAGGTTTCCGTATCAGGAAAACGCATAAAATCAATATGTTTTTCAGCAAAATCAAGGTTTTGAATAGCTTTGGTGTAATTTTTCTTTTGAAAATATGCCCACGAGAGATTTATTTTTGTTAATACCGATGAGGCAGTATCTTTCAAACGATTGGAAAATTCTAATGATTTATCGTAATATTCTATTCCAACATCAATGTTATTTTTGCGATACAAATAAATATTACCAATATTGTTGTAAAACCAAATTTTTAAGGTATCATTTCTTGCTTTTTCAGAATAAAACACTGCCTTTTTGTAGAAATCAAGAGCTTTGTCTTCTTCTAAGATTTCTTCATAGTTTCCGGCAATCGAGTTGTATGACAAAGCAATCAGGTTGTCATTTTTTAATTGTATGGCCTTTTTTAAAGCTTCATTTGATAGTAAAAGTGATTGTTTATATTTTGCTTTAAACATCAAACTATCTGAAGTAGTCAACAGATTCAATACTTCATCTCTGGTTACTTTTTTTTCTTGTGAAAAAACAGAAAAAGACAAAAGTATAAGTAGTAGGTAACCAAATTTTTGGGACATTCTTAATGGATAATTTATCAAATATAAAACAAAGTATTGAAAAAAAATCCTGATTGCTCAGGATTTTCAATTTTAATTTCTTACTAATTTCTTATACTTAATTCGTTTGGGTGTCAAATCGCCACCTAATCGTTTGCGTTTGTTTTCCTCGTATTCTGAGAAGCTTCCTTCAAAGAAATAGACTTGAGAATCGCCTTCAAAGGCTAGAATGTGCGTACAAACTCTATCTAAAAACCATCTATCGTGAGAAATAATCACGGCACAACCGGCAAAGTTTTCCAATCCTTCTTCTAACGCTCGCAAGGTATTGATATCTAAATCGTTGGTTGGCTCATCCAAAAGTAAAACATTACCTTCTTCTTTTAAGGTAATCGCTAAGTGCAAACGGTTCCGCTCTCCACCGGAAAGTGTGGCTACTTTTTTATTTTGATCGCTTCCGCCAAAATTAAAACGACTTAAATAAGCTCTTGAGTTCACTTGTCTTCCACCCATCATGATTAATTCCTGACCATCACAAAAGTTTTCCCAAATCGATTTATCTGGATTGATATTGGAATGAGATTGGTCAACATAGGCAATTTTAACGGTTTCTCCAATCGAAAAAGTTCCTTTATCCGGAGCTTCTTCTCCCATAATCATTCTGAAAATAGTAGTTTTTCCGGCTCCATTCGGACCAATGATTCCCACAATTCCGGCTTGAGGAAGGGTAAAATTCAAATCTTCATACAACAATTTATCGCCATATGCTTTTGAAACACCATTCGCATTGATAACATTTGTTCCTAATCGTGGCCCGTTTGGAATGTATAACTCTAATTTTTCATCCAACTCTTTTTGATCTTCGTTCAAGAGTTTATCATAGTTCTGCAAACGTGCTTTTTGTTTAGTCTGACGACCTTTTGCTCCTTGTCTAACCCAATCTAACTCGCGTTCCAGTGTTTTTCTGCGTTTGGAAGCTACTTTTTCTTCCAATTCCATTCGTTTTGATTTTTGGTCTAACCAAGAAGAATAATTTCCTTTCCACGGAATACCTTCTCCTCTATCCAACTCTAAAATCCATCCGGCCACATTGTCTAAGAAATAACGGTCGTGTGTTACGGCAATTACGGTTCCGGGATATTGTTGTAAATGTTGTTCTAACCACAATACTGATTCCGCATCTAAGTGGTTGGTTGGCTCATCCAACAATAATACATCCGGTTGTTGCAATAATAATCGACACAAAGCCACACGTCTTTTTTCACCACCGGATAATACTTTGATTGGCGTATCCAAATCAGGAGTGCGAAGAGCATCCATCGCTACTTCCAGTTTATTATCAATTTCCCATGCTCCCACTGCATCAATTTTATCCTGCAATTCCGCTTGACGATCCATCAATTTTTGCATTTTATCCGCATCTTCATAGACTTCCGGCAAACCAAACATATCATTGATTTTGTTGAATTCTTCTAAAAGTGCAAAAATTTCTGCAGCTCCCTCGCGAACAATTTCAATCACTGTTTTGGTTTCGTCTAATTGTGGTTCTTGTTCTAAATAACCCACTTTATAACCGGGTGCAAAAACCAAATCACCTTGAAAATTTTTATCAATTCCTGCAATAATCTTTAAAAGAGAAGATTTTCCGGAACCATTTAAACCTAAAATTCCAATTTTGGCTCCATAAAAGAAACTTAAATAAATATCTTTTAAAACTTGTTTGTTCGTGCTGGAGTAAGTTTTACTCACTTTTGACATCGAAAAGATGACCTTTTTATCGTCTGACATTGTTGTGTAATTTAAATTAAACTCTTCCTTTTAATGCATTAAACACCCATGCAATTGCTAAAAATCCTATGCCTACCGTAGCAAAACCCCAACCGGCTACATCAGCATATCGATAGATGCCTAATCCGATAAGGATAATTCCCATAATAATCATAATGAAAGTAGCCCATGCTAAGACTGTATTCTTATTCATTCCCATAATTTAGTTATTTGTTTTGGAGTTGCAAATATCGTTAATAATGTCATAATAAAAAATCAAAATAATCGTGAACAAATCATAAACTAGTATGAATAATTTATTGAGCCGTGATGTTTTAATATATTTGCAACTTCAAATTAAAAATTATCATGTTCAAATTCAGATTAATCGTTTTATTTTTATTACTATCCTTCGTTTTAGGAGCACAAGAGCGTCACTTAAAAAACATCAAACAACTTACGTTTGGTGGCGATAATGCGGAAGCTTATTTTAGTCCGGATGGAAAAAAATTAACCTTACAAGTGACTAATAAAGCGTTTGGTGTTCCGTGTGATCAAATTTTTATGTTGGATTTACAAGAACAAGAATTCAATGAAAAAAGTTTGAAATTGATTTCTACCGGAAAAGGAAGAACCACTTGCTCTTATTATATGCCGGATGGAAAACACATTTTGTATGCTTCCACACATGCAGACAACCACGCTTGTCCCGCTCCACCAAAATCAACCGATGGAAAATATCTTTGGGCGATTTATCCTGAATTTGATATTTACATTGCTGATTTAAATGGAAATATCACCAAAAAATTAACCGATTCTCCGGGTTATGATGCTGAAGCTGTAGTTTCACCTGACGGAAAAAAAATTGCGTTTACCAGTGTAAGAAGTGGAGATTTAGAAATTTACACCATGGATATTGATGGTTCCAATTTAAAACAAATCACTTTTGGTTTAGGCTATGACGGGGGTTGTTTCTTTTCGCATGACAGCAAGAAAATTGTATTCCGTTCATCTCGCCCTAAAACAGAGGAAGAAATCAAAGAATATAAAGATTTGTTGAGTCAAAATTTGGTTGCTCCATCCGAAATGGAAATTTATACTTGTAATATTGACGGGTCTGATTTAAAGCAAATTACCAACTTAGGAAAAGCCAATTGGGCTCCCTACTTTCATCCATCAGACCAAAAAATTATATTTTCATCTAACCATCATTCTACCAGAGGATATGATTTTCAATTGTACATGATTGATATTAATGGTGAAAATTTACGTCAAATTACGTGGGAAAGTGAATTCAATGCCTTTCCAATGTTTTCACCGGATGGAAAAAAATTAGTTTTTTCGAGTAATCGAATGCAGTCGAAACCTAGAGAAACCAATGTGTTCATAGCGGATTGGGTAGATCAAGACGAAGCAGAATTGACGCAACCAAAATCGTTGAAAAAACATATTTCCTATTTAGCTTCTGATGAATTACAAGGACGATTAACCGGTTCAAAAGGTGAAGAATTGGCTGCTAATTATTTAGTGAAAGAATTGAAAAGTTTAGGTTTAAAGCCGTATGACGGGAAAAATTACATACAAAAATTTGACTATAAAGTACGTTTGAATCCGCATGATTCCACACAAATCAAACAAAACTCAGGAAAAAATGTGGTAGCCTTTTTAGACAATAAAGCGACCAAAACCATCTTGATTGGAGCACATTATGACCATTTAGGATTGAATGAGCACAACCATTCTTCTAAACCCAATTCAAAAGGAGAAATTCACAACGGTGCGGATGACAATGCTTCGGGTGTTGCTGCAGTTTTGGAATTGGCTCGTATGTATGCTAAAAATAAAACTACTGAGAATGTAAATTATTTATTTGCTTTTTTTTCGGGTGAAGAGGACGGACTAATCGGTTCAAAACAATTGGCCAATGTCTTGAAAAACAATCATCCGAACATTATCAGCATGATTAATTTGGACATGATTGGTCGCTTGAACGAAATGAAAAACTTGACAGTGGGTGGAATTGGAACCAATCCCAACTTCAAATCGATTGTGGAACGAAATAAACCGGCCGGATTTGGTGTTACGTTGGACGAAAGCGGCATGGGACCTTCGGATCATACTTCTTTTTATTTGAAAAATATTCCGGTGTTATTTTTCTTTACCGGAACCCATGCCGATTATCACAAACCATCAGATGATGAAGAAAAAATCAGTTATTATGGAGTCCGCAACATTACCGATTATGTTTTTAGAGTGTGTAACGAAATTGCAGCCTTAGACAAAGTTGAATTTGTTCCCACCAAAACTGACGCTCCTAAAACCGCTCCAAAATACAAAGTCACGTTAGGCATCATGCCGGATTATACCGATCACGGCGATGGATTACATGTGGATGGTGTAACGGATAACAGACCGGCTCAATTGGCCGGAATACAGGGTGGTGATGTGATTCTAAAAATTGGCGATTGTGAAATTAAAGAAGTGTATGGTTACATGAACTGTTTATCAAAAATCAATTCAGGTGATGAACTACCGGTTACGTTTAAACGTAATGGGGAAACAAAAACAGTGAAAGTGAAATTCTAATTTCTTACAAATAATATATCAACCATCAATCTCCTCCGATTGGTGGTTTTTTATTTTGCAAAAATGGTAGTTAACAACTCTTTGTATAAATCTTCATCGTTGAGTTGATTGGCTCCTACTCCTTTGCTTTTCACATCAATCTCGCGAAGTTTGGCAACGATGGAACTGACTTTTTTCATCGGATAATTTTTCAAAGCAACATCATAATCTTTTAAAAAGTACGGATTTACTTTAATCACTTTTGAAACATTTCCCGGTGATTTGTCTTTTAAACCATGGTATTGTAACAAAGCGGAGAAAAAACTAAATACCATTCCAACAGTCAATACCATCGGATACTCTTTTTTGTTTTGCGAAAAATGTTGTGCAATTCGGTAGGATTGTAATTCGTTGCGGTCGCCAATAGCTTTTCGGAATTCAAACTGATTAAAATCTTTGCTGAACCCGATATTCGTTTCAATATGATTGGGATTGATAACAATGCCTTTGGGTAAAATGATTTGTAGTTTGTCTAATTCATTGCTGATACGACTCAAATCGGTTCCTAAAAACTCTACCAACATCGCGGCAGCTTTGGGTTCAATGGAATAGTCTTTTGGTTTTAACACTCTGGAAATCCAAGCGGCGACTTGGTTTTCATATAACTTTTTGCTCTCAAAAAGGAGTCCGTTTTTTTCAATGGTTTTGGTTAATTTTTTACGTTTATCCAACGTTTTATATTTGTATGCAATCACCAAAACCGTTGTGGGTTGAGGGTTTTCGGCATAGCTTTCCAATTTATCAATGGTTCTGGAAAGTTCTTGTGCTTCTTTCACAATCACCACTTGTCGGTCGGCCATCATTGGATAGCGTTTTGCATTGCCTACAATGTCTTCCACGGTTACATCACGTCCGTACAGCACCATTTGGTTAAATCCTTTCTCCTCTTCCGACAATACATTATCTTCAATATATTCCGTTAATTTATCAATATAATACGGTTCTTCACCCATTAAAAAATAAATAGGTTTGATGTTTCCGTTTTTAATATCGCTTATAATTTTTACAATTTCATCCATGATAGAGCTTGTCTTGGCGAATAAGTTGGCTTTTTGTTTAAAATAAGTACATTTGCGGTATGCAAAAACTTAATTTTCCCGACTATTCCTTTCGCTTCAAAAATAGTGAAAATAACTTGTTGGTTTTTGATGAAATCAGGAAAAAATTTGTGGTACTCACTCCGGAGGAATGGGTACGCATACATGTAGTGCAGTTTTTAATGGTCGAAAAAAACTATCCGAAATCGTTGATTAATGTAGAAAAAGTCATTAAAATTAACGGTTTAACCAAACGTTACGATATTGTTGTTTTTCAACCCAATGGAACTATTTTTTTAGTAGTTGAATGCAAACAACCAAACGTAGCCATTTCACAAACCGTTTTTGATCAAATTGCCCGGTATAATTTGACTTTAAAAGCGAATTATTTAATGGTAACCAACGGATTGAATCACTATTTTTGCCAAATGGATTTGGAGAAGGAAAGTTATTTGTTTTTGAAAGACATTCCAAGTTACAACGCAATAACAAAATCATCTTGAAAAAAATTGCAATCGTCATTTTGAACTGGAACGGAGCCAAACTTTTAAAAGAGTTTTTGCCTTCGGTGGTCAAGTATTCGCAAGAAGGAACGGTTTATGTGATTGATAATGCTTCCACAGATGATTCAATATTGGTTTTGAAAGAAGATTTTCCGTCTGTTCAAATCATTCAAAACAAAGAAAATTTTGGCTTTGCACAAGGTTATAATGAAGGTTTACAAAACATTGAAGAAGAAATTTATTGTTTAGTCAATTCTGATATTGAAGTAACCGAAAATTGGCTCACTCCTATTCTATCTCATTTTGAGCAACATCCGAATACGGCGATTGTACAACCCAAAATTTTAGATTATAAAAAGAAAACTCATTTTGAATATGCCGGTGCCGGTGGTGGATTTATTGACAAGTTTGGTTATCCGTATTGTCGTGGACGCATTTTTGATACAATTGAGGAAGACAAAGGACAATACAATGACACTCGAAAAATATTTTGGGCATCCGGTGCTTGTTTTTTTATCCGAAAAAATGTGTTTCGTGAGTTAAAGGGTTTTGATGCGGATTTTTTTGCTCATCAAGAAGAAATCGATTTATGTTGGAGGAGTTTCAATCGAAGTTACGATACTTTTTATTGTGGACAATCAACCGTTTATCATCTTGGTGGTGGAACTTTATCGAATTCCAATCCGAGAAAAACATTTTTGAATTTTAGGAATTCATTGTTAATGCTTACTAAGAATTTACCAACTCAATCATTACTATTTATACTTTTTGAAAGGTTGATTTTAGATGGTATTGCCGGAATTCAATTTTTAACAACAGGAAAGCATAAGCATATTTTAGCGATAATTAAAGCCCATATTTCATTTTATGCATTGTTAATCAAAACAATACGAAAACGAGATGCTAAAGTCAAAAATACTTATTATCAAACAACAAGCATTGTTTACAGCTATTTTGTAAAAAAATGCACGATATTTGCTGATAAATTTTAACATTAGTTTATCTATTAAAATGTAATTCTATTCACAGAATGACGTTAATTTTGTAAAAATAAAAAATCATAATTATGAGAAAAGTAGTTTTATTACTATCAATTGTTGCCTTAACGTTGGGCTCATGTGGCACCAAGAAGAAAATAGCAGAATTGGAGGCAAAAAACAAAGAATGTCAAGATTTATTGAACACTGCAACATCAAAATTAAACTTGTGTTTAAGTGAAAAAGAGTTACTTGCCAATCAAGTTAATGATTTAAAGAAAAACAATTCAGATTTAATCAACAACATGGGTAATTTAACTACCCTAACCACTAAAGGAGCAGAAAATCTTGAAAAATCGTTAGAAAGTTTAAAAGAAAAAGATTTAAAAATTTCGCGTTTACAAGATGCTTTGACCAAAAAAGACAGCGTTACATTAGCATTGGTAACAAGTTTAAAAGGTGCTGTCGGTATTTCTGACCCGGATATTGAAATTAATGTTGATAAAGGTGTTGTTATGATTTCTATCGCTGATAAATTGCTTTTTAAATCAGGTAGTTATGAAATAAGCGATCGTGCCAAAGAAATTTTAGGTAAAGTAGCTAAAGTTGTGAAAGACAAACCCGATTTTGAATGTATGGTAGAAAGCCATACAGATAACGTTCCATACAAAAATGGTGTTTTAGTTGATAACTGGGATTTGAGTGTGAAACGTGCTACCGCTGTAGTACGAGTGCTTACTAACACGCATAAAGTAAATCCACGTCAGTTAATTGCAGCAGGAAGAAGCGAATACCTTCCTTTAGTTGAAAACAATACGGTTGAAAACAGAGCCGCTAACCGAAGAACAAGAATTATTGTAATGCCAAAAATCGATCAGTTTTATGACATGATTGAAAAAGAAATGAAAAAACAAACCGGAAAATAATTTTCTAAACCTATCTATACTTAAAAACGCCACGAATTTCTTGGCGTTTTTTTATGGTTTAAATTTTCTTCAAAAAAACCTATTTGTTAAAACAAAAATAAATTTCCTACCTTTACATCGTTATTAAAATAACATCCATTCGCAATGAGAATATTAAAGTATATATTACTACTAATTTTATTGATTTTACTGGCTTTTTCGGTTTATTTATCAACCAAAGAAGGTTCGTTTTCTGTCACTAAAAGCAAAGTAATCAACATTGATAAATCAGCTCTTTTTCAATATGTAAATGATTATCAAAATTGGGAATCATTTTGTGGTTTGGATGACAAGGAAATGAAAATTAACTACCCCAAAAATACAATTGGTGTGGGTGGATCATTTAGTTGGTCTGGAACAGATGGTGAAGGTGTTGTGAAAACTATCTATTTAAAAGAAAACGACAGTATTGCCCAAAAAGTTAATTGGAATGGTGAATCTGGTGATGCTTATATTACATTTAAAGATACAATTGGCGGAACAAAAGTTACTATGAATTCAAGTGGAGAATTAGATTTCATGGGGAAATTACAATCCTTATTTTACGGCGGATTTGAAAAAAAATTAGGTGCCGATTTTGAAAATAATCTAGCTACTTTAGATAAAGTACTTCGTAAAGAAATTTCAACTTACTCAATAGATTTGAATGGAATTGTTGAAGTGTTACCTCAAAAATACCTAAAACGAAAAGGTGAAAGTAAGGTTTCTGATTTTTATAGTTTTCTTCAAAAATCGTTGCCTTTGCTTCATAATTTTGTGTCAGATAATAAAATTAAAACCAACAACCAAAAGTTTGTCGTTTTTGATACTTACGATGTGGCAAAAAACAAAACGGTTTTTTCTATCGCCACAACATTAAAAGAAATTATATATACCACACCTGAAAGTGAATTTACAGTAGATAGTATTCAACCACATCAAGCGTTAAAAATTGTTTTAAAAGGTGATTATTCACACAGTAAAGAAGCATGGGACAAAGGTTTTGACTACCTCAAAAAAAACAATTTAGACCAAAATTTTAATGGTGCTTTTCGTGAGGTATATGTAAAAAATAGAGCCGATGTTAAGCAACCTTCGCAATGGTTAACCGAAATTTATATTCCGGTAAAACAACAAACAAGTAGAGTGATTGCTCCTTCTCTTGTAAACTCCACTCCTATTGAATAGTTTGGTGTTTTATTTTTAAAAAATACTATTAAACCTTTTTGTACATTCACAGTCTAATGGATAAACACGGTTGTGCAAGACGAAAAAGCTTTTTTAGAAGCGTTATTAAATCCCAAAACGCAGCGTAATGCCTTTCAGCAGTTGGTATCTCAATACCAGCGACCCTTGTATTCACACATTCGTAACTTGGTTTTAAATCACGATGATGCCGATGATGTTTTGCAAAATACTTTTGTTAAAGTATTTAGAAGCTTAAACGGGTTTAAAGGGGAAAGTAAACTCTTTTCGTGGATGTATCGCATTGCGACCAATGAATCGCTCACCTTTTTGCAGCAAAAATCAAAACGATTTCAAACGACCAGCGAAGAATATTTGCAACAACAAACCGAAAAAATGCAAGCCGATGAATACTTTGATGGCGATGAAATTCAAGTAAAACTGCAAAAGGCAATTGCTCGACTACCTGAGAAACAACAACTCGTGTTTAAAATGAAATATTTTGAAGAATTAAAATACGAAGAAATATCAGAGATTCTTGGAACAACAGTGGGAGGATTGAAAGCTTCCTACCACATTGCAGTAAAAAAAATTGAAGAATATTTAAACGTTGATTAAACCATTTATTATTTTTAAAGTCAAATTAGTATGAATCCAATAGATTTACATAAACAACCAAAAATTAAATCGGGTTTTAAAGTGCCTGAAAACTACTTTGAAGAACTCGAATCTAAAATTTCAGCTCAATTAGCTATCGAAGAACCAAAAGTTATTCAACTGAATCCAAATCGAAAATATTGGTTCTCTGCTGCTGTTGCTATTGTAATTTTGGCAATTACTATTCCCTTATATCAAAATTGGAAAATGAATACTGCACCACTTGATGATGAATCTATTGAACAGTATTTAAGCTATCATCCAACTATTTATACGGAAGATATCATTAGTCATTTAGACGAATCTGATTTAATTTCTTTGCAAAAACAACAGTCATTAGAAACTGAAACTATTGAAAAATATTTACTTGAAAACGAAACGTTTGAACAATATCTCATTGATTAAAAAGAATACCATGAAAAAAAGTTCCATTTATACATTACTTATTTGTTTAGTTTTTGCATCAACTGGTTTTGCCCAAGGTGGTAAAAGAGATAAAGTAAAAGCTTTAAAAACTGCTTTTATTACGAGTGAATTAAGTTTAACCTCGCAAGAAGCCGAAAAGTTTTGGCCAATTTATAATGCTTTTGAATACAAGCAATTTGAGTTACGCCATGAAAAAATGAAGTCGTATATGAAACGTATGGAAGCTGATTTAGATACAATGTCTGAAAAAGAAGCGGCTGTTTTACTTGCTCAAATGGAAAGTGTTGAAGAAGAAACACATCAATTGAGAAAAAAATTGGTGGCTGATTTAAAGAATGTTATCAGCTCGCATAAAATTATTAAACTCAAAAAAGCTGAAGAAGATTTTAATCGAAATCTCTTGAAACAATACCGTGAAAATCGTTCTTCAAAACGAAACTAATTTGAGGTGAATTTTATTTTGACAATCTTATTGTTTCCGGCAGCAATGGCGTTTCGTTCGTCGATAAAACGAATGGTATGAAGGTCTTTTTCCTTACTGATTTTTTTCCAAAAATTACCACTGTCATCAGAAAAGTAGATTCCTTGCGGACCAACACTCACCGTTAAAAGTCCACCGGATTCAGGAACAAACTGAATACATGAAGTATAACCAAATCCTTCTCCATCAGAAATTAAAGCCCACGTTTGTCCGCTGTTAATGGTTAAGGCTTTATTTTTAGTGTTTTCATCCTGATTTTCATAATCACCTCCGGCAATTATTCCGATGGTATCGTTGTAAAAGTCAGCCGTAAAAATTCCGGCCATTGGTTTACCTTGATTTATGGGCGTATTATGCACTGACCATGTTTTTCCTTTATCTTTCGAAAAGAAAATCCTTGCTTTTGTGCCTCCGGTTACTATCCAAGTATTGTCCCCTTTCACTACCAAACTCGAATTACTGGCTGCAAAACCGGCTTCTCCTTGTTCTATTTTTGGTAAATTATTGCAGGGTGTCTTTATCCACGTTTTACCGGCATCTCTTGTGATCACAACCGAAAGACAACCGTTTTGGGGATCTCCCATGGCAATTCCTTCATAATCATTCCAAAATTGAATTCCGTTGTAAAATGCTTTCGGATGTTTATCTTCAAATACTTTTGTTACCAAGTTATCCGTTTTAGAAACCTGATAAATTAAAGCCGGTTTTTCAGTACTTATCATAAAAATGGAAGAACTGTTTTTGGCTATTCCTCTAAAATGAGGATTTAAAGTATCAAACGTGATTTGACCAATATAATTTTTTGACTTATCAAATTTGCAATATCCATACGTTCCTTTATCGGTTGCATACCATACTCTGTCTTTTTCTAAGGTTATGGCACGTACACTCATGGTATCTGATAGAAGTGTGTCAATTTCTACTCCAGTGAACGGAGCACGTAAGTTCGTTATTGGTTTCTTTTCAACATCTTTACAAGATATCAATAGGATTAACAATAGAATTTCACAAATTTTACGCATTTTGTTAAAAATTTATGCAAATATAATAACAAAAATGAGTTATACAAATATGATTTTACAAAATATTCTTATAAAAAAAATCATCAAAAAACTATTGGCACAGAAATTGTAACGTTAAAAATGTATAGTAAAAATACGATGAACTTTTAATACGTTACATTATGAAAACTACATTATTTACCCTTTGCATTTTGTTTGTCGGGATGACAAGTAGTAATGCCCAAGATAGAACAACAGTGCGAGCAAATTCTATTGATATCAGTGATAATTTAGATTTAAGAGCAGTGGCTCACATTTTTGGTGAAGCTGTCGATTTAGAAGATTTTGAAAGAAGATTAAACGACCCGTCTAATCCAATTTCTAATCTGGATCTAAACAACGATAACCAAGTGGATTATTTGCGAGTAATTGAAGTGGTTGAAAACGGCACACATCTTATCATTGTTCAATCTGTTTTAGGAAGAGATGTCTTTCAGGATGTAGCTACCGTTGAAGTTGAAAGAGACAGAAACAATAACGTACAAGTCCAAGTGGTGGGTGATGTTTACATGTATGGTTCGAATTATATTTATGAACCGATTTATATCCATAGACCAATTATATTTAATTCATTCTGGGTAAACACTTATCGTCCGTATTGTTCACCATGGATTTGGGGATATTATCCTACCTATTACTACGCTTGGAATCCTTGGCCAATTTTTCGATACAGAAATCATGTAAATGTTTTTGTAAATGTAAATAATACATGTCATTATGTGAATTACAGAAGAAGCTCCAGAGCAATTGCAATGCATCAAACCCGAAGAGCTAATTCCTATGAAATGCAATACCCTACTCGTTCGTTTTCAACAAGAAATAGAGGAGTAAATAACCGTCATGAATTAACTCAAACCAGAGCCACGAGAAGTCAAGAATTTACAGCTGATGCGTCTGTTAGAAATACAAGAAATAACCAACTTTCTGAAACTTCCTATACAGGAACAAGAAACAGCGGTGTTCGTTCTAATACATACCAAAGTTCACCAAGAATAAGAGAAAATTCATCTACTGATACTAGAGAAATGGCTATTAACACACCAAGAAATAGTACAAGGAGTTCAGAATTTAGTTATA
The DNA here is from genome assembly GCF_044339515.1 of Flavobacterium sp. Lineage (GTDB taxonomy): Bacteria > Bacteroidota > Bacteroidia > Flavobacteriales > Flavobacteriaceae > Flavobacterium. Next base: position 37,342 of record NZ_JBIIVK010000012.1, read on the forward strand.
ATACATCTTCAACAATAGAAAACCCTAAACCAAGAGTGAAAAATAATTCTTCATCTGAAAGTAGTATATTTTCAACACCAAGAAATAGACCGATAACAAATAGTATTGGTTCCGGAAATTCTACTAATGAGCCAAAAGTGAGATCTACTCCTCGTTCTTCTTCAAGTCCAATGAGTACACCCAGAAGTTCTGCTCCGAAAGTAGAATCAACGCCACGTTCTTATTCCGGTCAAATAAGCACACCTAGAAGTTCAGCACCGAAAGTAGAATCAACACCTCGTTCTTCTTCCAGTCAAATAAGTGCACCAACAAAAAGTTCTTCAAGATCAGAACGTTCTGCAACTCGTGATTCGTCTGGTTCTTTCAGAAGAGGTTAAACTGATTATAACATCCTAAAACAAAAGCAGCAAAATCACAAATGAGATTGCTGCTTTTATTTTTTTACAGATTACTATTCTTCTTCAAATGTATTTGATTTTGAATAGTTTCTCCATTTTTCAATGCAATCTACCATATCTTGTGGAATCTCAGAATCAAAACGCATGAATTCTTTGGTTGTAGGATGCTCAAAACCCAATGTTTTGGCATGTAGAGCTTGTCGAGGTAAAACTTTGAAACAATTTTCAACAAATTGTTTGTATTTTGTAAAGGTTGTTCCTTTCAGAATTTGATGGCCTCCATAGCGTTCATCATTAAACAAAGGATAACCAATGTGCTTCATGTGTGCACGAATTTGATGTGTTCTTCCTGTTTCTAACTTACAGGAAATCAGCGTAACATATCCTAATCTTTCTAGCACTTTGTAATGCGTTACGGCCGGCTTTCCAAAAGCATCACTATCATAAACGGCCATTTGCATTCGGTCTTTTTGATGTCTACCGATAAAGCCACCAATGGTTCCTTCCTCTTCCACAGGATTTCCCCACACTAATGCAATGTATTCACGCTCAGAAGTTTTGTCAGCAAATTGCTTTGCTAAATAAGACATTGCAAATTCCGTTTTGGCGACAACCAATAGACCGGAGGTGTTTTTATCAATTCGATGGACTAACCCGGGACGTTCGGAACTGTTCATCGGTAAATTTTCAAAATGAAATGCTAATGCATTTACTAATGTACCGCTGTAGTTTCCGTGACCGGGATGAACCACCATTCCAGCTTCTTTATTCACAATTAACAATTGCTCATCCTCGTAGACGACATGAATAGGAATATTTTCAGGTTCCAACAAATATTCATAAGGCGGATGAGCCATTAAATACCGAACCACATCAAACGGTTTTACTTTATAGTTTGATTTTACCGGAACATCATTTACCAAAATATTTCCGGCGGTGGCCGCTTGTTGAATTTTGTTACGTGTGGTATTTTCAACAACTTGCATTAGATATTTATCAATCCGAACCATCGATTGACCTTTCGGCACATCAAAACGATGGTGTTCAAATAATTCGTCGTCAGATTCTAATTCTACAGTTGGCAAGTTATTCATCCGTGTTTTCTAAGTCTTGTTGTTGCATAAGACTGTCTATCTCTGTTTCGTCAAAAGCGACTTTTCCATCACCTAAAACCAAGTCAATCTTTGAAGTTTTCATGATTTTGGTGCCCGGTTTCACCGGTGCTCCTTTGTATTTCATCTCCAAAACCATGTCTTTACCCAAATAAGGTTTGTAGGTAATGGTTCCTACTTCTAAACCAATCGATTTAAGTGTCGGTTCCGCTTGACGATACGTTTTTTCAATCAGATTAGGCAAACTTACATAAGCAAATCCATCAGAATTTATCTTAATATAAACTTTTCGATTGGCTTTTACTTTAGATCCAGGTTTTGGATCTTGTTCTACCACGCCATACTTTGGAAAGTCCTTTTTAAAATCCAGCGTATCCAGTAAAACATATTCCAAATCCAAACTTTCCAGTTTTTCTTCCGCTTGATCCACACTCAATTTACTGAGATTTGGTACAGTTATTTCTTCACCATGGTTGGTTATATAGGATAGCATGTTAAAAAAAATAAAAGCTAAAATTGCTATAATTCCTAAAGCTGCCAAAAATTGTCGAAAAAAGACTTTACTGGTGAGATATTTTCTTAAACTCATTCTATTTTATTTGTTGCAAAGATATAAAATTATAAACCGTTTTTTGTTTCGATAAATAAATGATAATTTTGTTTGACATAAACCTAACTTACAAACGCAATTCAATGAAAAATGTTGCCATCATCATGGGTGGATATTCCAGTGAATATCAAATTTCGCTCACAAGCGGAAGTGTTGTTTATCACTATCTAGATAAAACAAAATATTCTCCTTATAAAATTCATATCTCTAGAGATAAGTGGGTTTATGTGAATGAATCAAAGGAAGAATTTCCAATCAATAAAAATGATTTTTCAGTTGATGTAGAGGGTAAAAAAGTAACTTTTGATGTTGTTTTTAATGCTATTCATGGTTCTCCGGGCGAAGACGGTTTGATGCAGGCCTATTTTGAATTAATAGGAATTCCGCAAAACAGTTGCGATTACTATCAATCTGCTCTAACATTTAATAAACGGGATTTACTTTCAGTTTTAAAACCATATGGAATTAAAACAGCAACTTCATTTTATTTGAATTTGGGTGATGAAATTGATTTAGATAAAATTATTGAAACAGTTCAATTGCCTTGTTTTGTAAAACCAAACAAATCCGGTTCCAGTTTTGGAATTTCAAAAGTAAAAACGAAGGATGATTTGCTTCCCGCTATTGAAAATGCCTACAAGGAAGACAATGAAATCATCATCGAAAGTTTTTTAGATGGTGTAGAAGTTTCAGTTGGAGTGATTAATTATAAAGGAAAAGTGACCGTTCTTCCTATTACAGAAATCGTTTCAGAAAACGATTTTTTTGATTACGAAGCCAAATATTTGGGAAAATCGAAAGAAATTACACCGGCTAGAATAACAGATGAAGTCCATTCAAAAGTTTCTGCTATAGCAAAAAAAGCATACGAAGTTTTAAAAATGAAAGGATTTTCAAGAAGTGAATTCATCATCGTAAACAATGAACCGTATATGCTGGAAATGAATACCGTACCAGGGTTGACAACTGAAAGTATTTTGCCACAACAAGCCAAAGTTGCAGGAATTTCGTTGATGGAATTATTTGATAATGCTATTGAATTAGCTTTGAAATAAGCCAATGGTTAATTTTGGAATAAAAGAAAAAATAATAAAGCAAAGCTTACTTTCAAACGTGACTTGTAGTGAGTGTAAAGAACATGTTTCTATGATATATATTATAGAATCGACGTATTTTCATTTATATTGGATTCCCATTTTTCCATATAAAAAAGTTACACATGTTTTTTGCAACGAATGCGATTCAGTTTTCCAAAAGAAACAATTCTCTGAAAATATAAAAATCAAATTGCAACGAGAAAATGAATTACATCCAGCTCGTCACAAAGTTTGGATGTTTTCCGGTTTAATTGTATTAGCAATATTAATTCCTTGGGCATTTTTGCAATCGGCGAATGCAGATGAAAGAAAAGGAAATTATATTAACAATCCAAAAGTAGGCGATGTATATTTTTTAAATTGTATTCCTTCAAAATATACCACTATGAAAATTGCAGCAGTTGAAAAAGATTCTGTTTATTTTATTCTTAACGACACAGCGGTTTCTAGGTTTAAAAAAGTATTTTTTATTACAGATGATCGATATTATTCTGATAAAATAAAATCGTATTCAAAAAAAGAATTAGTAGATTTATATCGAAAAGACAGTATTTATACTATAGATCGAGATTAATTATGAAAAAAGCAATATTTCCCGGTTCGTTTGATCCCATCACCTTAGGTCATTTTGATATCATAAAACGTGGTGTTTCGCTGTTTGATGAAATAGTAGTTGCCATTGGCGTGAATGCTGAAAAAAAATACATGTTTTCGCTGGAGGAGCGAAAAAAGTTTATTGAAGAAGCCTTCAAAGATGAACCAAAGGTTCGCGTGATTTCATATGAAGGCTTAACCATCGATTTATGCAAAAAAGAAAATGCCGATTTTATTTTGCGTGGACTTCGAAATCCTGCCGATTTTGAATTTGAAAAAGCCATTGCCCATACCAACCGACGATTATCAAAAATTGAAACGGTCTTCTTGTTGACTGCTTCTAAAACATCTTACATCAGTTCCAGCATAGTTCGTGATGTGATTAGAAACGGTGGAGATTACACTGTTTTGGTGCCTGATTCTGTAAAAGTTAACTAATTTTTAATGAAGAAAATTTTACTTATTGCCATGCTGATGGTAAGCCTATTTTCAGTGTATGGACAACAAAACAAATGGCTTACTCCCTATGAAAAAGGGAACAAAAATCAAACCGCAACCTACCAAGAAGCTATTGATTTTTACATTGCTTTAGATAATCAATTCGAAACAATTAAAATGATAGAAATGGGTCAAACCGATTCGGGTGAACCGCTCCATCTACTAATTTTTAATCCGGACAGAGATTTTGATTTAAAGAAAAAACAATCTAAAGCGGTTTTACTTATCAATAATAACATTCATCCCGGTGAACCCGATGGTGTAGATGCTTCGATGATGCTTTTTAGAGACTTGGTTCTCAATACTATTCCAATTCCAAAGAACACGATTATAGCGATGATTCCATTTTATAACATAGGTGGAACATACAATCGAAATTCCTTTTCAAGAGCCAATCAAAACGGACCGGAAGCGTATGGTTTTAGAGGAAATGCCAGAAATTATGATTTGAATCGTGATTTTGTAAAATCAGATACCAAAAACGCTAGAAGTTTTGCCGAAATTTTTCATCTTGTAAAACCGGATGTTTTTATTGATAATCACGTGAGTAATGGTGCCGATTATCAATACGTCTTTACTTACATTCAAACCCAACATCAAAAATTAGGAACTGATTTGGGAAATTATTTAAAAGATGAAATGACGCCCGCCATCAGAACACAATTATTGAAAAAGAAGATTGAAAGTATTCCGTATGTTACTGTTTATGGAGCAACACCCGAAAAAGGGTTCACTCAAATGATGGACTTTCCGAGGTATTCCACAGGCTATGCATCACTTTTTCATACCATTGGATACATGCCGGAAACACATATGCTAAAAAAATATGAAGATCGGGTGAAAGTTACGTACGAATTTATGTTGGAGACTATTGCTCATACAGACGCAAATTATTCAAAAATAAAAGATTTAAGAAATAAAAATCAATTTCAATTTAAACCAAAATCGCTCTATACTTTGCAATGGAAAATTGATAGTACAAAAGTGGAACAAATTGAATTTTTAGGTTTTGAATCGGGTTATAAAAAAAGTGATATTTCGGGAAAAGAACGCCTTTTTTATGACCAAAAGAAGCTCTTTAAAAAGCAAATTCCCTATTACCAATTCTATAAACCACAAAAACAAGTTGAAATTCCTTCAGCTTATATCATCCCGAAATCGTGGTGGAATGTGATTGATTTATTAAAATTGAACAAAGTAGAAATGATTCAATTGAAAAACGACACATTGATTGAAGTGGAAAAATATAAGATTGCCGATTACAAAACCGGTACTGCCGCTTATGAAGGTCATTATCAACATTCGAATACAACAGTTACAAAATCGATTGAAAAAGTTCTATTCCAAAAAGGAGACTTTATTATTTCTACTCAACAATTTGCCGTAAAATATCTATTGGAAACACTAGAACCTGAAGCACCGGATTCGTTTTTTAATTGGAACTTTTTTGACGCTATTTTACAACAAAAAGAAGGCTATTCAGCTTATGTATTTGAAGATTTAGCAGTTGAAATTTTAACTAAAAACCCACCTTTGAAAGAAAAATTTGAAAAGAAAAAAGCGGAAGACAAATCGTTTGCAGATAATGGTTCAGCCCAATTGGATTGGATTTATAAAAACTCACAATACTATGAGTCCTCTCACCTCACCTATCCGGTTTACAGGGTTTTGAATTAATTAAACCGTTTCTTTTTCAAACAATAGTTTAATATTTTCATAGGAATTGGTCAAACAAGTTGAAATATCTTGTTGTTTGATCCATTCTACCTTTTCGATTCCTTCGTCTAATTGAGCAACCATTTTTCCGGAAAAAGCAGTTTTCATTTCAAACCAATGGGTAATTTTTAATTTATAACGACCGTTTCGCTTGAAAATATGGTAGGTTTTAGATAATTTTCGGGTAATTTTTAAACCTTTTACGCCGGTTTCCTCTTCTACTTCGCGTAGAGCGGTGTCTTCAATTTCCTCTCCTTTTTCGATTCCGCCTTTGGGCAAATCCCATTTTTTATTCCTAAAAATAAATAAAACTTCGTTTTTATCATTGTAAACCAACCCCCCACCTGCTTTTTCAATCGGAATTTTTGATTTAAGTTTTTTAAGAATTTCCTTTTCATCCGGGTGATATAAAAAAGCTTTATCCACTTTATTTTTAAAGATTTTTATAATAAGTTGCTTGATATCAACACTGTCCAATAAAAACAGCTGAAAATCTGTTTCTTTTTGAATTTGATTTGTCAAAAAAAGTGGCTTGTCGTTCACAAAAACTTTATACATTTGTACTATGATTTTTAATAAAGATACAGCTAAAAAAACGGCCGAATTGCTTTTACAAATAAACGCAATTAAATTAAATCCTAAAAATCCTTTTTCATGGGCTTCAGGATGGAAATCGCCAATTTATTGTGATAATCGGGTAACACTCTCATTTCCACCGATTCGAAATTATATTCGGGAAGAATTTTCCAAACATATTGAAAAAGAATTTGGAAAACCAGATGTGATTGCGGGCGTTGCTACGGGTGCTATTGGCATTGGCATGCTTGTTGCAGAATACATGGGACTTCCTTTTGTGTATGTTCGACCTGAACCCAAAAAACACGGTCGCCAAAATCAAGTGGAAGGCTTTTTACAAAAAGGTCAAAACGTTGTGGTGGTTGAAGATTTAATTAGCACGGGAAACAGCAGTTTGCTAGCCGTTGAAGCTCTAAAAGAGGCTGGAGCAAATGTAAAAGGCATGGTTGCAATTTTTACTTACGGTTTTGATATTTCAGTAGAGAATTTTAAAAAAGCCAACGTAACACTGCACACCCTTTCGAACTACGATAATTTATTGGAATTGGCTGTTGCAAAAAAATACATCACAGAGGAAGAACAGCACACTTTACAGGAATGGCGAGTGAGTCCTTCAACTTGGGGTGTAGAAGTTTAGTTTTGAGAATAGATAAAAACAGAATAAATTTAATCAGCTTTCGGAAAACAGACAACCGACAACAAACAACCGACAACAATAAAAAATGAATTTAGAAAGTCCAAAAGTTACCGTAGAAAAAGCAGCTCCCTATTTATTTGAATCGTTGAGTGATGTTCGCAATTTTGAAAAATTAATGCCAGATAGCATTGCCAAATTTGAAGTAACCGGAGAAGATTCGTTTATTTTCGGACTAAAAGGAATGCCGGAAATAAAATTAAAAATGAAAGAAAAAAATGCTCCAAGCCAAGTGATTTTAGGAGCAGCTTCTGATAAACTCCCTTTTACCCTAACAGGAAATATTAATTCGTTATCCGAAAATAGTTCGGAAGTACAATTGGTTTTTGAAGGCGAATTCAACCCTATGATGGCGATGATGATTAAAGGTCCAATTTCAAAATTTATTGAAACATTGGCGTCAAATATGCACAAACTATAACAAAATCAATTCTATTTATTCAGTCCTTTTCTTTTTGAAAATACATATTTTGTATCTTTGAAAGAAAAGGACATGAAATATTCTTTTCTTCCGATACTTTTATTTCTTTCAATTGTTTCTTTTGCTCAAACGGACAGTCGAATTTATGATATCATAGATGCTGTTTCTACAAAAAGATTAGAAAAAGACATTACAACACTTGCTAATTTTGGTACTCGCAATACCTTTAGTGATACACTTTCAAACACAAGAGGAATTGGAGCAGCACGTCGCTGGATAAAATCAGAATTTGAAACCATTTCCAAACAATGTAAAAATTGTTTAGAGGTTTTTTACCAAAAAGATTATGTGACAACTAATGTGGGTGAACGTGTACCTAAAGACAGTTGGATCGTGAATGTAGTGGCAATTCAAAAAGGAACAAAATACCCTAATCGCTATATCATTATGACGGGTGATATTGACTCTAGAAATTCAGATACAATGGATTATGAAGGAGATGCTCGCGGTGCAAACGATAATGCAACAGGAATGGCAGGAACGATTGAAGCCGCTCGGGTTTTATCAAAATATACCTTTGAAAATAGCATCATTTATTTAGGATTGTCCGGAGAAGAACAAGGTTTGTTTGGCGGAAAAGGTTTTGCCGAGTTTGCTAAGAAAAACAATTGGGAAATTATTGGAGTGTTAAACAATGATATGATTGGTAACATCGAAGGTGTAGATGGTGTGATTGATAACCGAAGTTTCAGAATTTTTTCAGAGCCAACTCCACCAAATGAAACAGAAAAGCAAAGAAATCAACGTCGCTTTTATGGTGGGGAAGTCGATGGAATTTCGCGTCAATTGGCACGTTATACTCACAAACAAATTCAAACTTATATGCCGGAAATGAATCCCATGATGATTTACCGATTAGACCGTTTTGGTCGTGGTGGTCATCATCGCCCATTTAATGATTTAGGATATGCCGGGATTCGAATTATGGAAGCCCATGAAAATTACAACCGTCAACATCAAAATTTGCGAACCGAAAATGGTATTGCCTACGGTGATGTTTTAGACGGTGTCAATTTTGATTACGTAGCCAAATTAACTGCGGTGAATGCAGTAGTTCTTGCAAATTTAGCTTGGTCTCCACCGCCTCCAACCAATGTATTGATTGGAGGAATTGTAGAACCAAATACCAAATTACGTTGGGAAAAGTCAACTGATGAAACAATTTCCGGTTATAAAATTTACTGGAGAAACACCACTTCACCACAATGGGAATATAGTCGCTTTGTGGGAAATGTGGATAATTTTGAATTGAAAGGAATTGTTATAGACAACTACTATTTTGGTGTTGCTACCGTTGGAAAAAACGGATATGAAAGTGTGGTCGTTTTTCCTAATGATATTATTCGAAAAACATTCAGAACCAATTAATTCTCAGGAAGTATTGCATCATATATCACTTGCTGAATATCCTCCCGAATATTGTTTTGGGACAATAAATTTTTATCCGCATTGGGATATGTTCGGTTGGACAAAAAGATATAAACCAATTCTTTATCTGGATCTGCCCACGCCATTGTACCTGTAAATCCGGTATGTCCAAAACTTGTCATCGAGGCACATCCGCATGTTGGCCCGGACTTTCCTAATTGCGGTTTATCAAACCCTATTCCACGACGATTTCCCTCGGGACAATAATAACACGTATTAAAAATATCAAACGTTTCCGGTGTAAAAAATTGCTGACCACCATAATTTCCTTTTTGAAGAAAAAGCTGCATGATTTTCGCCATATCCATTGAATTGGAGAAAATTCCGGCATGACCACCTACTCCACCCTCCATTGCAGCAGTCATGTCGTGTACATAACCTTGAATGGTTTGGTAGCGAAAATAAGCATCTTCTTCAGAAGGTGGAATAATGCTCATATCCACTTTTTTTAATGGATTATAAAGTGTGTTAGTAGCTCCAATTTTTGCATAAAAATTCTTTTCGCTTAATTCATCTAAGGTTTTTCCGGTAGATTTTTCAATAAAATGTTTGAGAATGATAAATGTAAAATCACTGTATTTATATTCTTTTTTGGGCAATAACTTACTCGTAGCGATAGCAGACAGAATGGAATCTTGGTAATCTTTTCTTAAGTATAAATTTTCTGCTACTTGAAAAGGGAAATCTTCGCTGTATAATTTTCTATAATACTTGTCGGATGGTTTTTTCTCGTCATTCAAGGTTGCTTTATAAAATGGAATCCAAGCCTGCAAACGGGCATAATGAGAAAGCAAATCTTTAAAAATAATATTTTCCTTATCAGTTCCTTTAAAAACAGGTAACATATCGCCTAATTTTGTCTCTAAAGTAACCTTTTTTACATCATATAGTTGTATCACATTAGGTAAAGTAGAAACAATTTTAGTTAAAGAGGCAACATCATAAATATCCGAATTTTTAACCATAACTTGGTTATCATAGGTATGAAAACCAAATGCTTTTTGGTAAATTACTTTTCCTTTTCTGGCTACTAGTATTTGACCGCCTGGAGTCATTTTTTCCCGAATTGCCTTTTGCATAATTGCATCTATTCGCTGAAGCACTAATGCATCTACACCAACATTTTGAGGATGTGTAAACCCTAATCGATTGATTTTTTCGGTTGTTAAACCATGGTTTACTTTAAACTCCTCGTTAATGGAAACAGGTAGTTTTCCTTTTGCTTGAATTGCACCAAAAATAAGTTCAGCGACGGCAGTTTGTGCCATTTCATTATTTTGATACCCTAAAATTACACCATCAATATCTTCAAAAGTTGGAATAGTACTCAAAGCATAAGGTTTTACAAAGCTGGATAAGATAACTTTTTTCCGTTTAGCAATTTCATTTATGCTGCGAATTTCTTCTGAGGATAGATCATGTTTTTTCCATGCTCCATCGGCTTTGTGATAACTGATAATGACTTTGCTGTAATCGGTTAAATCAGCTAAAAGCGAATCAAGATTGGAGTTAGAAATTTCAGTAACATCAGCGTAATTTTTTAACATTTCTAAAAAGATACCATTTGTATCATCACCCAATTTAACATAGGCAATTTTATCTTTCTCTAAATTTTTAATGGGAATAATTGAGGCTTTGTTACGAACAACCGTTACGATATTTTCATATAATCTGTTTTGCAAAGCTACCATTTCGGGGGTATTCATAGTGGTAGAAATACTTAGAATATCAATTGGTTTATACTTATTTAAACCCGCTTTGTATTTAAATTGCAAAATCTTTTTCACTGAATAAGCTAATCGCTCCTCTGAAATTAATTGTTGCTCATAAGCTTCTTTTATTTTTTGAATTGCAACCGGAACATTTTCAGGAAAAAGTAAAATGTCGTTTCCGGCTTGAAAAGCGGCTAGGTCAATGTCACCGGGACTTTTAAAATTACTAGCTCCTTTCATATTGAGAGCATCAGTAAATATTAAGCCTTTAAAGTTTAATTCATTTTTCAGTAAATCAGTCACAATAACATTTGAAATGGAAGAAGGAAAACCTTTTCGAGTTTCAAAACTTGGTACTTCAAGATGAGCGACCATTACACTAGCTAAACCTTTATTAATTAGTCTTTTGTATGGATAAAATTCCACATCCCGAATATGTTCTTGCGAAAAATCAATGAACGGCAAAGTAAAGTGTGAATCGGTTGAAGTTGCTCCATGACCGGGAAAGTGTTTTCCAGTTGCAAACACGCCATTACTTTGTAATCCTGTCATTAAAGCCATCGCTCGCTCGGTAACTTTTTCTTTATCTTCACCAAAAGAGCGATTGCCGATAATTGGATTTTTTGGGTTAGTATTAATATCCAAAACGGGTGCAAAATTAAAATGTATTCCCAGTTTTTTTGATTGAAGAGCCATTTGCTTACCGGCTTCTTCTATTAATTTGAGATCTTGAATGGCACCAAGAGTCATATTCCATGGAAAACGGTTCACAGAATCGAGACGCATGCTTAATCCCCATTCCGCATCAATACCTATAAACAAAGGTGTTTTTGTACGTTTTTGAAAACGATTGGTCATTTCAGCTTGGCGAACTGGCCCTCCTTGAAAGAATATCAAGCCCCCAATCTTTTGTTCGTCAATTAATTTATCTAAGGATTTGATGTGAGCAGAATCTTTATTAGAATAGGCCGCAACCATGAAAAGTTGTCCTATTCGTTCTTCGATTGTGAGCGAATTATAAACGCTATCTATCCATTTTTTTTCTGCTGATGATACGGAGATATAATCAAACTTTGGGATTTCATTTTTTTCCTTCCCGGATTCATCTATTCGCACAGAAACCGGCTCGGTATTTTTAACAGAATTATTTCTGACTTTGTTTGTTGAACAATTAACAACAACAATCAGTGTGAGCAGTAACGGAATAAGTTGAACAAATCTGGATTTCATACAATTGAGTTTCTCTCTTGATAATAATCAAACTTAATGCCTAGTTGTATAGTTCTATCACAAAATAGACTTAAAAAAATAAAGTAAAGGAAATTAAATTAAATATCAAATGTTTTTAAAAGAAACGGCTATGCCAGCTGTCTTCTGCAGGAACTTCCCAGCTTTCTCTCCATTCTTCAATCGTATTGACAAGATTATTGAAAACGATTGTATTAGGTGAAACAGCTTTTTCTTTCGCCATTCTTTTGAAATCTAAAAGCGATTTGTGTGTGAGAAACTCTCCCTGTTTATAGGTCACATTCATTTTATCCAACAAATCAACCTTGTATTTTTGTTCTAATGATTGAATAAATTCAACCGATTTATCAATGGAACAACCAGTAGCTTGTTGTACTTCCTGATTCACCGCGATGATGATAAAACGATTATATTTTATAATGAAAGATGCTTCTAATGAAGTCCCGTGAGCAGCCCAATCTTCTATAAAATTTTTTAAATCACTTTCAATTTCAGCTATTTCAACATCCGAAAATTTTCGGTTGGACTGATAAATCCAAATTCTGGATTCTTCGGGAAGATTTTCAAATGGAATATACATTTTTGAGGATGAATTATAGTTTTTTAATGCCTTGAATTACTTTATAGTGTCTGAAATCATTGACTTTTGGATCATAAAACTCCTCTTCAAAATATTCAACTATAATTTTATCATTTTTTTTAATTTGTTCTTCAGTGATTATACTTATTCCTTCAAAGTAGGACAATATAAGCATAGTATGTATTCTACCATTACTCTCTTTCACATTAATAGTTAGAAATTCATTCTTCTTTGATTCAATAAATACAGCTTCCAAAGTAATAATTGGAATTTCTTCTTCTGTGCCCGTAATGTCGTCTCGACTTCCCAACGCTATAATTATATCAGGAAAATGATGAACCATTTTCATTGCAATATCTTCACCCAATTTTCCCATCGAATTAGAATCATTAAAATCTAAATTAATTGGTTCATCAAAATCATTTTTATGGTTAGAAAAACTATTGATTATGCACAATCCAAAATCAAGTTGTATTTTTTCTGAATTATCGTTTTTCAAATCTAATTTTTTATTGGAAACACACTCACAAGTTTCTTTGGCAATGATATCATAAATTGCATCACGATTTTGTCCAAAAATGGAAAATGAAATTAAAAATAAAAAAAGTGTATACTTTATTTTCATAGATCTTGAGCATTTGCTATTAACTCAGCTACATCCATAACCTTAATGGAAGCTTCTTTTTCTTTATTTTTTACACCATCGGTCATCATGGTATTGCAAAACGGACAACCGGCTGCGATTATATCCGGTTTTGTTTCTAAAGCATCTTCTGTTCGTTCGATGTTTACTTCCTTGTTACCGGGTTCAGCATCTTTGAACATTTGTGCTCCACCAGCTCCACAGCATAAACCGTTGGCTCGTGAACGCTTCATTTCAACCAATTCGACATCTAATTTTTGAATTAAATCGCGTGGGGCTTCATATACATTGTTTGCTCTCCCTAAATAGCAAGGATCGTGAAAAGTAATCCGTTTTCCTTTAAATTGACCGCCTTCAATTGTCAAACGACCATCATCCAATAATGATTTTAAAAATTGAGTATGATGCATTACTTCATACAAACCACCTAATTCCGGGTATTCATTTTTAATGGTATTGAAACAATGAGGACAAGCTGTCACTACTTTTTTCACTTCATAAGCATTCATTACCTGAATATTCATCATGGCTTGCATTTGAAACAAAAATTCGTTTCCTGCTCTTTTTGCCGGATCTCCGGTACAACTTTCTTCGGTGCCCAAAACCGCAAAAGGAACATTGGCACGATTTAGAATCTTGACGAATGCTTTCGTAATTTTTTTTGCTCTGTCATCAAAGCTACCGGCACATCCAACCCAAAATAAAACTTCGGGTTGCTTGCCTTGAGCCATCATTTCTGCCATGGTTGGCACTGTTAGATTTTCTGCCATATTCTTTTATGATTATTGGATTGTTCGATTATTAGATAGTTAGATTCTTAGATTGTTCGAAAAGTCTACTAATCCAAAAATCTAACTATCTAAAAATCGTTTTATTCATGATGTTCATCATCAAAAACTTGAATTGTAACTTCTTTTTCTACCAAATCTGTAAATTTCCCTCTGTATCGGGTTGCTTTAACCAAATGATTATCAATCCAATGGTAGTTTCCTCCTCTTGGTTTTCCCATTACCATTCCGTGGTACTTGAATCCGTGCTTTTTTAGCCAAATTTCAGTATATTCACGGTGAGCTTCTGTTCTTGAGGTAAAAAAGAAGATGATGTGTCCTTCATCATACCATTTGTTCAACGTGATTAATGCGTCCGGATAAACTTCCGCTGTAAGCATTCGTTCCGGTTCTTCATTGGGAATATCATCACAAATCGTTCCGTCGATATCGATTAAATAATTTTTAATTCCCTCCGGTAAAATCGGGCTTAGGTGTTGACCGTTTTCGGTTACGGTTTGCAACTTTTTTTCAATGTCTTCCGCTTTCATTTTAAATTTTATATTAGTTTCACATTCATTAAACACGTTCCCAAGCCTCACATATATGGGAATTTGTTTGGATTATATATTAATTTTCGTCTTTCCAATTCAAGCGATCCATTTGGTTGTATTGCCATGGAGCACCGTTGTTTTCTATATTTGTCATCATCGCGTTTAACGACATCGGTGCCGCACTTTGCTCCATGACCAAATACCTACGCATATCCATGATGATTGATAATGGACTGATATTTACGGGGCATTCTTCCACACATGCATTGCATGATGTACAGGCCCAAAGTTCTTCAGGTGTAATGTAATCGTTTAATAATGACTTATTATCAGGCACAAAAACACCTTTATTAGCATCGATATTTTTACCCACTTCTTCCAAACGATCTCGTGTATCCATCATGATTTTTCTTGGAGAAAGTTTCTTTCCGGTTTGATTCGCCGGACAAGAAGAAGTACAACGACCACATTCTGTACAAGTGTACGCATTGAGTAACTGAACCCAATTTAAATCTTGTACATCACTGGCTCCAAACTTGGCTGGTACCGCATCCGGATTGGCAGGAGCAGCAAATGGGTCAGCACTCGGGTCTAACATCAATTTCACTTCATTGGTAACACTTTCAAGATTGTCAAATTTTCCTTTTGCATTTAAATCCGCAAAATAAGTGTTTGGAAAAGCCAACAAAATATGTAAATGCTTTGAGAAATATAAATAATTCAAAAACACTAAAATTCCACAAATGTGCAACCACCAAGCGGTTCGCTCAATGATTACAACTACACCCTCTGATAAGCCATCGAACAAAGGTGCAACGAATTGGCTGATTGGAAAACTTCCGGCTTCGTCATAATGATAAACCTCCATTTGTTGTAACCAATAATCGGATGCATTCATAACCAAAAAAAGTGACATAAGTACAATTTCAAAATACAAAATATAATTGGCATCACTTTTGGGCCAAGCTTTCATATCGGAATTAACAAAACGCTTGAGTTTGATAACATTTCTTCGCAACCAAAAAATTATAACCGATACTACTACCAAAACGGCTAATATTTCGAAAGAGGCAATTAGTACATCATAAAATCCTCCCATAAAAGAAAATACTCTATGAGTACCGAAAAGGCCATCAATAATAATTTCTAATAGTTCTAAATTGATGATTATAAATCCAATATAGACTATTATGTGAAGAATTCCTGCAATAGGTCGTTTGACCATTTTTGATTGTCCCAAAGCAATCATTGCCATATTTTTCCAACGCTCGGCAGCATTGTCTTTTCGATTTACATCTTGACCTAATTTGATGTTGCGAATTAACTTTTTTACATTCATTGCAAAATAGCCAAAACCAAGAGCAAGAATAACTGCAAATAATATATTATCTAAATAACTCATAAAAGTTAGTTTTTCGTTTTGGTTAAATCGGTTTCTGTTGGAGCAACATAAGGTTTATTTTTCTTACCAAACAAAGAAACGTTAACATAGCGGGTTGGGTTTAAACGTAAATCTTCCAACAAAAGTTCTAGTTCTTTAGATGCTTTAGTAAAATTGGCATACATTTTATCATCCTTTAGCAATTTGCCCATTGTTCCATTCCCTGATTCCAAATTAGCCATTATTTTATCGACACTTGCTAATGTTTTTTCTAAATTTTCAACTGTTTGTTTCAAATTTGTCTGTGCCAAAGAATCGGAAAGTTTTTCAAAATTAGTAGATACTTTTTCAAAATTGGTCACTACATTATTTAATTTACCTTTATTATTACTTAAAATCTCATTAGCAGAATTGGACGCTTCACTTAAAGCCGTCAAGGTTTTATTCAACTCCGCAAAACTATTTTTTAGGTCTTTTTTAGCTTTTTCATCTAAAAGATCATTGATATTTACTAAAACACCATCTGCACTCAACATGGCCTTTTCAATTTTTTCTTGTAATGGCGTTAAACGTTCTGAAACCAGTTCAGTTAAACCGGGTTTTACGCCACCTTTTAAATAATCGCCGTCTTGAGCCAGATTAGTATCTTTTAAATCAGGAACAATCTGAATTTGTTTTCCACCAATTAATCCGGGTTCGTATATCCTCGCTTCACTAGATTTGGATATTTTAAAATCGGTATCAATTTGTAATTCAACCTTCAATTTTCCTGAGTTATCCAAGAAATTAATAGATTTTACTTTTCCAATTGTAAGTCCGTTAATCGTTACCGGTGCTGAGGCAATAAGTCCTTCTACATCGTCATAAAGCACATAAAAAGTTTTATGGTTTGATAAAATATCGGTTCCTTTTAAAAAGCTATATCCCCAAATGAATAATAAGACGGAAGATATGACTAAAATGGCTGTTTTTATTTCTCTGGATAATTTCAATGGATGGTGTTTTTATACAAATTTATAAAACTAAATTCACATTACAGTTTTAATGCCTCTTGAATGGATATTTTTTTTCCGTTTTTGAATGCTACAATAAAAGCGGAATCATATCCTTTATTTTTTGCTTCGGCTAAGTTCTGTTTTGCAGTATCATAATTTGAGGTTTCTCCATAATAATATTTATATAAACTATTTTCTGCAATCATAGAGGTAGGATCCAAACCTTTAAAATTTTTAGGTTGTAGTTCTAATTTTTTTCCACTGGCAGAAATTTGGACTTTGAACACAACCCCTTTTACATCTTGGGATTTGTTTTCAACAACTTTAGACTCTACTTTTGGTGTTGGAGTTTCTTGAACATCCGGAATTTCTGCACTCGTTTTTTCCGGTTTTTCTTCAATCACTTGTCCCGAACTTCCGTAGTATTCTTTTTTATAAGATAAAATGGCATCTGCAATTCCTTTTGCTAATTCATCTTGTCCTTTTTCAGAATTCAAATAGGCTCCTTCCGGTTTGTAGGAAAGAAAACCCAATTCGGTGAGCACACTTGGCATAGCTGTTTGATTTAAAACCAAAAAAGGCCCTTGTTTAACTCCCCTATTTTTTCGCTCTAATTTATTGGTATATTCATTTTGAATTTT
This sequence comes from Flavobacterium sp., assembly GCF_044339515.1. Lineage (GTDB taxonomy): Bacteria > Bacteroidota > Bacteroidia > Flavobacteriales > Flavobacteriaceae > Flavobacterium. Next base: position 55,067 of record NZ_JBIIVK010000012.1, read on the forward strand.
AGTAGCAATAGTGATACTTTGATCTAAGTACTCTTCTTGCAAAAGTGTAATTCCTATAACACTTTCCGGTGATTTAGGGTCATAGCCTTCATACTTCATTTTATAATCACTTTCCAATGTAATTACGGCATTCTCTTTCTTGGCTACTTCAAGATTCGAGGCATTTTTTGTTAAACCCATCACAAAGGTCTCCGTTCCGTAAGCTTGTCCTTTTGGAGCCGCATTACAGTGGATAGACAAAAACATGTTTGCATTTGCTCGGTTGGCAATTCTTGCACGCTCAATTAATTCCACAAAAACATCTGTCTTTCGGGTATAAATTACCTGAATATCAGTATATTTTTCTAACTGCTTTCCCACTTTTAAAGCAACAGCTAAAGCAATATTTTTTTCAAGAAAGCCATAATAATTGGCTCCTAAGTCTTTTCCTCCATGACCGGCATCTAAAACCACTTTAAATTTATTGTTGGACTGGGAAAAAACAGAACTTACCGATATGAAAACCAGAAGAAAACTGAATAATTTGATTTTATTTAGGGTATACATTTTTTTAAAAGTTAATTTTAATTAAAACACTACGTTTTAAATTTTATTATTTACTTATTTTTGACCAAAAATTATATGTAAGTTTGGCACTCCAAAAATCAAGCCATAATTTTACAAAAATAGCATTAAAACCTTTGCGTACAAACTTATTTCATATCGTTTTATCAGCATTTTTCCTAACAATCGGAATTCAAAAAAATTACGGTCAGGATTTGCCAAATAAGTCGCTGCGAATTGAAGCTGAAAAAACTCCTGACAGCTTGATAATCAACAAGGAAAATTTTACAGAAATAAAAGATACTACAAAAAAGGACAGTCTGCCTAAGCTTGAAAAAAAATCGCTGTTGGAGGGAAAAATAAAATACACCGCAGAAGATTATACCAAAATTGATCAAAAAAATAAACTCCTCACGTTATACAACAAAGCCGAACTTTATTATCAAGACATCGAATTAAAAGCCGGTATTATTGTGATGAATTATGAAAAAGACGAAGTATATGCCGGAAGAATTAAAGATTCGACCGGAACCTATACCCAACTACCTGTTTTTAAACAAGGTTCTAATGTAGTTGAGCCCGATTCTATTCGATTTAACACTAAAACACAAAAAGCACTGATTTGGAACTCTAGAACTGATCAAGGTGAGTTTCGTGTGAAAGCAGAAATCACAAAAAAAGAAAATGACTCGGTTTATTTTCTAAAAAAAGCACGATTTACTACTTCAAAAGATATTGAAAATCCCGAATATTATTTTCAAACCAATAAAATTAAATTGGTTCCTAAACAAAAGGTAGTGACCGGTTTAACTAACATGGTTATTGCTGATGTGCCAACACCTATCGCTATTCCATTTGCCTTTTTTCCGATGACAGAAACAAGTCAGTCCGGATTAATTGTACCCACTTTTCAAGATACTCAAAGACAAGGTTATTCATTGCAAAACGGAGGTTATTATCTCGCTTTGAGCGATTATTATGATTTGGCCATCATGGGTGATTATTACACAAATGGGAGTTGGGCACTTCGATTTGAATCTTCCTATGCATACATGTATAAATTCCGAGGAAATTTTAACATTCGCTTTGAAAACCTTATTCAAAGTGAACGTGGATTTCCTGATTACAGTAAGTCAAAAATTTATAATATTCAATGGTCGCATTCACAAGATGCGAAGTCAAATCCATCATCTCGTTTTTCTGCTTCAGTGAATTTGGGAAGTAGTACTTTTTTTCAACAATCACTGAATCAGGTCAATATAGGCTCAGCATTAAACAATAACTTAAGTTCGTCTATTTCCTATTCAAAGACATTTAATTCTATCCCACAAGTGAACATGTCTTTGACGGCTACACACAACCAAAACTCAAGAACGCAGGAAATAAACATGACTTTGCCAACCTTGCAAGTAAATGTTGATCGTATCTTCCCTTTTGCACCAAAAGACGGAGCAAAAAAAGGATTCTTTAAAAATATCAACTTACAATATAATTTGAGAGGAGAAAACAGAATTGCCACAACAGATTCTCTATTTTTTAAGCCAGAAATGTTTAGGGATGCTAACGTAGGTTTTCAACATTCGATTCCGTTGAGTACTAATTTTAAAGTATTTAAGTATTTTAGTGTGTCCACTAGTGCGAATTACAATGAAGTATGGTATTTAAAAACCATCAACCGCAGTTTTGATTCTGAAAGTAATAATGTTGTAACCGAAGATGTGAATGGCTTTGATGCTTTTAGAACCTATTCTTTTTCATCAAGTGTCGGAACTACTATTTACGGTACTTTTAATTTTGGTGAGACGAAGAAAATTCAGGCCATTCGTCACGTAATGAGACCTTCTGTATCTCACAGTTACACCCCTAGCTTTGAACAGTATTTTGATACCTATGCAACGGATGGTAGTGGAAGAATGGCAGAATATACTCGTTTTGAACAAGGTATTTTTGGAGCACCAAGTAATAATTATGCAAATAATTTAGGTTTCAATCTTAGTAATACATTTGAAGCCAAAATGACAGACAAAGACAGTACAAAAGTTGAGCCCAAAAAAGTCATGTTATTGAATCAATTAAATTTTTCTACTAGTTATAATATGGCTGCCGATTCATTGCGTTGGAACCCAGTCCGAATGAGTGGTGGAACAGCTTTGTTTGATAACAAAATGAATATAAACTTCGGAGCCACTTTAGATCCTTATGCAATTAATGCAGCCGGGAGAAGGATTAATACTTGGAATATTGACAATGGTGGAAGTTTATTCCGAATGACAAGTGCTAATATGACCATCAATTATTCTCTTTCCAGTGAAGGGAACAAGAAAAATAATGAAAATTCTCAAGGGGCACGAAATGGTGGCCGCGAGGATAATTTGTTTGGCACGAATACTGATTTTAGCGACCGACGACAAAGTCAGTTTGAAGACGATAAAATTGAAGATGCTGATAAGGACAAAGCCTCAGAATTTTACAACGCCAAACTACCATGGGATTTAACGTTCGCCTATTCGCTGACTTACGGTAACAATAATAGAGAGAAAAAAATAACCGGAAACTCGGTCATGATTTCAGGAAACCTTGACCTTACACCGCGATGGAAAATAGGTGTTTCTTCGGGATATGATTTTGTGCAACAAGGAGTTACGTTTACACAACTTCGTTTTGAACGTGATTTATTGAGTTGGCGAATGGATTTCAATTGGGCACCCTTTGGAGACTTTGCATCTTGGGGATTCTTTATCGGAATAAAATCTTCTGTTTTGAGCGATATCAAATGGGATAAACGTGCTTTACCGGACAGACAGTTGAGATAGTTATTTAACGACAATTAACCTTATTATGAAAAAAATAATTTTTACAGACAAAGCCCCTGCTCCTATTGGACCTTATAATCAAGCTGTTTTGGTGGGGAATACATTATATACTTCAGGTCAAATTGCTCTTCATCCACAAACCGGCGAATTGGTGTTGGATGATATTGAAACGGAAACCAAACAAGTAATGGAAAACATGAAAGCAGTTTTGGAAGCTGCTGATATGACCTTTGAAAATATCATTAAAACTACTATTTTCATCATGGATATGAATGACTTTACAAAAATAAACGGTGTTTACGGAAGTTATTTTGATGAAAATACTGCTCCCGCCAGAGAGACAGTGCAAGTAGCAGGATTACCTAAAGGTGTGAATGTGGAGATTTCGATGGTAGCGATGAAGTAGTTATCTGACGCTTTAGTTGTCAGAAGTGCTTAATCAACTAGTAATCCATTCAATAGCAATTGTGCTGTTGCTTCATTAGTAGCCAACGGAATATTGTGTACATCACAAATACGAATCAGCATATTAACGTCAGGTTCATGAGGATGACTTGATAATGGGTCTTTAAAAAAAAGCACCATTTTAGTTTTTCCTTCGGCAACTCTTCCGGCAATTTGTGCATCACCGCCTTGTGGACCCGAAAGTAATTTTTTCACTTTAAAACCGGCATTTTCTGCTTTACTTCCCGTGGTTCCTGTCGCAATTAATTTAATATTTTCATGAAGCAAAATGGTTTTGTTTTTATTCAAAAACTGAACCATGTCGGCTTTTTTCCCATCGTGAGCTATAATTGCTATTTCCATTTTTTTAAAATATATCTAAAAGTAATTAAAAATAATAAACAAAAAAAAGAGAAAAATCATAATCAAACTAAACTATGAATTTTCTCTTTCCGTAAATATTTTGGTATTTATTTATTTAAAACGTGATAAGCAATCAAACCGTCAATTGGTCTTCTAAGCACATTTCCAATTTTAATATCGTAGTTATTTAATATTTCTTCCAATTCATCTTTTAAATAAAATGCAATTGAACCTACAAAATGAACATAAACATCGTGACAATTATCGTATTGCATGATATAATTTTTAGCAAACTTTTTTAATTCACTTTTGATGATTTTTTTACAAAAGTCATTTTCTTTGTGCTTGATTATAAATTTTGCTAAAGTGGCCAAATAGGCATTAGGATTAGGTTCTTTGTATAAATTTTCCTTGATGTAATCGGCATCTAAATTAAATTCTTTCTCAAATTCTTTGGCTAATTCTTTGGGCATTTTATTAAAATAATATCCTCTTAATAAATGTCTTCCAAAACGATTTCCGGATCCATCATCCATCGCAATATAACCCAACGATTGTACTTTTTGGTGTAATACTTTACCATCAAAAAAACTGCAATTTGAACCGGTACCTAAAATGCATACAATAGCTTGTTCCCCTTTTGGAGTGGTGGCGTACACTGCAGCATACGTATCTTCCTGAACATCAACTTCTGCATTTTTAAAATAATTTTGAAAAATCTCTTTTAAAAAAAGTTTCATTCTATCGGTACCACATCCGGCTCCGTAAAAAAACAATTGTTTTACTTTATCTTTATTTTGAGAAATATCGAACTTGTCCTCTAAACGACTGATTATTTCCTCTTTATCTAATACTTCCGGATTTAAACCTAATGATTGTGTGGTAAATTGAACTTTACCAGTTTCGTCAATCGCAATCCAATCGGCTTTGGTTGAACCGCTGTCTACTAATAATTTCATGTGGTTGAGTTTGTTTGTTAGGAAAAAGTCCTGTCATGCATTCAACACAACAGGACTTTAATGAAAATTATAGTTTTGCGATATGAACAGAAAGATCAATCAATTTACTTGAATAACCATATTCATTGTCATACCAAGAGACTAGTTTAAAGAAAGTTGAATTTAATCCGATACCGGCTTTAGCATCAATAATTGAAGTTCTAGGATCGGAAATGAAGTCTTGAGACACGACATCATCTTCAGTAAAGCCTAAAATTCCTTTTAATTCATTTTCAGATGCTTTTTTCAACACTGCCATAATTTCTTCATACGAAGTTTCTTTGGCTACTTTTACAGTTAAATCTACTACAGAAACGTCAATTGTTGGAACACGGAAGGACATTCCTGTTAACTTACCATTTAAACTAGGAATAACTTTACCTACTGCTTTTGCTGCACCTGTTGAAGATGGTATGATGTTTACGCTTGCCGCACGTCCGCCTCTCCAGTCTTTTTTAGAAGGACCATCGGCAACCATTTGTGTTGATGTTGACGCGTGAACGGTAGTCATTAAACCTTCCACAATTCCGAAATTATCATTGATTACTTTGGCTAATGGAGCTAAGCAGTTTGTGGTACAAGAAGCATTAGAAACGACAGTATCTGTGGCTTTTGCTTCTAAGTGATTCACACCCATTACAAACATAGGAGCATCAGCGGATGGAGCAGAAATAACAACTTTTTTTGCACCACCGTCAATATGTGCTTTCGCAGTTTCAATCGTGGTAAAAATTCCTGTACATTCTGCTACGATATCAACGTCAACATCTTTATCATCCCATTTAATTAATTTTGGGTCTCTTTCCGAGGTAACTCTGATAAATTTATCATTTACATAAAGTTTTCCGTCTTTCACTTCTACTTTTCCGGCAAAACGACCGTGCACTGAATCATATTTTAATAAATAAGCCAAATGATCTACATCTAATAAATCATTGATGGCAACTACTTCTACATTATCTCTGTTGAATGTTTCTCTGAAAACAATTCTTCCGATTCGTCCAAAACCGTTAATTCCTAATTTTACTTTTGACATTTTTTGTTTGTTTTTAGCTTAAAAATTTTAAACTGATTGTTATACTTAATTTATTTTTTTTTATGTTGACATGATGTCAGAAACTCGTAGTAATTCCAAATCAATTGGATAGTGACCTTTAATCGCTTGTTCTAAGGGCGTTAATGTTACTTCATCTTGAATAAGTCCAGCCATATAATTTGACTTCCCTTCCATCAATGATTCAACAGCTTTCACACCCAATCTACTAGCTAAAACCCTATCAAAACAGGATGGAGCTCCTCCTCTTTGCATATGTCCAAGAACAGAAACACGAATATCGTATTCCGGTAAATGTTTTTCTATGTAGTCTTTTAATTCAAATACATTTTTACCCATTTTATCACCTTCAGCAACCACAACAATACTGGATGATTTTCCTGAATTTCTACTTTTTTCAAGTGATTCCAATAACCTATCTAAACCTAAATCTTCTTCCGGAATTAAGATTTCCTCTGCACCGGCACCAATTCCGGCATTTAAAGCAATATGTCCGGCATCGCGTCCCATCACCTCTACAAAAAAAAGTCGATTGTGTGAACTGGCTGTATCACGAATTTTATCGATACATTCAACCACAGTGTTTAAAGCGGTATCATAACCTAGTGTATGACTTGTACCATAAATGTCATTATCAATTGTTCCCGGAATACCAATTACAGGAATACCATATTCTTTATTAAAAACTTCTGCACCGGTAAAACTTCCATCGCCACCTATGATGACTAAGCCTTCAACACCAGCTTTTTGCAAATGTTCATATGCCTTTTTTCTACCTTCAACAGTCATAAATTCTTTCGAACGGGCAGATTTTAAAATTGTCCCGCCTTTGTTAACAATATTATTTACAGAACGAGGCCCCATTTCTTTAAAATCGCCCTCAATCATACCTTGGTAACCTCTATAAATTCCAACACATTCGATATTGTGGTAGGCACATGTTCTCACCACAGAACGAATAGCGGCATTCATTCCCGGTGAATCTCCACCGGAAGTTAAAACACCTATCTTTTTTATAGTTTTATTCATTTTTTTATGTTTATAATGTAAAGTTAGCAAAGATAAGCGACTTAAAATAGTGCTTTTTTGAGTAATTGACATATTAACCGAAAATCAAACGTTTTCGTTGATAAGTTTTTGAATTACATACAAAAAGATAAAAAAAGAGCAATTGTTTTAATTATTGTTCAGGAATTTTTTCTATTTCTGAAGATGTGCTTTGTTTTTTCTCTGTTTTAACTTTTTTGCGATCAGAGAAATTGATGAACTCTGGTGTATAATCCGAGTCAGGAATATCATCATTTGAATTGTTCTCCTTGGTTAATTTTGCATTTTTGAAAACCTTGGTAATCAACTCATTAAAAGTATCAAAATCAACTTGATAGGAAACACCGATTCCTTGAGTGTAACCAATTCCTTCTCCAACATAATTGATATCGCTTTCCCGATTAAAAACTCTCATATTCAATGTTCCGTCATCGTTTACGCGATATAAAATCTCAACATCACCCACCACAGCCGCGTCATTAATTCCTCCTACAGGTACACCTAAATTTCCATTTACAGAAATACGTTCATTCAGGTTAAAAGAGGTGGTTACACCCACATTTCCATCGGTTTCACGACCAGGAGTCGTATCGGGAGCAACATAATTTACACCCATAGAAATTTTACTGTCCTCATCGTTAAACAAGTTATCAAAAACACCACTTACAGTTTCAAATAAATTGTTATATAAAGCATTCTGACCCAAAGCTCCTTCCGGACTTAAAAAGCTACCCGAAGCAAGAAGGTACAATGCCTGAGTTTGACGAGTGTCTCTATCATCCAATTTAGTCTGAATTTCTGATTTTAAAACGGAACTGATGGTTGGAAAATTGATATTAAAATCCGGTTCCGGATTGCTGATTGTACCATTGATGGCAATACCTACTTCAACCGGAACTTTTTGATTTACAGTTACATTGTTTAATAACATCCCCGGATTGGCTCTGGTGCTGTAGACCGCTTCAAGATTTAACCTAGCTCTAAGCGGATCGCCTTCCCAAATGATGGTCCCGAATTTTTTTACATTAAAACGTTTACTTACTAAACCGCGGTATTTGAAATTATAAATTCCTTCATAAACTTGGTAATCTCCAAAAATGTTGAATTTACCAAAAGTGTTAATCTGCATATTTATGTTCCCAACCCCTTTCCCAACCATGTTGTGTCCGGTTTCTTTATCTAAGATTACTTCAATTTCAGCATCTGTGTTTAACGTTAAATCAAAATCAAGTTCTAAACCATCGTAATTTCTATTTGGGTTTTTCAGATTTGAGTTATAATTGTATTTTTCTTCCGGTGTAATAAATCGGATGTAGCTTTTGTCTCCCACCGATTGCACATTTGAAATGGGTATTTTTATAGCAGTGCCTTTTTTTGAAGTTGCCTTGACAGAAATAAGTAATGCATCTGTAGGACCACTAATAGTTGCATTTCCATCAATGAATGCTTTTCCATAATAATAGGCCTCCTCGCTATCTTGCGTATCTAAAACGACTAAATTATTAGAATTAACTTTTAAATCCATCTTCCAATCTGTTAAATTGGTATGCCTCACATTCCCATTTAAAACGCCGGTTGTTTTGTATTTAGAATCAGTTATTCCTATATCACGCAATAAAAATTGTCTTTCGGTTAAGTCTACAACTGCATTTTGCTCTAACTTATAATCAACATTAAGGTAAGGCACTGTTAAACCTGCCTCATTTAAAAATAACCGCCCGTTAATTTCAGGATTTGAGAGTGTTCCTCTAAAATTAGCATTACCGGTAACTAAACCACGAATATTAGAAATAACATCGCCCCCCATTGTACTGAATGCACCTATATTAAAATTATTAAGTCTTAAATCTAAATCCATGAACGGATTTTCACCGGCAAAAGAAATATCTCCTTCGGTTAAAAAACTTTCAAAATTGTCATTTTTAATGATTGAATTAACTGAAAATGTTCGCAAATCATCCTTTCCTTTGACATCCAGATTCAAAACGCCAAAATCAATATTATTTACCTTCATGTTGTCAACTTCAATTGAAGCATAGGGTTGATAAAGCTCACCGTTTTGCTTGAAATCAATCTCCCCGTTCATGTTTCCTTCCATGACAAAATTTTCAATTTCCGGAATTAATTTACCAATATTTACTTGATTAAAATTCAATTTTAAATCCTTGTAATCCTTGCCTTTTATAGCCCCTAAAAAATTGATTTTTTGCTCTTCATGAGTGACAGTAAAATTTTCAAAAGTAAAATCGGAAAACTTTTTATCAAAAACTATTCTATTTTGAGTATTGTTTTCTTCATTAATGTACCATAAATAATCTTTAAAATTCAGTTCTGATTTAAATATACCTACGACACTGTTTTTTTGGTTATCAATCGTATGATAGGCATCGATGTTGTAATAATCATCAGCTTTATTTCCTCCTTTAAACTCCGTTCTGAAAAACAAGGTATCTCTTTTGGTTACATTAATAAGATTGAACTCTGAAATTTTATAATATTTTGTTTTGACACTATCAATGCTAACATACGTGTTGAACAGCGGATTTTTATTGTCTACTTGAATATCAACTTTTTCAAATTTATTATCAAAGGCCGAGATTTCAGGAGATTCAAAATCAAGTTTAAAATCATTGTTATCCGAGTTTATACTTCCTTTGATAAATGTATTGGAACTTACCTTTATTTCCGGATAAAAAATTTCAATTATTTTATTAAAAATGGAAAAATTGAACTTTAAATACTGGCCCTTTTTGATTTTGTTGGGATTGTAATTGGCATAAATACTACCGAGAGAGTTTTCTAGAAGCAATGGCAATTGATTAAAATCGAATTTACCAATGAGTTTCCCTTCAATAATATCAGGTGAATTTATGGCTACTGTTCGTTCCCTGTTTTGATCAAAAGAAGAATTAATACTAAACGAATCAAAAATATAAATATCACGGTTATTTTGGTAAGAAGCTTGTTCAACTAATACATCTCCATGCAAATTATTGATACTATTTCCGGAAAGATTACTATAAATTTTTCCTTTAAAAATAGAAACACTATCGTTTTTAACAAAATTGAGTTTACCTAAATCGGCATAATCGACTAAAGCATCGAATTTATATACATTTTCACGCTTTGAAATATCGACAATTCCTTTAAAATCCATAAACAAATTAGGATCGTTAATGTTCACTTTTCCTTTAAAAATTGGTTTTTTGAAACTTCCATCAACGGCAACTCCTTGGTAATTATAGTTGTTGTATTGAAATCGACTAACTTTTCCTTTGATTTTGGTGTCAATCCATTTTTCTGTAAAACCTTTTCCGTTTACCACGACATTCATGGAAACATAACCAATATCTTTCTGATTAAGTAAGGAACCTACATTAAAATTATCCAATACTACAATTCCTTCATAAGAAGCATTATCGATATTTTGCAGATTATTCATAACTAAATTCGTCTGAAGGTTTCCTAAAGCCGAATTCATAATTAAATCAGTTTTAATGGTTTTCATCGTAAGCTCTGTCTTCCCTTCAACAATAAATTGTCCTAGTTTTTTTAGTGATGAAGGAAGCGACTTACCCAGAATATTAGGTAATAAAGAGACTAAATCATCATAATTGGAAGTCAATTGCTCAAAATCTCCTTTCATGTAGAAAGAATCATTTTCTTCGGAAAAAATATTTTTAAAATTTATTTCCCCACTAATCTTTGTACCGTTTTCATCTTCCAAAACCAGATTTTGTGTGGTAAAATTATTCAGCGTTCCCAACAAATTTGTTTTAAAGTTAAACTGATTATTTTTACCTAATTCATTGTAGAAGTAACGAATATCATTGGTTGCCACTGAAGCTGAATCAATTTTTGCATCAAAAACTACTTTATTGTTAAAATCTGAAAAATCCTCTCGCTTGTATCGCAATGCCACATCACCTTTAACAAGCGATTTTTTTGTTTTAACCTCTAACTTTTCCAGTAAAATTTTGTCCTTGGTATAAGTAAACTGCGTTTTAAGGTTTTGAACTTGTAAACCACGAAAATCCTTAAAATTTAATTTATATATTGTTGTGTAAACATCTGAACCTTTGATTTTGAAATCATTTAAGGTGGCATTAATGTTCAAGAAATCAACAATTTTAGAATCTTGTTGGTTTTCATCTTCCATTAAAAAACGACTTTCGGTAAGATGCATCGATTCGGCCATCATCAAAAATTTACCGGAAGAAGGTGTACCATCGTCAAAAGCATCGATAAATTTGTCAAGGTTAGTGAAATCCTCTCCTTTGTATTGTTTTAAATTAAAGAACAATGAAGTTACACCAATATCACCAAAAAGTAAATCACCATCCATCAATCGGTTCACATCCAGGATGGTTGTTTTTATGCGGTTGGCATGAAAAAGGGTATCCTTATGATGGTCTCTGACTAAGACTTCTTTTAATTTTACACCGCCAAAAATGTTAAAGGCTACTTGTTCTACTGTAATATCAGTTCCGTAATCTTCGTTGATTGTATTGGTTAAATACTGTCCGATTTTAGTTTGAACAGGCGGTAACGATAAGAGTATACCTAAAAAGAGTAGCAATAGTAGTAGTACCACTATCGTTCGAATGACTATTTTTTTTAATTTTTTGATACCCCTAAATGTTATAAATTTGCAGTGTTTATTGCAAAAAAGCATACTTTTACAATCAACAAAAATAATTATTTTATGATTGAAAAATTTATTTCAATCACTCGAAAAATAATTAAAACAAATATATTCAAATTTCGTGCCTTTTTATGACAAATGATTCCGTTTATATTTTAGCTATTGAAAGTTCGTGCGACGATACAGCTGCTGCGGTGTTGAAAAACGATAAAGTGCTTTCCAATTTAGTTGCCAGACAAAGTATTCACGAGGAATATGGAGGTGTTGTTCCTGAGTTGGCTTCCCGTGCACATCAGCAAAATATTGTGCCCGTTGTGGATATGGCACTTAAAAAAGCAGGAATCAACAAAAATCAATTACACGGAATTGCTTTTACACAAGGACCGGGTTTAATGGGTTCGCTGTTGGTTGGCAGTTCATTTGCCAAATCGTTTTCGATGGCATTAGGTATTCCGCTTTTGGCTGTAAACCATATGCAGGCTCATATTTTGGCTCATTTTATTGATGAAGAAGGTTTTGATAAGCCGACTTTTCCATTTTTGGCTCTCACAATTTCCGGAGGTCATACACAAATTGTAAAAGTTTCCGGTTTTTTTGAAATGGAAATCATTGGCGAAACTACTGATGACGCAGTTGGCGAAGCGTTTGATAAAACTGCAAAAATACTAGGTCTACCCTATCCCGGCGGACCGCTCATTGACCAATTTGCAAAGGAAGGAAATCCGAAAGCTTTTCCTTTTACCAAACCAAAAGTGGATGGATTGAATTTCAGTTTTTCGGGGTTAAAGACACAAATTCTATATTTTGTGCAGAAAAATGTAGCCATCAATCCTAATTTTATTGAAGAAAATAAGGCAGATATTTGTGCTTCCGTTCAAAATATCATCATAAAAATTTTGATGGATAAATTAAAATTAGCTGTTGAAGAAACCGGAATCAATCAAATTGCCATTGGTGGTGGTGTTTCTGCTAATTCGGGAATACGAAATACATTAAAAGAAGCAGAAGCAAAATACGGCTGGAAAACGTATATTCCAAAATTTGAATATACCACTGATAATGCCGCCATGATTGGAATTGTTGGGTATCAAAAATATTTACATCATCAATTTGAAAATGCCTCGGTAGTTTCAAAAGCCAGAATTGAATTCTAATGCAATTATTTTATTTTAAAGATATAAATGAACATTTCACTTCTTTTTCATTTGATAAAGAGGAAAGCAAGCATATTGTAAAAGTTTTACGCAAAAACACAGGCGATATTTTATTTGTTACCAATGGATTAGGTGTTTTATTTAAGACTGAAATCGCAATCGCTTCGGATTCAAAATGCACTGTAACTATTCTTTCTTTTGAAAAACAACCACAACCGTCATTTCATTTGCATTTGGCGGTAGCTCCAACCAAAATGAATGACCGCTATGAATGGTTTTTAGAAAAAGCGACTGAAATAGGTATCCAAGAAATAACCCCAATTATTTGCGAACATTCTGAACGGAAAGTGATCAAAACAGGACGATTTGATAAAATATTACTTTCTGCGATGAAGCAATCCAATCAGTATTTTTTACCGATTTTGAATGAACCGATTCCCTTTAAAGAATTTGTAAAAAAACAAATTAACGGACAAAAATTCATTGCTCATTGTGAAGAAACAGATAAAAAAACGTTGAAATCAGTTTTAAAAACAAATGAAGATTGCACAATTTTAATTGGTCCCGAAGGCGATTTTTCTGTTAAAGAAATTGAAATCGCTTTAGAAAAACAATTTATTCCTATATCTTTAGGCAATACAAGACTGCGAACGGAAACAGCTGCTTTGGTAGCTTGTCATACAGTAGTTTTGATAAATGAATAATATTATGACGAAGAAAATTCTATTACTTTTTTTAATTGCTTTAACGTCAAACGCACAAGAAATCGCCCTTTTAAAATACAATGGCGGTGGCGATTGGTATGGAAATCCTACTTCGCTGCCTAATTTGATAAAGTTCTGTAATCAAAACATAAACACCAAAATAAAACCAAAACCGGCTACTGTTGAACCGGGAAGTTCCGATTTGTTTTCTTACCCTTTTGTGCATCTAACCGGACACGGAAACGTGGTTTTTAACGATAATGAGGTTCAAAATCTGAGGAATTATCTAACTTCGGGAGGGTTTTTACACATTGATGATAATTACGGAATGGACAAATACATCCGAAAAGAAATCAGAAAGATTTTTCCGAACAATGAGTTGGTTGAAATTCCGTCTACACATAAAATTTTTCAAGGTCCTTTTTCATTCCCAAACGGAATTCCAAAAATCCATGAACATGAAAAACAAAAACCGCAAGCATTTGGTATTTTTATTGAAGGACGATTAGCTTTAGTTTATACTTTTGAAACGGATTTAGGCGACGGTTGGGAAGATGAAGAAGTACACAATAATCCTAAAGAAGTAAGAGAAAAAGCGTTGAAAATGGGAGCTAATCTAGTTCACTATGTATTTGTAAATTGATTGATTAATTAAAAAATAATACAAAAATGACTTCTAAAACATTATCAAACGGCATTTTAAGAGCCATTGGAACAATTTTACTTATTGCTTTGGGAGCTTGGTTTTTGTATGCCATTCAATCAATCATAATTTACTTGGTTGTTTCTTTAATTCTAACGCTGATTTGTAATCCGGTTGTAGAATTGTTAAAAAAGAAATGTAGGTTTAATAATACTTGGGCAGTAATCACAACAATGATTTTACTTCTTATTTTGGTAGCATTGTTTATTTTGATGTTTGTTCCGCTAATAGCTTCCCAGGCACGAAGTTTGTCACTTTTAAACACTGAATCTATTGAAGAAAAAGTCATGCTGCTATACAATGATTTGAATTTGTATTTACTTGACCATGGTATTCTAGTGCAAGATCTTTTCAAAGATATTGACATTGCATCCTACTTGAATATGAATTTTATTCCTTCTTTTTTTAATGGAATTTTGTCAACAATAAGCTCAATTGGTATTGGCGTTGCTTCCGTTTTATTCATCACTTTTTTCTTTTTAAAGGACAAGGTCACTTTTTTAGTTGGTGCAAAAAAAATTATACCAGATAACCATGAAATTGAAACCTTAAATTCTATTGCTAAAATTAATGATTTATTAACTCGATATTTTATCGGTTTAATTTTTCAACTTATGATTGTTTTCATTTTATATTATGTTGTTTTGCTAATTTTTGGTGTTGAAAATGCTTTAATCATAGCTTTTATTTGTGCTGTTTTAAACATTATACCATATGTTGGTCCTTTAATTAGTAGTGTTTTGGCAGCTTCTCTAGCAATGATTGGCGGAATTGGTGGCGATTTTCAAACAGAAATTTTACCGACAGCATTATATGTTTTAATAGGTTTTTACATCGTTCAATTGATTGATAATAACATTAGTCAACCATTGATCTTTTCAAATAGTACAAAATCTCATCCTTTAGAAATTTTTTTAGTCATTTTAACAGCAGGGTTTATTTCGGGTATTCTTGGGATGATAGTTGCAGTTCCACTTTATACAATTATAAAAGTTGTTGCAAAAGAATTTTTTCCTGATTACAAAATCGTTCAAGTACTCACTAGAAAATTATAATTAACCTTGAAAAATTTTGATTTTTTAACTATTGAAGAGGTTCAATTTTTTATAGAAAATAATTTAAGTAAAAATGTCTCAAAATTAGCTTTACAAAAAAATCCGTTTCCCGATTTAGATTGGAAGGAAATTCTCAATCAAATTGATGCAAAAAGGAAAGCAAAAGATAAGTTACCTACTTGGTTTTCTTCAGCAACTATTATTTATCCAAGTAAAATTTCTGTAGAACAAACTTCATCAGAAAAAACGGCTTCGTATAAGTCAAAACTCATTTCTGGCAGAAAAATTATTGATTTAACCGGAGGTTTTGGGGTTGATGCTTATTACTTTTCAAAGCAGTTTGAAAAAGTTGTACATTGTGAACATAATCCGGAATTGTCTGAAATTGTAAAGCATAATTTTAGTCAGTTAAATGCTGAAAATATTGAATGCTTTTCCGGTGAAAGTGAAGCCATTCTAGAAGTTCTCAATGAACAATTTGATTGGATTTATATCGATCCATCCCGAAGAAATGATGCCAAAGGAAAAGTTTTTATGCTCCGTGATTGTGAACCAAATGTACCCGATTTACTTGATTTGTATTTTAACTATTCATCTAAAATCCTTATAAAAACGGCTCCTCTACTCGACTTAACTGCAGGTTTGAAAGAGTTAAAAAATGTTTCAGTCATTCATATTGTAGCCTTGGAAAATGAAGTGAAAGAATTACTCTGGGAAATTCATCAAGGATTTGAGAGGAATCCGGAAATCAAAACTGTAAATCTAACCAAAAGTAAAGAGGAGAGTTTTGAATTTAATTTAGGTGAAAACAACATTAAAATAAATTACGCTGAACCGGAAAAGTTTCTTTTTGAGCCTAATGCTGCCATTATGAAATCTGGTGGTTTTGATGAAGTTGCGTTTCAGTTTAATTTAAAAAAGCTTCATCCTCATTCACATTTATACACTTCCAATGAAAAAATTGATTTTTGTGGCAGAGTTTTTGAAATTAAAGCTGTATTTCCATATCAAAAAAAGGAAATGAAGTTGCATTTAGAAAAAAAAAAAGCCAACATAACGAGTAGAAATTTTCCGGAATCAGTGGAAACCATCCGAAAAAAATGGAGAATTAAAGAGGGTGGAAACTTATATACTTTCTTTACAACTGACTTAAAAAACAACAAAATTGTGTTACTTTGCACCAAAATTTAATAAACCCATGAAATTCTTATTTTTCTGCTTTTTCTTTTTGTTTTTTTTATCAACTCAAGCTCAAAAAAGATGTGAATACGATGTGGAAGTGAATGATAGTATTGGCACACTGAAAACCACGAAAGAGTTTTTAATGCACGAAAGAAGATTTGGAAACAATGAAAGTTATGTTTTTTTTTCATTATCGAACGATAATGGAACACCGGTTTTGAATTTTCAGTTGGTACACAAAAACAGTGATTTCATCAAAGCCTACTGCATTGATGCAAAAACAAAATTATTCCTTCAGTTAGAAAACGGAAAAATTATAACATTTCTCCACACCGATGTTGAAAATTGCGGCAGTTTTATGCGAAATGACGAGAGAAATGTACGCATATTATCAGCAAATTTTTTGTTCATGAAAAATAATTACGACGATTTAAAAACAAGTCCGGTCGTTTCGATGCGAGTAAAATATACCACAGAAACTGTTGATTATATCATCAAAAAAGAAATGCAATCGGAATTATTAAATCAGTTCAGTCGTCCGCAAAATTATTTTATGGATTATCTCCATTGCGTTGAAAATTAATAACAATCCCACTTGAAATTAGATACTTTATCGTTTTCATCCGTAACAAGGTTGTAATGCCACCATTCAGATTGAAACACTTTAAAGGAAAAGCTTTCCATAACTTCTCTCAATAACTTTCTGTTTTTAAGTACTTCTTCAGAAAGATTTTTATACGTGTGTGCCGCTTCTTTTCCGAAATGATCAAAAGAGGTTCCCATATCAAGCTCTACACCATTTTTATCTACTAAAGTGATATCAACCGCCCCACCTCTATTGTGAATAGAGCCTTTCTTTGGATCGGCTACGTAAATCGGATTAGGAACGATTGTCCACATCTTTTTTTGAACATCTAATGGCCTATAACAGTCGAATAATTTAATGGTATAACCCATTTTTTTAAACTTATCATTGGCTTCAATTAGTTTTTTTACAGTTTTATAACGCAAAAAACATTCGGCACAATCATATACTTTGGCTTTTAGAAAATTATTTTCGGTGGCATACCGCAAATCATAAACAAATTCATTTGAAAAATCGTTTAGCCTGACAAATGTAGAATCATCAATCGATTGACTGAGTTGAACTTCTTTTATTTCTTGTCCAAAAGAAGTAAAATAGGTAGCGATTAAAAAGAAGTTTAAAATTCGAAACATTAGTTTTTTTTCGAATAAATATAATAAAATTATTCTAAAAACTCTGACCAGTAAATATGAATCAATTCTTTATGTTGCTCATAAAATAATTGGGCTTTTTCTCTGGAACGAAAAGCTAAAAATTGCGGCAGAACGGCAACACCATAATAAGGAGTAAATTCTCCATCTTTAATTTGGGGAAAAATAGCGTAATTATCCAATTGATTGCTCCAACCGCTAAAATAGGATTTAAGTAACTGAGACAATTGAGCTTTAGCTAGAGTTGATTTTGCTTGATTTTCGGTAACAAAAACATTTTTGTTTTCTTCGTTTACAGGACGATTTTCGTAGGCTTCAATGTTTGAAAAACTATCAATATAAAAGCCACTTACCTCATTTAAATCCATCCAGCTTTTTAATAGCTTCGGATTTTCTTCGAGGTATTTCTTTAAAGCTCCAATCTCATCAAGATTTTTCTTCTGTTGAAGTTCCAGAGCATTCAAACGGTTAATTATATTCAATTTTTCTTCAGGTGTCATCGGTACAACCTTATCTAATCCGTAAAAAATTGTATGCAGTAGTTGGGGCTACTTACAAATACTTTATAAAAAGCTCCGAAAGGTATGATTTTATTGGGAAAAGTAATCAATCAAAGGTGTAAAAAGTAAAAAAAATCGTTGAAAAGTCAACTATAGTCTCATTATCAATAATTTATGCAATAAAATTTCGAAATCTATTTGAAATTAAAGTAACAAAAGTATAATTAATAAATTTTGTTTAATGAAGTCGTTTAAACTTTTATTTTATTAAATTTTTTTAGTGCAATTATTATGAAAGCTAGATAATTAAAGCCTAACCAGCTATCTATTGTTGTGTCAAATCTATTGAGTAACGACCTAAA
>NZ_JBIIVK010000108.1:0-3812 GCF_044339515.1 Flavobacterium sp.
AATTTTCCATAGCGGTCAAATATATAAATTTTTGCGTTAGGATTGGTCTCTCTTAACGTAAAAATATTCCATGTGTCATTATATCCATCTCCGTTTGGTGTAAAGAACAGCGGATAATCCACCACATACACCTCGATGGTGGCGTCTTGACATCCGTTTAAGTCTTGCACCGTCACCAAATGACTTCCCGCACTCACGTTGGTAAATACATTACTGGTTTGGAATGGACCGTTATCTAAACTATACACATAATTCGCATTACCTTGATCCGGAATAGTGATGCCTTCTGCAATGATGGTGATTGTAGCATTATCAGTAAAATAATTACTCTGTACATAACTCAAAGTAGCTTGCTCAGACTGAACCACGTTCACCGTTACTGTGTTTGAACAGTTGGGCTCAGTTTGGTCATTGATAACCGTTAAGGTATAAGCTCCCGGAGTATTTACCGTTAAGTTCGCATCTGTTCCCAATACATTTCCTGCTGAATCTGTCCATGAAAAATCGTGTGTGTCTGGGTCTAATCCACTCTCTAAAACAGCCTCTCTAATGATGGCTCCTGTTAAGGGATCGGCACAAATAAAGTCGTCCTGAACCGTTGGTTCGGGCAACTTGTGAACCGTTAGAGTTATTGGAACAATGGTCGGACAACCACTTTGCGTGTTCGGATTAACCAAAATGGCATAAATTTCTTGACTATTAGCTACCGTGTTTGTATAGGTTGCCGGTAAAGCTCCACTGTAATCGTTCTCAGCCGCTGCCTCTTGTGCCGCCGCTAGACTTTCAAAATAGTAAACTACCGTGTCCGGATAATTATTGGTTCCTAATAAAATTGGCGTTACATCTGCATCTAGATTAAATTCGGCTCTGCCATCGTTAGTGTCGTCTTGGTCATCACACTTGGTTATTGACAAATCATCAACAGGTATCGGATTGGCAAAGGTTCCTTCTTCAATCACTAAATCTACCGTACCTACTATAAAACATCCGGTAACGTTGTTCTCTACTCGTACATAAATTGTCTCCGGTGTGCCTTGAATACTTGTACTTGTGTACGTGTTTGGCAATAGTGGACTACCTGACTCTGCATCAATCTGTGACGCATAATATGTCACTGTAAAGTCTGCCTCACTTTGGTCGTCTCCCAAGACATCTTCATTAGCCTGACTTAAAGTGAAAGGTAAAATCGGCTGACTTGGTGCCACACATTGGTATAAATTAACCGGTGATACAATATCCGGTAGCGGATTCACAATCAATTGAAGCTCTACAATCTCATAACATCTTGGCTCTAACGGATTGGTTGGTATTCTGGTTACACGAACATAAATCGTTTGTGTATCGGAATCTGTACTATCATAACTCGTTGGATCCGGAATCGGATTGGTCTCGGTTTCTGCATCTGCAAAACTCTCAAAATAAGTCAATGAAAACTCCGTTAGACTCGCTCCGTTTAAGATATAAAGCTCTCGCTCAGTCAAATCAAAATTCTCTAAACCATCCCCAGGATTTGTATCATCACACTCTTCTATTGGTGCCGGATCAAATAACGGTTCAGGTCTTGGGATTACTCGAATGGTTAAAGTCGTAAAACTTGTACATCCTTCTGAACTCGTTACACGAACACCTAACGTTTGAACCGCTGCAACAGCATTGGTGTAAGCCGTTGGGTCTTGAATCGGATTTACATTATCCCGAGCATTTTGAAGACTTGGATAATAGGTAACGGTATAACCACCTAAATTATTAGTAATAGCATTATCGCGGATGGTTAAATCAAATGCTGTAAATTGATCATTTGGCAAGGCCTCATCACACAAGGATATCGGATCAGGGATAGTGAGTGCCAAAGGTAAATTCACAATCAAATCAAAACTTCCTGTGTGGAAACAACCCGTAGCAATATTCGTTACGCGTACCCAAATCGTTTGTGGGTTGCTTGTGTTTGGATACGATGCTATACTAACAATTGCTCCAATATTATTGATTGCAGCTGCTTCAGAGGTAAAATAACCCACTTGATAATCAGATGCCGCTCCACTTTGAGCCGCTAAGATAGCAGGCGTTTGCACACTCAAATCAAACGTGCTCAATCCGTTTTGCTGATTGCCATCGGTATCACATTGAACAAGATCCGGTAAATTTGTTGGTACTTCCGGTCTTGGGTTTACATTTAATTCCAACATCATCACACGCACACAACCCGTAGTATTATGCTCTGCTCGAACATAAATAAACTGTTGCCATGGTAAGATACTTAAATAAGAAAGTGGTAAATCATTATTTCCATCCAATGCCTCTTGCTCGGTTTCGTGGAAAGTAACACTTACGTCACTTGCTCCATTGAGTAAGCCCGGAACAAGAGCTCCTAAATCGAAAGTGGCTAACCCATCATTGTTGTCGTCACACAAGGTAATTGGGTTAATTGGGATTAGCAATATCGGAAGTGGCTCAACTCGTAAATCCAATGTGGTAGTAGAATAACATCCCGTAACCGGATTAAGCACACGAACATGGATGGTTTGAACATTGGTTACGTTGGTATATAAGCTTGGTAAGGCATTAGTGCCTTGTTGTGCTTGAAGTAGCGTAAAATGGAAAGTAACATCCAAGCCTTCTTGTGTACCTACAATCTCAGCAATGGCTTGCGTTAAATCAAATTCTTCCTGCTCATCGCCCGGATTATTATCATCACACAAGGTTAATGGCGTTGGTAAATTGGCTATCGGTAAAGGATTAACAACTAATTCCAGTGGTGCTACATCAAAACATCCCGTAGCGTTTATCACTACTCGAACCCAAACCGTTTGGGTAGAACTGCTGTATAGCGTTGAAAGTTGTGGCGTTCCAATTATTGCCTCTGCTTCTCCTTGGTGGAAAGTTACCGTATGTAAACTCGGGTCTAAGCCGTCTAAGATATTACTTAAACGAGAGGCTAAATTAAATACTTGAACTCCATCCGTATCATCATCACACAGCTCATAATCATCCGGTGTGGTATTGATTACAGGGAATGGATTCACTATCAAATCAAAGGTTGTAATCGAAGGACAATCCGTAGCTCCCGTATTAATCACTCGAACATAAATGGGTTGAAGCCATGGATTAATCGATAAATAATTGGCAGGACTAGGTATTGGTGCTCCCCCTAATTGGGCATCAAGTAGCGTTTCATGATAAGATACTGTTAATCCTGAAGCTCCTCCCGTTATGATACTTTCGGTTTGAGCTAAATCAAATCGAGTTACCCCATCATTGTTATCATCACAAAGCACCAAATCAGGATGAGTGAAAATGAGTGGTGCAGGTGCAACAGTTACTGTGGCTGTTTGATTAAGCGGCACCGAACAAACCGGAACTGTACTAGTGAAAACACCTATTAACTCATAAGTGGTAGTAGTGATATAGGTATCGGTGATTGTAAACACGCCCGAACCATCAATAGCCTGGGTTTGAATACCTCCTGAATTGATGGTATACTCTATCGTTGTACCCGGAGTGGCTGTGAAGGTTATCGTGGCTTCACCAGTTGGGCATATTGTTATATCGCCTGAAACACTTGCTGTTGGTAAGGGTAATAAGGTTACCGTTCCTGAGCTACTTGCTGAGAAACAACCTGTATTTATATCTGTAATTATTACACTGTAATTTCCGGCTTCTGTGGTGGTAAAACTCGCCACATTACCCGGATTGGATACCGTCGAGGGCACTGTCCATGCATAATCATAAGTACCAGCCGTAGTTGGTGTAGCAATTAGTGTAGCTAAATCTCCCGAACAAACCGTTGGAGAATTAACTGTTACTATTGGATT
>NZ_JBIIVK010000062.1:0-17246 GCF_044339515.1 Flavobacterium sp.
ATATTTACAATTATACCTAAATGAGTTCGTTTACAAGCTTAATAGACGGTATTTTGAAGAAAAATTATTCGACAGGCTAGTGATAGCAAGCATTACAGGGTTATGACTAATAACGGACAATCAAAATCAAATAAAGAAGAAATTAAAAACCAATAAAAAAATTAGAAATCAATTGTTGATTGCTTTAAATACAATAGAATATTTAAAAAAAGAAGGAAAAACAAATCAAATCTTTGTCAATCAAATTCAAGAACGCGTTAAAAATAGTTTAGCTGTTCATTCAGATGCAAATCTTGAATTACTTAAACTGAAAAAGAAAGGTATAGAAAAAGAAATAATTGAATTAAAAAAAATTGCGAACAACTTTTGAATGAAGTTAATTTCATTTGAATACAGGAATACAAAACAATACTTTTTGTTCGATAAAAACGTGTGAAACGCATATATTGTTTTTACTTTTAAAACAATTGAACAAATAAAAACCCTACTATTTATATTTAATCTAAAATGTTTATTTTTGTAACGAATTCTTCCATTTAGAATTTATAAAAATATTTGTACAGACGTAACATTGTTACGTCTCTATCTAACCTTAAACGTTTATAGCATGCAACTGTATAACACGATGAGGGCAGAAGAAAGAGCTGAGCTAATTGATCAAGCCGGCAAACAACGACTTACGTTGTCTTTTTATGCCTATGCCAAAATTGAAGACCCAAAAAAATTTAGAGATGATTTATTCTTAGCTTGGAATCCGTTGGATGTCTTGGGAAGAATTTATGTGGCTCACGAAGGAATTAACGCCCAACTTTCGCTGCTAGCAGATTACTTTTATCAATTCAAAGACACGCTAGAAGTTTATGATTTTATGAGAGGTATTCGATTGAACGTGGCTCGCGAACAAGACGATCATTCCTTTTTAAAATTGACCATAAAAGTGCGTCATAAAATTGTGGCCGATGGATTGGATGATTCCACTTTTGATGTAACCAACAAAGGAATTCACTTAAAAGCGAAGGAATTCAACCAATTTTTAGAAGACCCGAACACTATTGTGGTAGATTTTAGAAATCACTACGAAAGTGAAATTGGCCATTTTAAAGGAGCCATCACGCCTGATGTGGACACATTCAGAGAATCACTTCCCATTATTGAAGAACAGTTAAAAGACCTTAAAGACGAAAAAAATCTTTTGATGTATTGCACAGGCGGAATTCGTTGCGAAAAAGCCAGTGCGTATTTCAAGCATAAGGGTTTTAAAAATGTCTATCAATTAGAAGGTGGAATCATTGAATATGCTCGTCAAATTGAACAAGAAGGAATCGAAAGTAAATTTATTGGTAAAAACTTTGTGTTCGATCATCGTTTGGGCGAACGCATCACTAACGATATTATTTCGCAATGTCACCAATGCGGAAAACCATGTGACAATCATACCAATTGCGTGAATGACGGATGTCATTTGTTGTTTATTCAATGTGATGAATGCAAGAAAAAAATGGATAATTGTTGCTCCGATGAATGTCAGGAAATCATTCATTTGCCTTTAGTTGAGCAAGTGAAATTGAGAAAAGGCATTCAAAAAGGAAATATGATTTTCAAAAAAGGAAAATCGCCTGCTTTAAAATTCAAACATTCGGGTGAATTAAGCGATGTATCATTGGCGGTTGCAAATGAAATAGAAAAACCGAAACCCATTCGCGAACGCATCAAACGCAAAAAAATATTGGTTGGAAAAGCAGAACATTACTACACCAAGGCTCAAGTGGGTTTGTTTTTGATAGAAAACCAAGAAATAAAATCGGGAGATAAAATCTTAATTTCAGGTCCAACCACAGGAAATCAGGAATTGGTTTTAGAGAAAATTTTTGTCAATGGTAAAGAAAATTCTGTAGCTAAAATTGGTGATAAATTGACTTTTGCGGTTCCGTTTCGAATTCGGTTGTCGGATAAGTTGTTTTTGATTAAAAACTAAATTGATTTTTAAATTTAACCTTTTAAAATCTTTTATTCTGTTATGTTTGAAATTGAGTAAAATTAGAATTTTAAAAGGTTAAATAAATTTTGACTGAAAAAAAAGTGATTGAAAATATCTTTCTTGAAAACATAGTCTTTTTTCTTCACGACTAGAAAGTTCAGTTATTCATCTTTAACAGCAAGAAGTATAGTCCAAGGTATTGGTGATTCCACTGCAATTACTTTCCCATATTCTCTTTCTACCAATTTTATGATTTTCTTTTTTGACCAATGGTTTAAGTGTCCGGGAGTGTTTCCAAAATCTTTCAGATATTTAAACCTACACATATTCAAAAAACACCAGAGAGGCTCTCTCGGTACTCCCAAAATTAAATATTTTTTACTAACTCTTTTAATCTCCTGAAGAGCTTTTTCCGGATAATCTAAATGTTCCAAAACTTCTAAAAGAAAAATTAAATCCACACTGCCCTTTTCATATTTTAATTCATAAACACTCTCTTGAAAGATGGCAACACTCGGATTCATTACTTTTGCTTTTGCAACTAACTCCTCCACAAACTCTGAAGCAGAAATATTATTTACCATTTTACTGAGTATAGAAGTTGATCTTCCTTCACCAGCTCCAATTTCATGAGCATTGTGTATATTAGAAGTTTTTTGTAATAATTTATTTACAGATTTAAAATAATTTTCAACAAGTGTTCTGGCAATAAAACCATTGTTTTCATATTTACCTGCAAAATCTTCCTCATGTGGTTTGGCTTTTAATTTAGAATGGTCAATTTGTGTCATTATCAAACTATTAGTTAATTATTTACTGTTTGTGAATTGGTATAACCCACAATTTTTGCTGGATTTCCACCAACAATAGTTCCAGGAGGAACATCTTTAGTTACCACAGCACCTGCACCAATTACTGAACCTTTACCAATTGTAATCGGTTTTATTATGAGGGCATTCATGCCTATAAAAACATTGTCTTCAATAACTACATTTCCCATACTGAATTCAGAAACACCTTCTGCGGTAATAATTGGAAAATGATTCAGTATTTTAACTCCAGAAGTAATAAAAACATTGTCGCCGATTGAAGTTGTAACATTTTTTAAATTATCAAACAATACATTAGTCCCAATAAAGACCGTCTTACGATTATTAAATTTAATACCATATAATTTAAGCAATTTAGTTCGCAATAAAGGTGGTATAAAAAATTGCATTGAAAGGTGAAGTAAAATAAATCTTATTCCTTTTTTTAAAAAAGAAAGTGAAAGTTTGTTCCAAGTGGCTGTATGGTTTTCCATAATTTATTTTATTTCTACACTATAATTGTATGGCGGACACACTATATTACGACTAAATTCTATAACATCTTTCATTATAATTCTAGTATATGCAACGACGATTACTACTTTTTCAGTTTTACCCATGCTCTTTATAAAATTACATTTTTTGAAGTCCAAATATTTACTATTTCTAACTTTGATGCAATGTCTATTTTTAAAGAGGTTAAAACCATTGTATTTATTTTATTATGGTTTATGTTTTTTATATGATAAACAAAAAAAAACCTTTTTATAGAATTTAATTCCAGCAAAAATAAATAGAAACGAATTTAAAAACCTTTGGGCATTAAAATCTATATTACATGAAAACTTCTTCATTATTTATAGACATAAAATTTTGAAATAATAAATCGAAAAGGTGTTAAAATTAAAACTGTTATAAAAGTACTTATCAAATAATTAATTTCAAAATAATTAAAAGTATTGTATAAAACATTTGCCAATAAGTAAAAGAAAACTAAACTTAAGCAAAACTTAATCAGTTTACTATTACTATGTGTAGTTTTAAAAAGTAATCTTAATTGAAGTGTATAAAGCATTAGATATAGAACACCATAGACAATCATAAATGCAATTGATTTGTTGGTTTTTAAAATTTCAACTAAAATATAAAGCGATAAGAATACAAAACTATAGCCAAAAAGACTGATAAAAATATATTTTATAACTTGAGAGTGTAATTCTTTATTTTTTAGGGTCTTCAAAATGAGATTGTTTTAGAAAGTACAATATTTTTTCCTGATTTCTTCTAATTCGACCTAGCATATCCGCTAAAAAAGAAAAAATAGTCACAAGTAGACTCATTCCTAAAAGTGAAATTCCTATTATACCAAAACTCTTATAAGGCGTTAAAGTATCGTTGATAATCCAATGGATTAATGCCCATCCTCCAAAGAATAAACTTATCAGAAAAATGAAAAAAGCAATCGATAAAAAGAATTGAAGTGGTTTGTAATCTTTTAATGATTTGAATATAATAACAGAAGTTTTAGTAGCATAAAGAACCAAACTATTAGCTACTCTTGAAATCCTATTGTCAAAATAAAAGACAGTAATGGGAACCTGTTCTACCTTAAAACCTTTATTTAATAAGTCAAGGATGGTTTCATGAGTATATGTAAAACTTCCATCTAAATTTAAACTTAACAAAGTATCTTTAGAATAAGCTCTAAATCCACAAGAAGCATCGTGTATTTTTGTATTAGAAACGAAACTAACAATTTTATTTACTTGTTTGTTTCCCCAAAACTTAACTTTTGACATTTTATCAGGCTTCCCATCAGAAAATCTAATCCCTAAACAAAAATCAGCTCTTTCTGTTAATAATGGTTCTAAAAGTAGGTCAATTTCATTTACATCAAATTGACCGTCGGCATCCATACTGACCAGTACATCGGCATTTATTTTAATGGCATATTTTATTGCCGTTTGAAATGCCTCTCCAACCCCCTTATTTTTGTTATGGTTTATTACTTTTGCACCACTTTTATTTGCTTCAATCACTGTGTTGTCTGAACTTCCGTCATTTACGACAAGTATTTCTGTTGATTCAAAGCCTTTATATTCCTTTTTTAATGAGTTAATAACTTTAGAAATGGTTTCTTCTTCATTAAAAGCAGGCATATATATTAATAACTTCTTAAACATTTTTTACAAGATTTTTTTTAGGATAATAATAGTTAATCGAAGCTCATTTAAGATTAAAATTACAGATAAAAGTTGTGAAGTTATCACAAAATATTTTGTAGAAGCATTCAGTTTTTCATAAGCAAAATAATACCCGAGATAAATTATTGGTAAGAGCACAAGCCAATATCTACTAAATCCTGTCCCTGCAAAAATAAGCCCCATAAATACCAAACAGAATGCAGCTAACATGCTTTTTGAATGATTTGTATTCGTTTTTTTATAAAAACCAAAGAACATTAGAAAAAGTAATATCAAACTAATGGTGTAATTTCTTATCCCAGTAATGGGAACAAATAGGGATACAAAAGCCGGAATCCCATTTATTTTTTGGGATTCATAATGTTGTTGTAATCCTAAACCACATTTAATATTAAACCATAATCCATTTTCATTGGATTTAAATCTACTAAAATAACTAATCTCGCTTAAATTATTACTTTCAACAAAATAAATATATTTTAACCAAAACAAAAGTGGTAATGAAATAACGAAAGCTACAAAAAAATACTTGAAAATATTTTTATTTGAGCTCTTAATTAGTTCATAATAATAAAATAAAAACATTGCTCCTAAAACAGCAAACAAATGTCTTGTTAATACCAGAATAACAAGAAATGCAATCAATCTTTTGTAATTGAATAAATTATTTGTTTGGTTAAAATAGTATATAGAAGCCCAAAAAGTAAAAAAAACAATAGCCTCGGGATATAAAGATGGAAGACTGGAAACAAACCCTGTGGCAGTTACACACAGAAGAATTAAAGAATAAACAACTTTGTTAGGTAGGCCTAACTTTTTATATAACAAATAAATATACCTTAGACCAATAATTGTAAATAATATATGAATTAACTTTTGAATTATAAATCCAATAATTGGATATGCTTGAACTTTAAAGAAGGCAATCATAAACGGAATTATTGGTATGACTGATGTTGGATAATCCTTTTGATAATATTTTCCCTTTAAAATATTCTCTGCAATCTGATTATAAGTAATCTCATCACCATTAAGCGGAATGAATAAATTTCGTAATGACATTATGAAAACCAAAAAAAACAGTAAACTGAAAAATTTTTCTGCTTGAACAAAATGAATTAATTTATCTATACTATGTTGAAAGTCGATGGTTATTCCTTTTCGTTTTTTCATTACCAAACAGGTTATCTTATAAAATTAATATAACTATTAGCAAATCTAAAATTAATTTTTAAAAAATCACTTTTTATTTATTTTTTCACCATAATTTAGTCTTCATCTTTTTGAGATAATAGTCATATCTATTCTTCAATGTTTAACAAAAGAGGTTTCATGTAAAAGTATGTGGCCTTTATATTTATTTAACCTTTTAGAACCTTTTCTACTTCACTCAAAAAATACTATCTTTACCAACTTAACGTTTAATGTCAGTAGTCTCGTTATAAATAGTGAGATGACCAATATAGATAAATTATGGCTTGTACAAACTGTTCGACAGCGAGCAAAACCGGCGGTGCTCCTCAAGGATGTCAAAATAAAGGGACTTGCGGCACCGATAGCTGCAATAAATTAACTGTTTTTGACTGGTTAGCAAACATGAGTTTGCCAAGCGGTCAAGAAGTTTTTGATTGTGTAGAAGTGCGTTTTAAAAACGGGCGAAAAGAATTTTATCGCAATACAGAAAAACTTACTTTAATCATCGGTGATATTGTAGCTACCGAAGCTTCACCGGGACACGATGTGGGAATTGTAACCCTAGTGGGAGAATTGGTAAAAGTACAAATGAAGAAAAAAGGAGTAAATCACACCAGTACTGATGTTCCTAAAGTATACCGCAAAGCATCGCAAAAGGATATCGATATTTGGGCAGATGTACAAAAGAAAGAAGAGCCCATGAAGGTGAAGGCTCGTGAAATTGCGATTCAACTTCAATTGCAAATGAAAATTTCTGATATTGAATTTCAAGGCGATGGTTCCAAAGCTACCTTTTATTATACTGCAGAAGACCGCGTAGATTTCCGTCAATTAATAAAAGAATACGCTCAGGTTTTTAAAACCAGAATCGAGATGAAACAAGTTGGTTTTCGGCAAGAAGCTGCTCGTTTGGGCGGAATTGGTTCTTGCGGAAGAGAATTGTGCTGTTCCACTTGGTTGACCGATTTTAGGAGCGTGAATACCACCGCAGCCCGTTATCAGCAGTTGTCTTTGAATCCTCAAAAATTAGCCGGACAATGCGGAAAACTCAAATGTTGTTTAAATTATGAGTTAGACACCTACATGGATGCATTAAAGGATTTTCCTGATTTTGACACCAAGATTGAAACAGAAAGAGGAGTTGCCTACTGCCAAAAGCAAGACATTTTTAAAGGATTAATGTGGTTTGCTTATGCTGATAATATTGCCAATTGGCATGTGATTCATATTGATCAAGTAAAAGAAATCGTGGCAGAAAACAAACAGCGAAAAAGAATTACTTCGCTGGAAGATTTTGCCTTAGAAATTGTGGCTGAACCGAAACAAGATTTCAACAATGCTATGGGTCAAGAAAGTTTAACCCGATTTGATCAACCCAAACGCAAAAAGAATAACAACAAAAAAAGAAGACCAAATAAAATTGTTAAAAATGACCCTAAAAAATAGTCTGTTTTTATTTTTTTTATTGATTGTTGTAACGTCGTGTGATAAAAAAAGACTTTTTGATGAATATAAAAAAGTTGGAAAAGTATGGCACAAAGATAGTATTATGACTTTTTCCTTGGAGCAAAAAGATACGGTTGCCAAACATAATTTGTATGTTAATATACGAAATAACAAAAGTTACCCTTTCAATAATTTGTTTCTGATTGTAGAAATGGAACAGCCCAACAAAAAGACAATTGTAGATACGTTAGAATATCAAATGGCCGAACCGGATGGAACTTTGATGGGAAAAGGTTTAACGGATACTAAAGACAATAAATTGTTTTATAAAGAAAATTTCGTGTTTCCAAAATCAGGAAATTATAAAATTTACATTCAACAAGCAGTTAGAAAATCGGGTAAAATTGAAGGCGTTGAAGCACTCGATGGGGTTACTGACGTTGGTTTACGAATAGAAAAAGCAGAATAATATGGCGAAGAAAAATAGTTCATCCGTAAAAGACATCACATACTATCAAAAAAAATTCTGGAAAGTGTTTTTCATGGGATTAGGGGGTATCATCCTGTTTTTTGTTTTTGCTAACTTCGGATTGTTTGGCTCCATGCCGAGTTTTGATGAATTAGAAAATCCGGATTCCAACTTGGCGACTGAAATCATTTCCTCTGATGGTGTAGTTTTGGGTAAATTTTACCGTGAAAACAGATCACCGGTTAAATATGAAGATTTACCGAAACACTTGGTAGATGCATTAGTTGCTACAGAAGATGAACGTTTTTATGAGCATTCTGGAATTGATGCAAAACGAACTTTTGGAGCCGCCTTAAAATTGGGAGCCGATGGTGGTGCTAGTACAATTTCTCAACAATTAGCCAAGCTCTTGTTTCACGGGGAAGGTTCTCGGTTTATTCTTTTCAGAATGGTACAAAAAGTAAAAGAGTGGATCATTGCAACAAAATTAGAACGTCAATACACCAAGAATGAAATCATTGCTTTGTATTTAAATAGAGCTGATTTTGTCAATACAGCAGTAGGAATTCGTTCAGCAGCAAATGTCTATTTTGGAAAAGAACCACGTGATTTAACTATCGAGGAAAGTGCTTTATTGGTTGGAATGCTTAAAAATCCATCGCTATACAATCCTACTAAAGAAAAGAGAAAAGAACTTGTTTTCAATAGAAGAAATACTGTTTTGTCTCAAATGGTTCGCAATAACTTTTTAGAGCCGGAAGCAAAAGCACAATTAGAAAAAAAACCGATTGTCCTAGATTTTAATCCGGAAAGTCATGTTGATGGAATTGCCACTTATTTTAGAGAATACCTTCGCGATTACATGAAAAAATGGGTGAAAGAAAATAAAAAACCAGATGGAACAGAATACAACATTTATAATGACGGTTTAAAAATTTATACTACTATCGATTCCCGTATGCAAAAGCATGCCGAAGAAGCGGTAGATGAGCATCTAAGAAAATTACAAGTAGAATTTTTTAAAGCTCAGAAAAGCAATAAAAACGCTCCTTTTTTAAAACTTACTACCGATGAAACCGATCGATTATTAAAACGATCCATGAAAAATTCTGAACGTTGGCGTTTGATGAAAGCCCAAGATAAAAGCGAAGCAGACATCATCAAATCGTTTGATATAAAAACAGAAATGAGGGTTTTCACTTGGAAAGGAGAACGCGATACAATAATGACGCCGATGGATTCCATTCGGTATTATAAACATTTTCTGCGAAGTGGTATGATTTCAATGGAACCTCAAACCGGCCACGTAAAGGCCTGGGTGGGTGGAATTAATTATAAACATTTTCAATATGACCATGCCGGGCAAGGAGCTCGACAAGTGGGATCTACATTCAAACCGTTTGTTTATGCCACCGCCATTGAGCAACTAAACATGTCGCCATGTGACTCAATTATCGATTCGCCCTTCACTATTCCACGCGGTCGACACAACGTAACGGAATCTTGGACCCCAAGAAATTCGGATGGTAAATACCGTGGAATGATTAATTTAAAGAAAGCACTTGCTAATTCAGTCAATACTATTTCGGCAAAATTAATTGACAGAACCGGACCCAAAGCAGTCATCGATTTAACCCATAAATTAGGTGTAACCGCCGATATTCCGGAGCAACCGGCCATTTGTTTAGGTGCTGTGGAAATCACTGTGCAGGATATGGTAGCTGCTTTTAGCACATTTGCTAACAAAGGAATATATATTAAACCTCAATTGATTACCCGTATCGAAGATAAAAACGGGAATGTGATTTTTGAAGCGATTCCTGAAAGTCATGATGTTTTAAGTCAAGACATTGCTTATGCTGTTGTGAAATTAATGGAAGGTGTAACCGAAGACGGAACAGGAACACGTTTGCGTTGGGGAGGAGCCGGATTTACAAAATATAATTATCAATTTACAAACCCAATTGCCGGAAAAACAGGGACTACTCAAAATAATTCCGACGGATGGTTCATGGGGTTTGTCCCTAACCTTTGCACCGGTGTTTGGGTGGGATGCGAAGACCGTTCCGCCCGATTTAGAAGTACTGCCATGGGACAAGGTGCAACAATGGCTTTGCCCATTTGGGGGCTTTACATGGACAAATGCTACAAAGACGACAAGTTGAATGTTTCAAAAGAACCTTTTGAAAGACCTGAAAACATAACTGTAAAAGTGGATTGTTGGAAAGCAGTAAAAGACACTTTAGACTTTGATCAGGATTTAGACGAGTTTAGTTTTTAAAAAAATTATCACACAACAAATAATAAAAAATGGACTTTGTAAAAAGCCCATTTTTTTATACCTTTAAAATTCGAAAAACAAACAAACAATATGATTATACGCAAAGTAAATTCTGTGCAAGAAGCATTGCAGGGAATCACTAACAATATGACCATTATGCTAGGAGGATTTGGCCTTTGTGGCATTCCGGAAAACAGCATTGCAGCATTAGTAAAAATGGGAGTTTCTAATCTTACTTGCATTTCCAACAATGCCGGTGTCGATGATTTCGGTTTAGGTTTATTATTGCAAAAAAAGCAAATCAAAAAAATGATTTCCTCTTATGTAGGTGAGAATGCCGAATTTGAACGTCAAATGCTGTCAGGAGAATTAGAGGTTGAATTAACCCCACAAGGAACATTAGCCGAAAAATGCAGAGCCGCACAACACGGAATTCCAGCCTTTTTTACCCCCGCCGGATACGGAACCGAAGTGGCAGAAGGAAAAGAAACCCGCGAATTCAATGGCAAAATGTATGTCATGGAAGAAGCTTACAAAGCCGACTTTGCTATTGTTAAAGCTTGGAAAGGCGACGAAGCCGGAAATATTATCTTTAAAGGAACAGCACGAAACTTTAATTCCTGCATGGCCGGGGCCGCCAAAATAACCATTGCCGAAGTGGAAGAATTAGTTCCCGCCGGAACACTTGACCCGAATCAAATTCATATCCCTGGAATCATGATTAATCGCATTTTTCAAGGTGAGAAATATGAAAAGAGAATTGAACAACGAACGGTTAGACTGAAATAATGTGCCAATGGGACAATATGGCAATGAGACAATTAATTCCTCATTCCACCACCCAAATTGACACATTGACACATTGACAAATTAACTCATTGACACATTAAAATGGCTTTAGATAAAAATCAAATTGCAAAACGCATCGCAAAAGAAGTAAAAGACGGTTACTACGTAAACTTAGGAATCGGAATCCCAACATTGGTTGCCAATTTTGTTCGAACCGATATTTCCGTTGAATTTCAAAGTGAAAATGGGGTGCTTGGAATGGGACCATTTCCGTTTGAAGGCGAAGAAGATGCGGATATTATCAATGCAGGAAAACAAACTATTACGACTTTGCCCGGAGCTTCCTTTTTTGACTCGGCTTTTAGTTTTGGAATGATACGAAGCAAAAAAGTAGATTTAACGATTTTAGGTGCGATGGAAGTTTCCGAAAATGGCGACATTGCCAACTGGAAAATCCCCGGAAAAATGGTAAAAGGTATGGGTGGAGCAATGGACTTAGTAGCTTCTGCCGAAAATATAATCGTTGCCATGATGCACGTGAACAAAGCCGGAGAATCAAAAGTTTTAAAAAATTGTACTTTACCATTAACTGGCGTGGGTTGTGTTAAAAAAATTGTCACCGAATTAGCCGTGATGGATGTTACACCAAATGGTTTCAAACTTCTTGAACGAGCTCCCGGTGTTTCAGTGGAAGAAATCGTCAAAGCTACAGAAGGAACGTTGATTGTGGAGGGAGAAATTCCGGAGATGGTTTTGGATTAACTATTCTCAAAAATTAAGCGACTGATTAAAAAAATCAGTCGCTTAATTTTTTAATTTTCCTTTATCAATGTATAATCACCATACGGAATCGTAAAACCTGTAGTAGTAGATGGCGTTTGAAAATCAGACTGAACACCAGATGGACCATTCGTAAAAACATATTGTACTTTAATTTTTTGAACTCCATTTTCATCCGCTCTACGCATAACAAAAGCAGCTTCTAAACCGGAATCATTATTTGTTGGTTCATTATAACTCATAGCCATACGTTCCATATTTTCCGGACACTCTAAACATCTTGGATGCCAATAATTATATGTTTCTCCTATACTGTGTAAACTATAATCAAAAATACTCGAATGATTATCCAAAACACTAGCCAAGGAATTAATTTTTACAATACCATTTTCAATGTATTGCATTTCACCAACAAGGTAATCTACATAACAGTTTGTAAACGATTGATAATAAAACATCTCTTTTTTAACGAATCTAAACCGTATAGTTTTCATAGCATCTGTGTAAACCCATGTGCCTACAAATTGATTATAAAAATTATCAATGTCTTTATAGTATGCGTTTTCTATCTCTGCAAACTCCGCCGTGTGAATATCTAAAACTGGGCTTTGTGCCATTATATTACTACTAAATAAAACTAGTAGTGTTGATAGTATTGATTTCATAATTTATATTTTTTTAATTACAAGGTGTTTTTATGGGTGTGTTATTTGGATTGATAGGGTCTAAATTAATTTCACTCCAATCTCCGTTGGAATTTTGTTCATATAAACCGATACCTAATTCAAATTCATCCAAAATTTTTAAAAAGTCTTTTTGAAGTATGATTTGGGATGCATTGTTGCCTCTTCTTATTTGAAGCTCAGTTAAATCCTCTTCAAATTTTCCGAACTTATCCTTCAAAGTATAAAATTTATTCCAGTCTTTTATTTTAAGGCAATATGTTTCGTTTTCATTAACTAAACCTAAAAATAATTCCGTTATTCCTTGTGATGATGTACTTGGCGGTTGGTAACTATTTTTTTTAAAGCCTTCCTAAGAAGCCATTCCATATCTTTGGGAGAAAACATTTTTACCGTTGGATTATTGCCTTGAGTATGATTATGAAATGCTCCAATCCATATGTTATCCTTATAAGCATCTAAATTTACTGTGTTTGGGTTCTCTGTATTATGTCCTGCAACTGTTGGCGGTGCAAAATTAGTAGAATTTTGAAAATATTTATAAACCCACGCATGTTCTTTGGGTCCTGTTGCTTTTTGTTTTAAAAAATTAATACTTTCATTATAATTAGGGCTGTTACTCACTTTTTTTAACTCTTCACAAGGCGTAGTTTTTTTTGGCTTTACTACCGGCAAGGTTAAGTCTTCACCTAAGTTGTCAACGGGTTCGTTTTCATTGTTATCTGGGTTTTCGTTGGTGGGAGAGCCTGTGTTGCCTGTGCCATTTCCTGTTCCTCCATAAGGATTATCGTTTCCTGGAGATGTATAATCACCCGGTGAAGTATCACCCGGTGTTTCACCACCACTCCCATCTTCGTTACACAATATTAACTCTAGAGTAAATATTCATTAATTTATTATCCTATTGATTCATTGTTTTATTAAAACCATATCCAACGGAAAAGTAGTACCAAGATATTGTGGTTGCAATGGAGTTTGACCTTCTTTTTGAGACCTTATGTGTGTATCGTCTTTACCTCGAAACCTTAGTTGGGTTGGTGAAAGTATTTCTAGTGAAGATGCATAGAACTTATTTTTGAGAATATCTCTGATATCGCCACCTAAACCTGAATAACAATCTAAACTATACAGCACTCCCATAAAAGATTCATTATTTAAATTGTCATTGGAAGTATTTATCAATTCAATTCCATTTTCTTTATAAGCATAATATCCTACAATTCTATCTTTATAGTAGTTTTGGATACCTCTATTATAATGATACTTTGTTTGTTTTATTAGCGTTAAAATAAACTCTCTGTTGCCTTGTGTCCACTTCCATGTACCAATGTATGGAGCATATAAGTTGTTGATGTCTTTTAGATATAAACTTCCATTAGTTTTAGTTAATGGAACGTGATTACACTTTTCAGTAATGTTAATTATATTGCTTTGAGCTTTGCAACTCCAAGTTGAGCAAAGTAATATTAAAAGTAAAGCAGAGATATTAAATATATTTTTCATTTTTTTATGTTTTAAAAATTAATTACAAGGAACTTTTTGAATACTATTTCCGTTTTTAACAAGTTTTCCCCAGCCATCAGCATCTTTTCTATAAAGGTTAATGCCATTGCCACCTCCCATTTGCGGGTCGTTTACCACATTCATGAATAATTCTTCTGCCATCGCTTGAGTATAAGGTGGATTATTTTCTCTCTTCAACCCATATTCTTCAAAAATTTCAAAAACGGCATTTTCTGCATCTTCTTTCCCTTGTTCAGTATTCAAATCCAACCCTGCAAATAGTGCTGTTAAAGCCTCGGTGTTTTCCATTCGTAGGGCGTAGGTTGTGTTGTTAAAACAGACAAGATAGTCAGTATATTCGTTTTTTCTCGAGTTTAGCACGTAATTGTAAGAATCAAAAAAACTTACAATATCCATATGAGAAAAAATTGGAATCGTGTTAACTGGATGGTTATGAATAGAGGCAACATCTCTTCTTGTTTGTACACCTTGAACATTGAGATAACCATTTCCTGTTAATGCATTATTAGAAACTTTAAAAACATACTCATCATCAATTCTTTCAATATTAACCATAGTTTCTAAAGTGTCAAAATTAGGTGTAGTAGTTAAAACACGTGTTTTTAAACTGTCTAACTTAGTTTTAAATTTTTCATTATCAATTGTTTGTTTTTTTATTTCTTCACAAGGGGTTAATGTTTTAGGTTTAACCACCGGCAAGGTTAAATCATCACCCAAACTGCTTATTGGCTCACTTTCATTGTTATCCGGGTTTTCGTTGTTGGGAGAGCCTGTGCCGCCTGTGCCGTTTCTAATTCAAAAGCAACAATTGATCTTAACCAAATGCTGGCTTCAATTTTCTACTCAAAAGTAAATTTTATGTTTAACATTATAATGGCTTATTACATCTTTGTCATCACAATATCATTTGGCACACTAAAATAAGGTTCATTTGGATGTTGTTGATAATAGGTGTTTCTTCTTTCAAATTTATCTAATTTAAATTTCAGATTATATTGACCACTACCGTTTGGAATTAGGATTAAATCTACTGGAAAAATTTCTCCATTTCTTTCATAATCTGTAAACGACATGTTTAATTTACCAAATTCTTTGATTATTCCAGTTGGGTTTTCCCTTAAAGGGGAATCGTAAATTAAGATGCCATTTTCATATTTTTGATACTGAATTCTAAAGCCATCTGTATAGTAGTTGATGTTATAATGAGGATATGTTGCATGATGTTTAGTAACTTTAGTTAAGGTAATTCTAAATTCTTTATTTCCGTAAACATAACTCCATGTTCCTATGTAAGGCAACATGTAATCATTTACGTCTTTTAAATAATTTTGACCATTTTTCATATTCCAATTGATGGTGTGGCTATTAGCCATATCTACAACAGTTTGAGCTGATAAACAGCTAAACATTAAAATTGTAACTATAATGCAAAGTATATTTTTCATGATTTGTGTTTTGTATTTAACAAGGTGTTTCATTTATATTTTCGTTGTTATTGTCTAATTCAAGCTTTTTCCAATTTTCAAAATTTTCATCGGCTTCATAATATTCAACTCCTATATCATATTCTTTTAATAGTTTTAAAAAACCAATATTTTGATCTTGTTTAGGCTTTCCGTGACTTATATTTTTTTCTTTATAGAACTTATCAACAAAATCTTTAAAAGTAGCATTAGATTCATATTCCACTACAAAATTATAAAGCTTGTCAATATCGCTAACCTTAAGAGCATAATTACCTTCATCACAAACCAGATAAATGGCAAATTCTTCTTTCTTAATTGGTGATAAATAGTCCTCGGCAGTTATGATTAAATTACTA
Source organism: Flavobacterium sp. (assembly GCF_044339515.1). Taxonomy (GTDB): domain Bacteria; phylum Bacteroidota; class Bacteroidia; order Flavobacteriales; family Flavobacteriaceae; genus Flavobacterium. The sequence continues at coordinate 15,980 of NZ_JBIIVK010000062.1, forward strand.
AACGCAATTAAATCGTTTGGAGTAAATGTCCCAATGTGATTATAAATAGCCGCTTTTAGATGGTTGTGAGCAGTAGCTTTCAAGCTGATATGATAAGGTATAGGACTTCCGTTTTGTTCATCACCTTCTAAAACTGCTCCACAAGAAGGATTGGATTGTGTTGGAGTAACATGACTGCCATTGTAAACTCCAAAAGCTTTTTCTTTAGTACCGTTTACATTATCCTTCAAAGTTTGCATCTTACTTTTAAAGTCAGAATTATTAGAGTTTACTTTTAGTTCGTTGCACGGATTGGTTGTTTTAGGTTTAACCACCGGCAAGGTTAAATCATCACCCAAACTGCTTATTGGCTCACTTTCATTGTTATCCGGGTTTTCGTTGGTGGGAGAGCCTGTGCCGCCTGTGCCGTTGCCACTACCACCATAAGGATTATCGTTTCCTGGAGAGGTATAATCACTCGGTGAAGTATCACCCGGTGCTTCACCACCACTCCCATCTTCGTTACACGGTATAGATACAATGGTGTAGGTGTAACCCGTTGGGGGTTTTGGACAGGTACAACGTTGTCCATTTTTAACATTTAATGTGCTATGAATATTGTGGCAACACATTTCATATTCAATAATTACATCATAGCAACCTGATGTACCGCGTGCAAAGATGTCATTGGCTATCGTAGAGCCGTTATCTAAATTTACTACTTGCATTTTAGACGATACATCAACAAACATGCCGTTTTGCAATAAGTCTTTTTCGCTTTGTGTTAAATCATAGGAAATGACTTTGGCAGAAAAAGAGTTGTTGTTTTGCAAAGTTAATACTAAATTTTCCACCAAGTTATTTTCAACACTTCTATAGACGGGTAAAGTGTAGGAAACTTGATCTCCTTTGGTTATTTGGATAATTTCTTCCGTATCCACCTCAAACTCATTATTCACATTCACTGTTCTTGAATGCAGTTTGTTTTTAAATTGTTGTTCTAAAAGTTCCATTTTTCCAAAAGCCTTTGGTGCTTTTTTCTTAAACTCACTTTCAGTAATTTTTTCAACCGTAAAATGATTGTGATGTTTGCCAAATTCAACGATTTCTTCTTCGGGTTGACAACTTAAAAGGCTTAAAAATAGGAAAAAGAATAATACTTACCCGTTGGGTGTAATTATTTTAAGAAAATAAAAGGATTAGATATTGTCCAAGATACTGAAATTCAGTATCTTGGTGTCGCCAAACAAAACAATATCTATGACAAATATAGTTAAAAATTATTTTA
>NZ_JBIIVK010000092.1:0-3783 GCF_044339515.1 Flavobacterium sp.
AAATATTTACAATTATACCTAAATGAGTTCGTTTACAAGCTTAATAGACGGTATTTTGAAGAAAAATTATTCGACAGGCTAGTGATAGCAAGCATTACAGGGTTATGACTAATAACGGACAATCAAAGTAAGTTTTTATTTTGTGGTTAACCAATTATTTTGAGGTAATTCATAATATCTCTTTTTGAAAAAAATAACTTTACGTCTTTTATTTAACTCTACCCCCTGCTCTATTTTAGTTCAAATCCTGACTTTTAATGGTTTAGATATGTTTTTGAATTTCTGTAATTTGATTTTAATGTACGACAAAATCTTGCTGTAAATGTCTCATTTTCAATTCAATAATTTATTTTAGAGGCTACTTCTTCAATACCTCTTGAATCATTAAATCGTTTTTCAATCGAATGGCAAAGTATTTTTCTTCATCAAATAATTGACGGGCAAATTCTGCCATCAAGTAGATTTTTACCATTGGTTTATGACTGTCTAAATTGAGTGAAACACCGTTAGTGTTAAGGTAATTTTCAAACTTATCTACATACAAATTATTTGCTTCAAACTTCTTTTTAAATTGGTCAAACGTTAACCCTCCAAATTCTTTTCGATTTTGGTCTAATTGTTCAAACACAAAGTAGCTTACAATTCCGGATTGCATGAGCATTTCGGTGGCTTCGTCTCCGTGTTTCCCATTTAGTGGCACAAAAACATCAGGTATGATTCCTCCTCCCCCATACACAGTCCTTCCTTTTAAGGTTTTGAATTTTAAACTATCGGCTACTTTGATACTGTCTTTTTCGTATAGTTCACCGTTGTAAAAACGCTTTTCAAATTCATTGAAATAGTCTTCATTCCCTTCTACATAAGGTTTTTGAATGGAACGCCCGGATGGTGTATAATATCTTGCTACAGTTAAACGCACAGCCGAACCGTCACCCAATGGCATTTCGCGTTGCACCAAACCTTTTCCGAAGGAACGTCGACCAATAATCAAACCTCGGTCATTATCCTGAATGGCTCCGGCTAAAATCTCAGAAGCAGAAGCTGAATTTTCATTGATTAAAACGATTATTTTTCCGTTTTCAAAAAGACCTCCGCTTGTTGCTTTGGTTTTGTCAATTCGTCCTTTCTTGTTTTTGGTAGAAACAATAGGAGCATCTTTCACTAGAAAATCATCGGCTATTTTTACTGCTTGATCTAAATAACCACCTCCATTGTCACGGACATCAATTACGATAGTTTTGGCTCCTTTTGCTTTGAGTTTCAAAAGTCCTTCCTTGTATTCTTTATAAGTTGATTCTGCAAATCGATTGATTTTTATGTATCCGATGGTAGTATTAATCATCAAAGCAACATCTACACTTTTTATCGGAATAACATTGCGTTTTAATTTGACTTTAAGTTGTTTGTTTTCGCTTTTTCTATAAAGGGTAAGCGTAACTTCAGAACCTACTTCGCCTTTTAATTTTGGAAAAAGGGAATCATTAGGCAATTTTCTTCCGAATAATTTATACTTATCGGCATATAAAATTCTGTCTCCTGACTTTATTCCGGCTTTTTCCGAAGGTCCGCCTTGCAAAGGTTTGATGACAGCTACTGAATCTTTGTACATATAAAAATTGACGCCAATTCCCACAAAATCACCTCGCATAGATTCTGACACTTCATCAAATTCACTTTTAGAAATATAAACAGAATGAGGATCAAGCTTTTCCAAAATTCCATTGACAGTTAGGTCGACAATACTGTCGGTATCAACCTGATCTACGTAATCTCTTTCGATAAAATCGATCAAACGGTTCAGCTTACTCTTATAGTTATTGGGCGACATTGACGTTTGTGGAGAAAAAGTATTGAGTTTTCCTCCTACAATTACTCCTAATGCAATAGCAGAAAAGAGTACAATTGGCCAGTATATTTTTTTTATTTTCACTTATTTTCCTGCTGGGAGAATTATTCTAATTCTTCGATTAATTCTACTTCAACACCTGCTTTTAGTAAGAATTCAAGTCCGCTTTCATCTTTGTAGCCTTGATGATAAACCACTCGTTTTATTCCCGATTGATGAATCAATTTGCTACATTCTTTACAAGGTGATAAAGTGATGTACAATGTAGCTCCTTCACATGACTGAGTTGAACCCGCCACTTTTAAAATCGCATTAGCCTCGGCATGCAAAACATACCATTTTGTGAGGTTATTTTCATCTTCGCAACAATTTTCAAAACCCGAAGGTGTTCCGTTGTAACCATCTGAAATAATCATGCGGTCTTTCACAATGATGGCTCCCACTTGCTTGCGTTTGCAGTAGGACAAACGACTCCACTCCTTTGCAATACGAAGGTAGGCCTTGTCATATTTATTTAGTTTCTTTTTATTCATTTTTTAACATCCGTTGTAGCAATTATCCTTTCCAAATGTCACTGCCAATTATCATTGGAAGTACCACTCCAATGACAAAAGCCGACATGACCAAAGTCCAATCCCGCTTAGAAAAACGAAAAAAGGTTTGAACAATGTACGACAAAAGTAAAACAATTAACACTACAATAATTTGAGCAGCTTCAATTCCGAGTGCAAATTCTAAAAGTGGGACTAATTTATCTGTCTTTTCACCCGGTAAAATCGATTTAAAATAGTTGGAGAAACCTAATCCGTGAATAATTCCGAAAAACAAAGTCACAAAAGCCACAAACGTGATACTTTCTTTTTTGCCTGATTTTCCGGCCGTAAAAAGATGGAAAAGAGCGGTGATTAAAATAGTAATTGGAATAAGAAATTCAACCAAACTCGCTTTGATAATTACGACTTCAAAAACAGAAAGCATCAAAGCCAACGTATGACCTAATGTAAAAAGCGAAACTAAAATCAGCACACGTTTCCAATCTTTAAAAGCATAAGGAACCGTTAATGCAAGGAGAAAAAGCACATGATCATAGCCATCAATATCGAGGACGTGTTGAAGACCAATGTTAAAGTATAACCAGAATTCTGACATAGATTAATAGATTTTAAAACTTAGAGTGCTCAAACTTACGATTTATTTTGAAACGGTTGAATCTGAAACCTTTAAAATGATGTTAAAGAATAGTAATTTTTATAAAGAATTTTTGCGGATTTCTTAAAAAAAATTGGAAATAGAATTATATTTGCATAACCATTTAAAACAAATTTATGTCAATTTCAGATTTATTTGATAGCGGATTTAAAAATAGAAATAAAGGTCACTTTTCAGCTATTGTGCGTGTGGCATTAAGCGACGGAGATATCACGGTAGAAGAGAGAGAATTCATTGATAAACTTGCTAAAAACTTGGAAATATCTAAGGATGAATACGATGAAATCATGGAAAACCCAATGAAATATCCAATCAATCCTCCATATTTGTACATTCACCGTTTAGAGCGTTTATATGATTTGGCTCGCATGGTGTATGCTGACCATGTTTTAGGACCAAAACAAAAAGAAATTCTAACCAAATTTGCCTTGGCTTTAGGATTTACTCCCGGGAATGTGAATTATATTGTAGACAAAGCTCTTTCGCTTTTGATTCTAAATGTGGATTTAGATACTTTCTTATTTGAAATGCAACACATGAATAAATAAAAAAAAGCCCTGAAAAATCAGGGCTTTTTTGTGTTTAATATTACCTTTTAAACTATTATTGATTGTCCGCAATTACCCATAATTAAATAAAAAGCCTTATATTTGATAAAAAAAAGCGATGAATTTATTCAGTTTTACGGCAAATTTTGGAAGTGAAGAAGCTTGTAGACTTCATTTTAA
>NZ_JBIIVK010000063.1:0-17101 GCF_044339515.1 Flavobacterium sp.
ACAGTTTTAGGTCGTTACTCAATAGATTTGACACAACAATAGATAGCTGGTTAGGCTTTAATTATCTAGCTTTCATAATAATTGCACTAAAAAAATTTAATAAAATAAAAGTTTAAACGACTTCAATTAATAAGAATATTCTAAACCAAAGATTTAAAAAAATACGTAAATCTTTAAAAATTATTAAGAATTATTAAAAATATGATATATTTGTTGCCTAATTAATTTCCAAAAAATGAAAAAAATAATACTATTAACCCTATTTACAGTGATGTCTTTTTTTGACATAGCTGCTCAAAAGAATAACTTTTGGACGCCTGTAAATGAAAATGTTACAGCAGTTTCTAAAATTGCCCAAAGAGAATCATTTCCTTCTAACTTTGCTTTGTATAGTCTTAATTTGGAGGCATTCAAAACAGTTTTAACAACAACTCCTGATCGATTTTTAGCACAAGAAGGTGTTATCATAACATTGCCAAATGCAGAAGGAGAAATGGAACGTTTTGAATTGTTTGAAGCGTCTAATTTTGAGCCGGAATTGCAAGCACAATATCCTGAAATAAGATCCTATGTTGGAATCGGTATTGATGATAAAAAAGCCCAATTAAGAATGAGTATTGACCCGAAAGGAGTTCAAACCATGATTTTTAGAGCCGGTAAAAAAACTGAATTTATGGAGCCATATTCAGAAAGCGGATTAATCTATGCTTCTTATGTGTCTTCAAGACAAAAAGGTAAAATGCCTTTCACTTGTTCTACTGTTGATCATTCATTGAGTAATAGACTTTCTGAAGAAATTGATAATCAAGAGGTTTTAGGAAGCAACGGTGTTTTGAAAACATTCCGATTAGCTCTGTCTTGTACAGGCGAATACGGCACATTTCACGGAGGAGCTGCTGGAGCTTTAGCCTCCATGAATGCAACAATGACTAGAGTAAACGGCGTTTTTGAAAAGGATTTAGCAGTAAGATTAAATATCATTGCCAATAATAATTTGGTAGTCTATACAAATGCAGCAACTGACCCATATTCTCCTGCCTCTGGAATTAACAATTGGAATTCTCAATTACAAAGTACCTTAACAAGTGTTATCGGTGAGGCAAATTATGATATTGGACATTTATTTGGAGCAACCGGTGGTGGTGGAAATGCAGGTTGTATTGGTTGTGTATGTGTTAATGGTCAAAAAGGGAGCGGAATAACATCACCCACTGATGGTGTTCCGGCAGGTGATTTGTTTGATATTGATTATGTTGCTCATGAGATGGGCCACCAATTAGGAGCAAATCACACCTTTTCAGAGGATATTGAAGGTACTGGTGTAAATGTAGAGCCAGGTAGTGGTTCAACAATTATGGCTTATGCAGGAATTACCAACTTTAACGTACAAGGAAACAGTGATGATTATTTTACCTACAGAAGTATTTTGCAAATTCAAAATAATTTAGTCAATAAGGCTTGTGCAAATAATATCACTTTGAACAACCCTGCCTTAACAATTACCAATGGTGGAAATTGGACTATTCCTAATGGAACAGCATATATTCTTACAGGAACAAATCCAACCAATAATCCCGGTGCAACATTTACTTGGGAGCAAAATAATAGTGCTACTGCTGCTGTTACCGGAGCAAATAGTATTTGTTACCCAACAAAACCAGCAGGGCCTAATTTTAGATCATTACCACCTGTAAGTACACCGGTGCGATACATGCCCGCATTTAATTCGGTTCTGAACAATAATTTGACATCAACTTGGGAGTCGGTATCAACAATTGGTAGGACTATGGCATTTACTTTAACAGCTAGAGATAATATAGCGAACGGGGGCCAGACCAATACCGTTTCAGCAAGTATTACTGTAAGTGCTACTGCCGGACCATTTGCAGTTACATCACAAAATTCAAGTGGAGTTTCATGGAACCAAGGCTCTACCCAAACCATTACTTGGTCTGTTAATAATACAACTACTTTGACAGGTTCATCTAATGTTGATATTTTATTATCGACTGATGGAGGACTAACTTTTCCTAATGTTTTAGCATCAAATACACCAAATGATGGTACTGAAAATATCACTGTGCCTAATATAGCTTCACAAACATGTAGAATTATGATTAAGCCAACTGGAAATATCTATTATGCATTAAATACAGTTCCATTTTCTATTGGCTTCAGTTGTTCGATAATTTCTAATAACACCGCTGCTACAGTTGCCGACGGACTTGGAGCTAATCAAGCAGGGCCGACAACAGTTTCCACCATAAGTTCAAATGAAACAGGGAATATTACATCTATTGAAGTTAATTTGAATGTTACTCACTCATGGATTGGGGATTTAGTTGTCGCACTCGTTCATCCTGATGGGACATCTATAAATCTTTGGAATAGAACCTGTAATAATCCTCAAAATGGTAATATTAATGTAACATTCAAAGACGGGGCAGGTGCTATTGTTTGTGCTTCTCCTACCACCGGGACTTACAGTCCTGTTCAAGCTTTAGCTCCTTTTATAGGAAAACCCAAAAGTGGTACTTGGACGCTTAGAGTAACCGATTTTTTCAATGGTGATACAGGAACATTAAACTCATGGTCAGTAAATTTCGGTTGTATACTTGGAAATGAAGAATTTGATAGTTTACAGTCATTTGTAGTATATCCAAACCCGAATAAAGGAAACTTTACCGTTAGTTTTGATAACCCTTCAGATGAAACAGTTAACATTGCTGTAATGGATATGAGAGGAAGAAAAATATTTGAAAATAATTACCAATCAGGTTCAACATTTAATCAAGAAATCCAATTAGAGAATGCTCAAAGTGGTGTTTATTTATTAAATCTAACAAATGGTAATCGTAAAGAAGTAAAAAGAATAATTGTTGAATAAAATTCAAGCTTTTTATAAAAATGATTAAAGACCGTCAGTTTTGACGGTCTTTTTTTTGGGTTATGTAATTTAAATTCATTATTTTTAATGCCTTAATATTAAAATTCATGAAAAAATTATTATTGGTTCTGTTTTGTTTGATGATTTCTTTTACAAATTATTCTCAAAAGAATTTCTGGGAAATAAGTACCAAAGAAAATTCATTACCAATTCAAAGAGTTCAAAGAACAACAGTTCCTTTAAAATTTGAGGTATTTACATTAGACTTACAAAGTTTTAAAGCAGAATTGCTTAAGGCACCCAAAAGAGAAATTCTAAATTCGAATTCAAATGTAATTGTAAACTTTCCTAATGCTGATGGAGAGTTTGAAAGTTATAGAATTTACGAAGCTTCTGTTATGCATCCTGATTTACAGGCACAATTCCCGGATATCAGATCTTTTGTAGGTATAGGAGTTGAAGATAAAACAGCAATGGTGCGTTTCAGTACAACACTATTTGGAGTACATGCCATGCTTTTTGCGGGAGATAGAGAAGTGCACTACATCGACACTTACACAAACGATTTAAGTCAATATATCGTTTATTCAAGAAAAAGCATTCAACCGAGTTCTGTTTTTAATTGTCTAGTGGAAGATGACTTGGTTGAAGAAGTAGATGGGGTTCATTTTTCTCCTAGAAATAGTAATAGCATATCATCTGATACAGGGATTTTTAGAACTTATCGCTTAGCGATGGCCTGTACAATAGAATATGCTCAATTTCATTGGCAAGCAGCAGGAATGACAACAGCAACACCGGAGGCAACTCGTAAAGCTGCCGTTTTAGCGGCCATGAATGTATCCATGACAAGAATTAATGGTATTTACGAAAGAGATATGTCGCTTACCATGCAGTTAGTACCAAATAATTTGAATGTTATTTTTATTACTTCAGATACTTTTGACAATAATAATGCAGGAACATTAATTAATCAAAGTCAAACAGTTATTGACAATGCAATCGGCTCGGCCAACTACGATATTGGTCATACCGTTAGTACAGGTGGCGGTGGTCTAGCTCAACTAAATTCACCTTGTACAGGGAATAAAGCTAGAGGAATTACGGGATCTTTTGCACCCGTAGGAGATCCTTTTGACGTGGATTATGTTGCTCATGAAATGGGACACCAATTTGGAGCTACCCACACACAAAATAATAATTGTCAACGAACTGCTGCAACAGCTATCGAACCTGGAAGTGCTTCAACTATTATGGGATATGCAGGAATTTGTGCACCAAATGTTCAAAACAACTCGGATGCTTATTTTCATGTGGCTAGTTTGATTCAGATGGATAATTTTGTAGCTGGAACAGGAAACTGTTCTAATAATGTCAATAATAATAATGATGCACCTGTAATTCAACCCATTCAAAATTATACTATTCCTAGAAGTACAGCTTTTGTTTTGGAGGGGAATGCCACTGATGCTAATGGTGATGCATTAACATATTGTTGGGAACAAACTGATACAGGAATTGCTACTCAACCACCAACGGCTACAGACGCAATAAATGGACCAAGATTTCGTTCAAGAAATCCGTCTACCAGTCCAAATAGGTATTTACCTTTTATGACTACAATTTTAACTGGGGCTACCTCAAACCAGTGGGAAGTAGTTCCATCTATAGCAAAGACCATGAATTTTTCATTGGTTGTTAGAGATAACCGAACACCAAATGGCGGTCAAACAGCTACAACAAGCATGTCAGTTACAACGGTTGCTAATGCCGGCCCATTTTTAGTAACAGCTCCCAATACTAATCTTTCTTGGGTAGCCGGAACAAATCAAAATGTAACTTGGGATGTAGCCGGAACAACAACCAGTGGTGTAAACACACCTTATGTTGACATTTATTTATCTACAAACGGCGGATCTAGTTTTCCTATACTGCTGGCTAGTAAAGTACCTAATTATGGCTCGGAAGTTATTACTGTTCCAAATAGTGTAGGAACCACTAACAGAATTATGGTTAAAGGGCATAAGAATATATTTTTAGACGTTTCCAATTCAAATTTTTCTATTGCGGCTCCAACTTCAACCATGGCAATTGCATTCAATGGAGTAGAAGGTGAACAAAATAAATCTGTTTGTCAAGGGAATACAATTGTATATAATTTAGCTTACCAAACATTTGCAGGGTTTAGTGCTAACACCACTTTTTCTGCAACCGGAAATCCAACCGGCACAACAGTAACTTTTGTACCTGCTTCCACTTCCACCCAAGGAACAGTTCAAATGCAAGTTACTACAAATACTAATACACCTAATGGGATTCATACAATTGTTGTGACAGCCACATCAGGTCCTATAACTAAAACAGTAAATATGTATTTAGAGGTTGTGAGTGGAAATTTTTCAGTTCTGACATTAAATTCGCCTGCCAATGCAGCAGTAGTGGAACCCTCTGGAGTGTCTTTTGCATGGTCGTCCGACCTAAATGCAACATCATATTCCATTCAAATAGCAACTGACCCTTCCTTTACTAATATCATTGAAGAGAATTCTGTAGCTACAAATAGCTATGTTTCCTCAGCATTACCTAATGCAACAACTTTATATTGGAGAGTTTCCCCGGGTAATAGTACTTGTTCAGGTGACTTTTCTTCTGTGTTTTCCTTTTCTACAACATTTTGTGGTACAGCAGTTTCAACTAATGTTCCTATTGTAATTCCATCAACTGGCACTCCAACAGTTAACTCTACATTGTCCATTCCAACAGAGGATAATGTTATAATTCAAAAAGTTACGGTTACCTTAAATATTTCGCATTCTTGGATTAATGATTTGATTGTAACGTTAATTAGCCCTTCAGGTACTCAAGTACAATTATTAAACAGGGAATGTAATCCAAATCAAGGTGATGAGGATGCTGTAGCCACATTTGACGATAATGGAATTGTTTTAGTTTGTGGTGAGAGCCCGGCTATTTCAGGAGTATTAATTCCAGAACAACCTCTTTCTGCTTTAAATAGTCAAAATTCACAAGGCGTTTGGACATTAAGAGTACAAGATGCATTTAATCAAGATGGAGGATCAATCAACAGTTGGAGTTTAGATATTTGTAGTGAAAATGCTCCGGCTAGTATAGAAGATTTGATTGGTTTTAATTTTGGACTATATCCAAACCCAACTAAAGGAAACTTTACGGTTGCAATGAATCAAGTTGAATCAGAAAATATTGGAGTAGCGGTTTATGACATGAGAGGGAGAATAATTTTTGAACAATCGTATGCTAACAATGGTTCATTTAACCAAGAAATTCAATTAGTAAATCCACAAGCAGGGATTTATTTAGTAAAAGTTTCTGATGGGAATAATCAAGAAACGAAACGATTGATAGTTGAATAGTATTTAAATAAACAGATAAGTAAAAGCCCATTTTCAATAATTGAATAATGGGCTTTTAATTTTTTTAAATGGAAATAGAACGGATAAGTTGTGGAACTTTTTCGTTTTCTAAGGATAAATCAAAATGAATTTCATCTTTTTTTGAAGAAAGATTTAGTCTTCCCTTTTCAATTTTAAAATAACCGGTTTGCCCTTTACAGAAACAATGACGGCCAAAAATTAGTTTTGTTTGTTGAAGTTCAGAGTCAGCTAATGCTAATTTATTAGTTGAATTTTTAATTTCAAAAATAATATCTTCACGATAATGTCCGTCTTGTAAATTGGCTTGTGTTGTTTTGTTGTATTGAAAATGAATTACAGTTGTTCCTTCTTGGTCTTTGATGTCATAATACATGCCTCCTAAGTCATCATAATGAAGAATAAGTTGCTTGTTTTTTAAAATTTCAACTTCACACGTTCCGTCTGATGGGCATTCACTAGTGATTTTTGCCATAATTGTTGAAGCGTTTTTCTGAGCGTTACAGGAAAATAATAATACAAATAAAAACAGGGCAATTATTTTTTTCATGGTTTTTGTTTTTTAATTAATCTTTCAAAAAGCAAGCCAATTATTTTCCGTTGAATTCGTTCATCGTTTTGTTTAATCCCGCTAAAGCAAAAGACTGAATGATTTCGGCTGATTTTTCCAATCGCTCCGGCAACTTTGTTTTTTCATCATCGTCCCATTCTCCTAATACATAATTCACTTGTTGCCCTTTTTTGAACTGGTCACTAATACCAAATCGAAAACGCGGATATTCAGTTGTATTTAGTAAACTCTGTATACTTTTTAGTCCATTGTGACCGCCATCGCTCCCTTTGGTTTTGATGCGGATGGTGCCGAAACTAAGGTTTAAATCGTCGGTAATGACTAAGATATTTTCTTTTTCAATGTTTTCTTTTTCCATCCAATATTTTACCGCTTTTCCACTGAGGTTCATGTAGGTGTTGGGTTTCAGAAGAAGTAATGTTCGTCCTTTGATTTTGAATTCGGCCACGTCGCCCAATTTAGCGGTTTGAAAACTGATGCTTTCTTTTTTGGCAAAATGGTCGAGTATTTTGAATCCGATGTTGTGGCGGGTATTGACATATTCGGCTCCGATGTTTCCGAGTCCGACGATTAGAAATTTTTTCATATCCGGTGCTGTGACGGTTTTTTGGTTTTGAAAAAGTGTTGAGATCCAGTTAATCATAGTGCAAAAGTACGAAAGTTTCTAATTCTAGGCGATTTTGATTTGGAGCACGTTCTACCCCTGATGGTAACGGAAAGCCTTGTGCTGACAAAACCGATTTTTTCTTGCTGACCTAAAGCGACCAGAGGAAGCTCTTGGGGCGGCTAAGAAAAAACGGTTGTGGCAAACAAGCTTGTAGTGGACAGCAGGATTAGGTTCTAAAAGAGTAAGCAGTGTTCAGTTGTAAGTGTTCAGTCTAGGTTTGCGGGAGAATGGCGGTAAAAGTAAAGCATAAAAAAAGCACCGGCGTAAACCGATGCTATTTGTTATTGAGAAAATTGAAATTATTTTTTCTTTTTTGCTCCACCTTTTTCTGCTTTGGCAGCTTCTTGAGCGGCTTTCATTGCAGCACGTGAAATTCTCACTTGGGCTACCACAGTGTTGTCCGGGTGCATTAATTTGAAGTTGTTGGTTTCAATTTTTGTAACGTATAATTTGTTACCCATTTCTAATGGAGAAATGTTTGCTTCTACGAAATCAGGAAGATTTTTTGGTAAAGCTTTCACTTTTAATCTTCTTTGGTTTAAACGTAAAACTCCACCGGCTAATACACCTGGAGAGGTTCCTGTTACTTTTACAGGGATTTCCATCATGATTTCTTTATCGTCTTTTAACGCATAGAAGTCAATGTGTAAAATTTTATCTGATACCGGGTGAAATTGGATGTCTTGTAAAATTACATCTGCTTTTTTACCGTTATTTAATTCAATTACAACAGTGTGTGCGTTTGGAGTGTAAACCAAGCTTTTGAACGCTTTTTCTTCTGCTGCAAAATGTACTGGTTGATCTCCTCCGTAAATAACGCAAGGAACCATTCCAGCATCACGTAAGGCTTTTGTTGACTTTTTGCCTACGCTTTCTCTTTCTGATCCTTTAATCGTAATCGATTTCATTGTAAAATATATAAAATTAATAAATAAAAATTCGTTTTCTGTTGTCGGTTATTTTATATTCCAAATTACCGATTACCTTTCACCAATAACCCATTACCTTTCAAAAGCCTACATCAAAAACTTTCCACTAATGGAATTGTTGTGTTGCACCATGTGCATGACTTCTGCAAAAAGCGGTGCACAACTCACCACTCTGATTTTGTTAGATTCTTTCTTTAACGGAATAGAATCGGTAACGATTAATTCGCTCAACTTCGAACGTTCAATCTTTTCATAAGCATCGCCGGATAAAATGGCGTGTGTACAAATCGCTCGAACACTTAGAGCTCCTTTTTCAATCATTAAATCGGCTGCCTTTGCCAGGGTTCCGCCGGTATCAATCATGTCGTCTACTAAAACGACGTTTCTTCCTTTTACTTCACCAATCAATTCCATTGTGTCAATGACGTTGGCTACTTTTCGTTGTTTGTAACAAATCACCACATCCGATTCTAAAAATTTAGAATAGGCATAAGCTCTTTTCGAACCGCCCATATCGGGTGAAGCAATGGTTAGATTCTCCAAATTCAAACTTTTTACATACGGTAAAAAGATGGTAGAAGCGAACAAATGGTCAACCGGTTTTTCAAAGAAACCTTGAATTTGATCGGCGTGTAAATCCATTGTCATAATTCGGGTTGCTCCGGCTGTTTCCAGTAATTTGGCTACTAGTTTTGCTCCGATTGGCACTCTTGGTTTGTCTTTTCTGTCTTGTCTGGCCCATCCGAAATAAGGAATTACAGGGGTAATGTGTCTGGCTGATGCTCTTTTTGCAGCATCAATCATTAACAAAAGTTCCATCAGATTGTCAGCACTTGGAAAAGTGGAGCAAACGATGAAGACCCGCAATCCGCGAATGGATTCTTCAAAAGACGGTTGAAACTCGCCGTCACTATATTCAGAGAACGTTACTTTACCTAGCGGAATTCCATAGTTTTTGGCTATTTGTTCGGCTAAGTATACACTTTTTGAACAAGCAAATATCTTTGCTTCCGGTTCGTTGTGTGACATTTTAAATGGTTGTTATGTAGTTAGTTAGTTGTGTATCGTCGAAACGAGGTGCAAATTTAGAAATAAAAATCAACTTGTAAAGCAATTTTTCCACATTTTTCTTGAAAATGTGTCAAAAAATTATTTACATTTGCACCCACAAATAAGTATCCCTGCCCGGATGGCATAGTCTTTAATTAATTTTTTCTAAAAATTAGTCAAAAACTTAAAAATCCAAATCGCTCGGATGGCGTTATATTTAATTAATTTTTTTTAAAAATTAGCTAAAAATAATTTCATCTTTAATGCCCGGATGGCGGAATTGGTAGACGCGCACGACTCAAACTCGTGTACTTAGGTGTGTGGGTTCGATTCCCACTCCGGGTACTTTTAAAAACCTCTAAAGTGTTGAAAATCAACAAATTAGAGGTTTTTTGTTTTACTTTTTACCGAGATTTTGCCGAAAATCATTTCTTTATTTGCTAAAACATTTCTTAATTAGATATTGTCTAATTTCATTTCCAGCAATTAAATCTTTCTCGTAATAGATTATCATTTAATTTTTTTTCTAGCATTTTATGTAATTTGTATAATTCATCGTAGTTAAGATGAATGGCTACATTATAAACTTTTTCAGTTTTTATTTAAAAAATTTAGTTTTTTTAAAATAGTCGTAAAGTCTTTGATTGATATGTCTAGCTTGATTTCTTTTTTTATTATTTATCCAAGTCCAATTTTAATTTTTGTGGAATAATATTGAAAAACAATGTTTACTTTTTATTATTTTTAACACGAATAAGTTAATATACTTAGCCCAAAACTTATGAAAAGGTTTTTAATACTTTTATTTCTTTTGCTCGGATTGTTTAGTTTTTCACAAACTAAATCGTTTAAAGTCGCTTTAAATAAAGCATATGATTTTGAAGTTGATGAAAATTTTGTAGAAGCAAAAAATGTTTTTAAATCGATAAAAGATGGCAATGAAATTAATGCATCGGAGAAGAAATTTATCAATAATTATATTATTTTTTATGATTATTTATTGTTAGACAGAAGCGATGTTAAAAGCATTGATAATGTCATAAAAAATCTACTTTCTATTGAAAAAAGAAAGTATTACGAGACAGAATTATTACTTAATGTAATTACATCTAAATATCATTTTTTAGCCAGTAATGTTGGATGGAAAGAGGCATTGATTACTGCAGAAGTAGGATACAGTTTAAAAGATTTTAAACAAGCAAAACAAGAAACTCTAACAGATTATTTATATGATTTGGGATATTTATACGACAAAGTAGGAAACTCATTTGAAGGAATTAAATTTTATAAAAAATCACTAAACTTATACATAAAAAAATATGGAGAGGTCAATAACGAAGTTGCATTGAATTATAATAACTTGGCCTATGCCTACACCAATGTTTACAATCAAAAAAACACAATTGCTTATTATGAAAAAGCAGCAAAAATCTGGGAAACTTTAAACAAGAATTCAAATGATAACAAAGATTATTTAGTTAGAGTTTATCATAATTTAATTTTTCAATATATTAATTATGGTGATTTAGAAAAAGCACAATTAAAATTAAGTAAGCTAAATAATTATATCAAGAAAAAATACCAAACAGATGTTTCTAAAAGCGAAAACACTTATTTTCTCTCCTTTTCAGATTATTCATTGAGTAATATTAGAATGAGTTTAGCTTTAAACAAACAGAAAGAAGCACTACAATTTTTGAAGGTTTTTGAAGAAAATCAATTTTTACCTTACAAAAAAAATATACATTCTAAATATTTGATACAATGTTATGAAGAAGTTGCTGATTTTTTGATTGAAAAAAAAGAATATGAAACCGCTTTCAACCTTATTAAAAAAGGACTTTCTCTTGCTGATAAATATGATCAAAAACAATACTTAGTTACTTTAAACTCAAAAATAGCCACTATTTATAAATTTCAGAATAAAAATGATTTGGCTCTAAAATTTTATGAAGTAGCACAAAACAACAATAATAACACCTATTTTAATTCAACCAAATATACACTCGAATTTTTAAAATCTGAAATCTTTTTTGAGACAAACCAGACTGATAAAGCGGTTTTAAATATTAAAAACAATATTGAACAGCTACTTTTTGACTATGCCCAAAAGAAAAAAACCATAGATAAGCTGAAATTCTCGGACGTGAAAGAATTAGTCTCGACAGAATTTATCAACTTATTCTATAAATCAGGAAAGATCTATTTTCAAAATTATAAGAAATTTAAAAATAAAAATGATCTACAAATAGCTGATAATCTATACAATATAAGCAATAAATTATTTAGAGAGTATTATTTAAAAGGCGAATACAACGAAGAGTTAAGTAAATTCCACAGCGAAATTATCGAAGGGCTACTAGAGATTAGCTTAGAAAAAAAATTAACTTTCCAAGATAAAATTGATCTAATTAATGAAATCGAAAAAAGTGCATCACAACATCTAGCACAAGAATTTTTCAAAAAAATTACAACGAATAACAATGAGTCAAATGTAAATTTAGAAAAAATTAAAGAACTAAAAAACGAACTTAATTTTTATAAAAATCAAAGCAATTCAAGCGGTGAAAAATTAAATAAAAATAAAATTATTGAAATCGAAAATAGTATTGCCAGCTTAATTAAAAAAACATCAAGAACGTATCAAGATATTGATAAAAATTCTTTAGATAATTTTGACATAGTTAACGTTCAAAAAGTTGTAGATAAAGATGAGTTGGTCATTAAATATTATACATTAAAAAATTATGTATTCGCACTTTACATATCTTCAAACCATATTGATATTCAAAAAATTGCTACTACTCATCATCTTAAAAAAGAGGTTATGTTGTTTTTGCAACAAACCAAAAAAATAAGTCAAGAAAGTTTTCCCGTTTCTAAAAATTTGTCGATGAGTTTAATGAAGGATTTAAATGCCAAAAAGTTAACCATCATCGCAGATGGATTTCTGAATTATTTGCCATTTGAAATGCTTTATGACGCAGCAAATCAACAATATTTAGTGCAAAAAAGTAGGGTTTCTTATAATTACACATTGCCATTTTATTTGTTTAACAAGCAAAACAACATAACAGTAAATAATGATAAATTAATTGCATTTGCTCCAAACTATGACATAAAAACAATTGCAACGGTCAGAAGCGGATTATCAGATTTAGAACATGCTAGAAAAGAAGCAAATTTAATATCAAAACTATTTAATGGTACAAGTTATATAAACGAGAAAGCCTCAAAAGCAAATTTCTTTAAAACTATTAATCAATTTGGATTTTATCATTTTGCGATGCATTCTTTGGTTGATGAAAATAACATAAACGAATCGTGTTTAGTCTTTTCAAACAATGAAAAGCTTTATTTTTCTGAACTTTATGGTCTAAATTTTTCCTCAAAAATGGTTGTTTTAAGTGCCTGCGATACAGGAAATGGTAACCTAAAATCAGGCGAAGGCATTATGAGTTTGTCGCGTGCATTAACCTATTCCGGCGTACAGTCATCTGTGTTTAGCCTCTGGCAAGTGCCCGACAAAGAAACCTCAGAAATTATGATTTCTTTTTATGAAAATTTAAAAGATGGTCAATCAAAAGATGAAGCTTTAGCGAATGCCAAGCGTGATTTTATAGAAAATAATCCGATGAAAAACCATCCGTTTTATTGGGCTGGATTTGTAGTAAATGGAGATGTTTCTCCAATTCTGGAAGGTACAAACTGGTGGTTGTATATCGGAATTGGTTTAGCGATGGCTTTGCTGATTTTCCTATTCAGAAAAAAATTATTCTAATTCTGCCACTAATTTTTTAGCCATTTGTTGTTGCGGATTTTCCTTTTCAGACAATTCTTTTAAAAGTTGAATAGCCTTTTCTTTTTCATTTATTTTGAGATAAGAAAGGGCTTTGTACCATTTGACAAATGGGGAAAAGGCATTGTTATCCGATGTTTTAAATTGGTCAAATGTAGCAATAGCTTCATCGTATCGATTCAACTCCATTAACGACATGGCTTGATAAAAAAGAGCATAATCTACCTCTTCATCGGCATAAATTTTTGAAAATAATTCAAGTGATTTTTGATAATTTCCGCTGTCATATTCATAAAATGCATCCGATTTTAGATTGCGTTCGTTGTCACCTCGAACGGTTGGAGCCACCACATTTGGATACGATTGATAATATTCCTGATATAATTGTTCAGGCGAATCCTTCATGAATTGAAACCATGCTAAACCACCAAAAAACAATAAAAATACGCCGGCTATATACCAAAATTGTGAATTGTTTTTGTTTTCTTTTTTATTGTTTTCAAACGATTGTAAAGTTTGTTTAAGAGCTTTCCTCTCGTTTAAAGTGATTGCTTTTTTTACGTTTTTTTGATAGGCAACTTCTTTCGCAAATTCACTGTCATTTTGCAATAAAGATTCAAACAACACTTTTTCTTCTTCAGAAAGTTGCTGCTCAAAATACTTATTTAGTAACGCTTCATTTTCCATCCTACTTTACTTTTTTGTCAAGTCTTTCAGTTGCTTCAAACAACGTGATTTTTGACTTTTTAAAACATCTTTGTTCGTGTAACCTAATAGAGATTGAATCTCATCTAACTTTTTCTCCTCATAATAAAATAAGGTTAATACTTTTAAGCACTGTTCACCTAATTTTTTCAAACTTTCTCGAAGTGAAAGGAGTTGTATATTCATTTCATCTTCTGAATAGTCATCATATTCCAATTCAAAATGCTCCAGCTCATCACTCGGTATGGTTTTGTTTTTTTTCTTTAACCGTTGAAAAATCATAAACTTTCCAATACCAAATAAATATGTGGTTAAACTGCTTTTCAACTCATCAATCTTACCTTTTTTGGCATTTTCAATAAGGGCAATTACGGCATCTTGATAAATATCAATCAATTCCTCTTTGTCCAAACCATACCGACTCGCAAATAACAAAAAACCATTTTTATTGTCTTCGTATATTTTTCGTATGGTTTTTTCGTCGCCGGATTTCAACTGCTCAATCAAGTTCGGGGCATTTATCATTAGTGCAACTTTTTTTTGAAAGTAAACAAAGCTATGTAAATTTTTTTTCTGTTCACATGTTTACCTTTTTTTATTCTTCACACTAAATGGAAAATAAATGAATGTTTAATTAAAATTTTATTTCGATGAATAAACTTATAACCGTGTTAGTTTTTATGGTTTTTAACCAACTTTCTTTCGCTCAAGAAACAACAGTTGGAGAACGCGTAATTAAAAATGCAAAAGACAAAACCTACAGCAGAGGCGAACAAAAAAGCGATGAAACCGTTGACAAAGCTCTGAATAAAGTAGAGGAAGGAATCACCGGTTTGTTTAAGAAAAAAGACAAAAAGAAAAAGAAAGAGGAAGCGGAACAACAAGAAGAGAGCAGTGAACAATCAGCTGAAGAAAGTCAAGAATCACAATCTCAGCCATTATCTTCTAAAAAACCAGTAAAATCCAATTCAAAATTTGATTTTGTAGCGGGTGAAAAAGAATTGTATTTTGACAATTTCGACCGACTGGCAGTAGGTGATTTTCCGGCGGAATTTAACACCAATGCCAGTGGAGAAATTGTGAATATCGACGGTCAATCCGTAAAATGGTTGTCGATGACCAAAAATGGAGCTTTCATCCCTGATAATATAAAAAAACTTCCCGAAAACTTCACTTTAGAATTTGAAGTAGGAATCAATGCAGATCCAACCAATAACTATCCGGGATTTGGCTTGAATTTTACAACGGAACAAGATAATTTAATGTTGGAACGATTTTTTTCTAAAGGAATTTCAGTCATTTATTTACATCCGGGAGCGGCAACATGTAGTGTACAAATCATGCCTTCTAACGGAAGTGAAGTCAACAACGAAATTCCTATGCCACAATGGAATGTAAGGACCAATGATAATTTTGTTAAAGTATCAATTTGGCGTCAAAAGGGGAGAATCAGAGTATATGTAAACGAAGATAAATTGGTAGATATACCTCGCTTTTTTACAGAAAATAAAGCGTATGATTTTGCTTTTTTCAGAAGTTTTTTTGACGATTGCGAAGTTTATTTAACGAATATCCGCTATGCAGTGGCCGGTGCCGATACTCGCAATAAGCTCATCACCGAAGGACGATTTGTAACCAACGGAATTTTATTTGATGTAAATAGCGACAACATCAAACCTGAAAGCGGAACTGTGTTAAAAGAAATTGCCACAACGCTGCAAGAAAACCCGACGGTTAGAGTAAAAATCATTGGTCATACTGATAGTGATGGTGCCGATGCTGCCAATTTATCACTTTCACAAAAAAGAGCAGTTGCTGTTAAAACCGCTTTATCTAGTTTTTACGGAATTGAAAGTTCGCGATTAGAAACAGACGGAAAAGGTGAAAGTCAGCCACTTAATAAAAATGCAACTTCGGCTGAAAAAGCACAAAACAGACGAGTAGAATTTATAAAACTTTAAAATAATGAAAAAAGCAATCTTATTTTTTCTAGCCATTATTGGCTTACAAACCTATGCACAATCACTTTCAGAAGGGGTTTATAATACCAATTATGGAACCATTAACCTCACTTTTGAAGTTGGATTTGACTATCCGAATGGTGGAATGGTTTATGGTGATTATAAAGATAATGGAACCATCACCGGCTCTACTCTTAACAATGGTAAAGAAATTGCAGGCTCTTTTCATAACGGTGCTGCTGAAGGAAAATTCATTTTCTTTTCACCCTCAGGAAAACAACACTTTTTTGACAGCGGAATTTCAACTTTTAATGGTAATTGGGGATATGGTTCGGATAATAAATTTTCCACTAATCCGGACCATATTTGGAATTCAACCGGTAAAAAAGCCGGTAAAGAAGCTATTAAAAATGTTACCAACGTATGGAGTGGAAAATGGAACACCACTGACGGTAATATCATCTTGCAACAAGTTGGAAAAAAAGTGACCGGGACTTACAAAGGTATTGGCACTGTTGATGCGACCTACAATCCACAAACAAAAAAATTAGTAGGTACATTTTACAACAACAACACCAAAAAAACAGGCCATTTTGAATTCAATTTTGAAGGAAATAGTTTTAAAGGAAAATGGGGCTGGAATACTTCAATGACTGATGGTATTTGGGATGGAACAAAAAACATAAAAAACAATAAAGAATTACCCAAATCAACGACACAAACAAGCTCTTCTACTTCTAATTCAGGAACTACTAAGTATGTGGTGAGTGCAGTTTCAATTGATGCTTCAGAAGGCAAAATTTATGGATTTTTTGGTTGTAAACTTTTTAAAGTTACTGCTTCAGGAAGAGAACAAGTACAAAATTTTGGGAATAAATCGTCCGATTTTTATAACACCACAGAAAATAATGAAAATAAACTTCTTTCAAAAAAACAAACATTTGCTAATTCACCGGAATTCTTCAGAGAATTTATTTTGAATAATGCAGATGTAAACTGCAAATTCCGGTCAAATTGACCACCCAATTCCGATTTAAAGTGACCACCTGATTTCGGTTGAAAGTGACCACCCAATTTCGGTTCAAATTGACCACCCCGATTTTTCACCTAAAATTACTTTTT
>NZ_JBIIVK010000013.1:0-69319 GCF_044339515.1 Flavobacterium sp.
GTTGTCTTTACAAACGACTTCCATTTTCATGCTATCTACTAAATTCATGGCCAACTTGTAAGAAGTAGAGGTTACAAAATACAGCCAATAGGAAGATAATTTTGGGGTCATGACCGGTACGGTGTAAATCCAATTTTTGAATCCTCTGGTTTTGGCATACAATTGCATCATTTGTTTGTAGGTGAGCACATTTGGTCCGCCAATGTCAAAGGAGTCATTGTAACATTCTTCTTTCAGTAACACTCCCATCAAATATTGAATTACATCGCGAATGGCAATGGGTTGTGTTTTGGTAAGCACCCATTTTGGGGTAATCATCACGGGCAATTTTTCGCATAGGTCCCGAATGATTTCAAAAGAAGAACTTCCTGAGCCCACTATGATTCCGGCACGAAGTACAGTGACATTATAGTTTCCTTGGTATAAAATATCTTCTACATTTTTACGGGATTGTAAATGCTTCGACAGCGTATTGTTGTTTACAATACCACTTAAATAAACCACTTGCTTTACGCCGATATGATTCATGTAGTGATTAAAGTTTTCGGCTGCTTTTGATTCCATTGTGTCAAAAACTTGCGTGGAAGACGACATGGAATGAATTAAATAATAAGCCACATCAATATCTTTGGGCGTATTTTCGAGTGACACTTCTTCTAAAAAATCTACCTCCCAAATGGTAATGGAGTCCAACGTTGTTTTGTCTAATCCCAAACGATTCTTATCGCGAACACAACAAATGATTTCGTGATTTTTGGATAAAAGTTCGGGTAACAATCGTCTACCCACATAACCGTTTGCACCTGTCAGAAGGATTTTCATATCCGCTATTTTTCAGAAAGGTACTAAGAAAAACGTTTCAACAATCGTTAAATTGTTTTAAAGATGTTGACGATGGAACTACTGATGTATTGCACACCGATTGCAATTACAATGAAACCGATGATTCTGGAAATCGCCACAATTCCTGACGCACCTAATATTCTGGAGAGGTAATGAGCACTTTTTAGGACTAAGAAAATTACTAAGGCAACTCCTAAAATGGCTAAACACGCAATTACTTTTTCACTTATTTTGGTGTAATCTTGATAAAATGCGATTAGTAACGAGATGGAACCCGGTCCTGCTAACATTGGAATGGCAAGAGGCGTTAAGGCAATTTGATTGCGAGTTTGAGCATCGCTTTCCACTTTTTTATTTACTCCGCGGGTTTTGTTAAAGTTTCCGGTGAGTAGAGAAAACCCGGAGCTCACGATGATTAAACCACCGGCTATGCGAAGAGCATCGATACTGATTCCAAAAAAATTCAGGACATATTCCCCAATAAAAAAAGAAATGATTAAAATGATGAAAACATTTAGAGCAGTTAACAGCGAGACTCTGGAACGTTCCGCTTTAGTATAATCTTGCGTTAAACCCACAAAAATAGGAACTGCTCCTAAAGGATTTAAAACCGAAAACAAAGCCGCAAAAATGTAAATAAATAATTCCATTGTTTTTTTGCAAAAATAAAGACAACCCTCAAAAAATAGGGTTATCGAATGAATAAAACAAAGTTACTATAAATCGTCGATATAAGTGGGAGAATTATCTGTTTTAAAATTATTTAATTTTTCGATAAAGCTATTTACACTTTTGTTCTTGGGTGGAGCATCAATGGAAATATAATGATGATCCATGTGGAAAGTATAGGAATTAGCCGGTTTAAAAATGACTAACTTATAAAATGGAATCACCAAGGAGAAAGTTTCCAATAGCGATCGAAACCGAATGATTATCCCTTTCGGACGCAATTCTATATTGCAAAAATTACGGTTATTATCATAGGAAAGCAACGTTGCAATTTCCTCACTGGTTTTAGTAATATCCAATCGTGGAGAACCTATACCGTTTAATTTAATGTTATCCATCAACCCGAATGGTTTTCCGACCAAATCGTTTATTGCTTCATTTATCTTTTTTTCGTTGTAGGAGGTGTTTACGAGCATTTTTAATGTGTCAATTTGTGAATGTGTCAATTAGTCAATTTGACAATTTGACAATTTTAAAATAAAGTTACTTTGTAAAATTAATCAATTGATTTGATTGAATTGATTGAATTAATATAGGTTTAAGAATTGTTCTATTTTTAAAATGCAATGAAGTTTATAAAAAGCATTACCTTTGTGCTATAGATTAAAACAATGAAAAAAACCTTAGTTATTGGTGCTTCCACAAATCCGGAACGATATTCTTTTATGGCGATTAACAGTTTGGTTAAAAAGGAGCATGCCGTGGTTGCCATTGGTCAAAAGTTGGGTGAAGTAGCCGGTGTAAAAATCCAAACCAAACAAATTCCGTTTAAAAATATTCATACGGTAACGTTATATTTGAATCCAAAGGGGCAACGAGATTATTACAATTACATTGTTGGGTTGCAACCCAAACGCGTTATTTTTAATCCCGGGACAGAGAACCCCGAGTTTTATGCGTTGTTGGGTATTAATAATATAAAAGTGGAAGTGGCTTGTACGCTGGTTTTGCTTTCTACGAATCAGTATTAGCGGTTGTCGGTTGACGGTTGTCTGTTGTAAGTTATCGGTTGTCTGTAAATTGCAATTTACTTTCTACGAATGAGCATTAATCCAATAAAAGTCAGTAATCCATTCACGATTAAGATTTCAAATCCAAATTCAAATCCAAACCAAGCTTTGCTTTTCAGGTTGAGCACAACTGATAAAATGACAGCGAAAATGGAGACAATAGGCACCCATTTGTCTTTTACCTTCCATTTGGTGAATAGTCCAAAACTATACAATCCGAGTAGTGGGCCGTATGTGAAACCGGCGAATTTTAATACTTTATCAATAATACTGGCGTCATCTACAAAGTATTTGAAGCCTAAAATGACTAAGACAGAAACTACGACAAACATTTTGTGAATTTGTTTGCGGATGACAACTTGTTTTACAGAATCATATTTTTTTTCAATTTCTAAAATATCGATGCTAAAGGACGTTGTAAGTGAAGTTAACGCACTGTCTGCACTCGAATAAGCTGCGGCAATTAACCCTAAGATAAAGAAAAATGCCACGCCAACGCCTAAGTATTCATTGGCCAGAATAGGGAAGAGCTGGTCTTTATGAGCGTCGATGTTATATTTTACAGCATATTCTGTGAATAATAATCCCATGACTAAGAAAAGAAAATTCACAAAAGTGAGTACGATGGTAAACCAAAACATGTTCTTTTGAGCGTCTTTTAGGCTGCGGCAGGTGAGGTTTTTTTGCATCATATCTTGATCTAAACCAGTCATTACAATCGCAATAAAGGCTCCGGATAAAAATTGTTTCCAAAAATAATTGGGCGAATGAACATCATCAAAAAAGAAGGTTTTAGAAAAATCACTTTCTGCAATGAAACCTGAAATAGTTGAAATGTTTAATCCTAAATCCTGTGAAACGATGACAATGCAAAATACCACAGACGCCAACATGAAAAATGTTTGCAAAGTATCCGTCCAAATAATGGTTTTGATACCTGACTTGTTTGTGTATACCCAAATCAACAGAATGGTGACACTTACGGTTATCCAGTAGGGTACATTGAGTTTGTCAAAAACGAGTGTTTGTAATACATCAGCCACTAACATCAGCCGTAAATTGGAGCCTACTGTTCTGGAAATGATAAAAAACCATGCTCCTGTTTTGTAAGCATTATTTCCAAATCGATCGCCTAAATAGGTGTAAATGGAAGTAAGATTTAATCGGTAATAGAGTGGTAGTAAAACGGTTCCAATGATAAAGTACCCTACAATGTAACCGAGCACCAATTGAAAATAAACAAATTGAGACGCTTCTACTTTTCCGGGAACGGAAATAAATGTTACACCTGAGAGCGATGCTCCAATCATTCCGAAGGCTACCAAATACCATGGAGAGTTTTTGTTGGCTTTAAAAAACGCGTCGTTTCCTTCGTCTTTTTTACTGATTAAAGTGGAAATTAAAATGAGTAAGCCAAAATAGCCGAGAATGAGTAGTAGAATAGAAATCGGTTCCATTTGTAATTTTTAATTGGTTTGCAAATTACAAAAAGGAACCGGTTTTTAAATTAGAACTTATTTTTATTTGAAAATTCCTTCCAACGGTTTCAGTTGTTCCATGTCGATGTCCGATTTTTGAAGGGCACTTAATAGCGTCATAAAATCTTCGGGATTCATTTTGTCGCCCAAAATGCGAACAATGGCAAAACCATTTTCGTCTTTACTTCCGTAGAGCACAAATTCTTCGATGGCATCATCTTTCCCAACAAAATAGACGGCTGCACCTTCTTTCCCGGAACCAAATTTCATTAGTTGCTGGTATTTTTCGTCTTTTAAAATTTCCTTCACTTTGGTTCGTTCGCCATCAAATTTCGTTTTGTTTTCGTCATTGATTTTGAAGGCCAAAATATTCATTTTTTTGAATGTTTTTAAGGCTTCTTGTTGTTCAGTTGACAATGCATCCGGTTTGATGTTCAAGATGCTTGGCGACATATCTACCGAAATAAAATCGCTTGATTCAGTTTTTTCAACAAAATATTTTTGTAAGCTCGGTTCTTTTTCACAAGCGATAAAACTCATCAGCAGCAGTGATAAAACTATTTTTTTCATGTTATTTACTTTTTAAGGTTTGTAAAATTCGCTCTTCGTTTTCTGAAAGCGGTAATGTACTATTGGTTTCCCAGAAATTTTCTGTAAAATTCATGCCGTTTGAATATAAATTTCGCTCTTTAAAAAATTTATTTTTTTCTGGTATTGCAGTCACATTATCATTAAAATCGGTGACAACCAAATCACTAACACTCATCATTCTATCATTCATTTGCTTACCAAATTTAATATGAATATCAAGAATGGATTTTCGATAGCTCGGAATATATTTTCCATTTAAGAACTTATACGTTTGTTTGATTTGTATATCATGAATGGCAAATTTCATGATTAACGCATTTACCGTTTCTACATACTGTTTATGTTTATCCGACATTTTTACATCAATATCCAACACAACTTTATTGGTTGGGTCATACGTTATTTTACCGACCAACAATGCTTTTTCAACTGAGGCTCTTGGTTTTATGTAAATCACTTCCAAAGCATTACCAAATTGATCTTTTTTAGAACGCAATTCAAATTCGTAATTTTCGTTGGCTGTGTCAGATGTAAGTCTATCAATGTATTCATAGGTAAAAAAACCATTTGCAGCCTTTTGAATGTCAAAAAATGAATCTATTTCAGATAAATCTGCTTTTCCTTTTTTCTCTATTTCATCTGCGTTAGCCAATTGAAATGCACGACTTTGACTTACTATTAATTTACTTTCAACTTTTTCTTTCTTTTTGGGTTGAATATAAAAATCAATCAAACCGTCTGCGAATTTGGAATAGTTGTTGTTGATTTTTACAAATTCACGGTAATAGGTTTCCAGCTTTATACTTTTATCCAATTGATTTTTTGAGTTAGCTAAAATCCCTGCCAGTATTTGATTGATTGGTTTGTTGGTCACAATTACTTCCTCCAACGCCATTTCATCTGTTTCTAATTGAATTGTAATTGGTTCGGCTTTAATTTCTGAAACCAAAAAGACTTGTGTTTTATAACCAATATGACCAATTTCAATTTTTTCAGCATCTTTTGGAATATAAAATTTAAACACACCATCGTCATTTGAAATAACACCTTGGGTAGAATTTTGAACAAAAATGTTCGCATACGGAATACTTTCTTGTGTAGTTTTATCCACAATTTTACCTTCAAAAATGAGCGTCTGTCCATGAACTGAAAATGTCATTAATCCGAAAAGAAGGAAATAAATTTTTTTCATGATAGGAGAGTGTGTTAGTTTTAGATGTTGACAAGGTAGGAATTTCCAATAAAAAAACTTTGCCAAAAATGGCTTTTGACAAAGTTTTCATCATTTTTATTTCAAAAGATTACTTATTTCCTTTGGATGCTTTTTTCAAACTATCACCACCGGGAAGATTCATTTGTTCGGTTAAGGCCGAAATTTCATCTAAATTGAAGTTGCCGGTTAATGAGAATAAAACCGTTTCATTATCTTTTGCATTTCCTTCGATGAACATGAACAATTCTTTTACGATAGAGTCATTGGCACCGGAACGCATGTATATTTTTACATTTTTTCCGCCATCTGAAATTCGCATTAACTCGTCCATACCGGCTGTTTTTAGATACTTATCAGCGGTTGCACGCATTTCAGCGGTTTGTTTTGAGCTAGATGTAATGAAAACTTTTAAGTTGTCAAGCTTTTTCAACAAATTCACATATTGTTGTGTTTCTTTATCATTGGCTTTTACTTTGCTCATCATTTCAAACATTTTTTTGTTGACGATGATAGTTTTTATATCTTCCGGTCCGTCAAATTTGTCAAAAGCGGATTGACCGAATAGTACTTGTGAAATGAATAATGTAGCAAATACTAGTACTGAGGTTATGATTCTAGACATTTTTTTATTTTTTAAAGATTAAATTTTTTGAGTTTTCGTATTCATTAATATAGTTTACACTTTTCATGCCAATGTTTACTTTTTCCGATAAAAGAGCTAACGCTTTTTGTGTTTCTTCAAAAGCTTCTTCCGGCGATTCAAAAGTACCTAGTTCAGCATTGGCAACTTGGGGTGGTTGGGTTGGCTTGTAGTTGAGGTAGGCAATGGTACCGATTGAGAAAAGTAAGCTTGCGGCAATCCCTATCCGAGCAACAGTAAATCGTTTTTTAGTTTTTAAGGATAGTGATGGCGTAAATTTTTCTTCTTTTTCAGTAGTTAGATAACCAAAAAGCGGTTTGTAGTGTTCTAAATGAGCGGCTACTTTTTCAGATGAAAAGTACTGTTTCAACTGAATTTCTTCTGCAATAGTGGTTTCTCCTTCGAAGTATTTTTCCAGTAATTGTTCTATTTTAGCTAATTCCATATTGATGGGTTTTAGTCATTTTTTCTCTAATTGTTTTTCGTGCTCGGGATAAATTTACCCTTACAGCAGTTTCATTCATATCAAGTATTTTCGCAATTTCTTCAAATTCATATTGCTCAATATCACGCATTTGAATGATTAATTTTTGTTGTTCCGGCAATTCATTAATCAATTTTTCAACCCAATGCCAACTGTCTTCATCTTCCACTTTTTTGTCTAAAGAAGCCTCCTTTGCCATGAAATTGTTGTGAACAATCTTCATATTCGATGCTCTTTTCGATTTTAATTGGTCCAAACAATAATTTTTTGTCATTGTCATGGCAAAAGCTTCCACGCTGGCATAATTTCCCAATCCATTTTTTTTATCCCACAATTTCACCAAAATGTCTTGCGTAGCATCCTGTGCTTCTTCGTTACTTACCAACAAACGCTTGGCGAGTCTGAAGACTTTATCCTTAAAAGGAGCAATCAACGTTATAAACTCATTTTGGTTCATTGGTCAGGTTTAAAACTTGGTTATATAGTCAAGACGAATGACAATCTTTTTTGTTACAAAGAAATTGAAATTAAAACTAAAGTTATTAAATTTACGTTCTTAAAAAGAAAAAGCTATGAGATTATTTTCAAAAATGGTTGCCTTGGCAATTCTTTCACTATTGATTTTTCAATCGTGTGAAGATATTGACGATAAGCCAGTTCCATCGGAATTAGAGATTAAAGATTTTATATGGAAAGGTTTAAATCTATATTATTTATGGCAGGCCGATCAACCTAAGTTAGCCGATGATTTATTTGCTACCCAACGCGATTTAAATGTTTTTTTAGAGGGTTATCCAACTCCGGAAGCTTTATTCAGCGATTTAAAAGTAGCTCCCTCGATCGATCGATTTAGCGTAATGTTTAGCGATTATAGAATATTGGAAAATGCGTTGCAAGGTGGTTTTAGAACAAATGGAATTGAATTTAGTTTGCGGTTTAAAGATGATACCCAAACGGATATTTTTGGTTATGTGCGGTATATATTGCCAAACACTAGTGCTTCCGGTCAGGGAGTTACTCGTGGGATGGTCTTTTATGCGGTGAATAACATTCCATTAACGGCATCCAATGAATCATTGTGGCGTGCGGCTTTCGGAGAAGATACTTATTCCCTACAATTTGCGGATTACGATGGAGGAAATATTACTCCCAATGGCGTATCGATGAGTTTTACAAAAGCTCAATACACCGAAAATCCTGTTTATTTAACCAATGTAATCGAAGTAGATGATAAACGAATAGGATATCTGATGTACAACGGCTTTTTTTCCAACTTTGAATCACAATTGAACCAAGCGTTTGGTCAGTTGAAAGCAGCTAATGTAACTCATTTAGTACTGGATTTACGTTATAATTCAGGGGGTTCTGTGGATACAGCAACTCGTTTAGCCAGTATGATTACCGGTCAATTCAACGGACAAGTTTTTGCCCGTCAGGTATGGAATCAAAAAGTAATGGATTTTTTTAACCAACAAAATCCTGAACAACTTATTAATCGTTTTACCAATTCTATTGGAAATGGAAATACCATTAATAGTTTGAATTTGAATAAAGTATATGTGCTCACTACGGGTTTAACAGCTTCTGCCAGTGAACTAATTATTAATAGTTTGAAACCTTATATTCAAGTGGTTCAAATTGGTACTACCACCGTTGGTAAAAATGATGGGTCGATTACCTTGTATGATTCACCAACATTTGGTTCAAGTAACAGAAATCCTAATCATCGTTATGCGATGCAACCTTTGGTTTTAAAAATAGCGGATAAAAACGGAAATGGTGAATACCAAGACGGTTTAAACCCAACGATTGAACAATCTGAAAATGTAGCTAATTTAGGTATACTTGGTGATCAAAATGAACCTTATTTGAATACTGCAATCAATGATATTTTAGCCAACGGAAGAGTTGGTAACCGATACATAGAATCGATTGATTTGCAGGTTGAAAACAGCAAATCAATGCGAAAACTAAGTGATGAAATGTACATTGAAAAAGTTCCTGAGGGATTATTTCAAATTTTAAGATAAAAAAAAAGGCTCCTCTTGGAGCCTTTTTTAATTTAAAACAAAAAGGTAAACCCGAGTTTTACATTTCGACCACGTGTGTTATAACCGATAGTTTCTTCAAATTCTTCATTCAAAATATTAATTACAGAACCAAAAAGGGTCATTCTGTTTTTCAATACATCATATTTAACCAAACCATTCAAAAGTTGATAAGAACCTAAAAAGACATCTGTTGTGGCAAATGTTCCGCCATCAAAAAAAGCATCTCTTCTGCCATCAACATATTGATAGTTCATGGAAAACAAAGTTCGCTCATTAGCATTAAAGTCTAAGGCAACATTTCCTTTATGTTTAGGAATTAAACGATTCAATTCTTCCGGAATATCCGTAAACGAATAATTTCCGGTTACTCGCAATTTAGTTGTAATGTTATAATTTATAGTAGTTTCAACACCACGAACTCGATTCTCTCCTTCAATATTCACATAATAGGAATCAAATGTTTCCGGGTCAAAGAAAAAACCAATTGAATTCGACTCTTCTCTGTAAAAACCAACAGCATTAAGCGTTATTTTTTTTTTCCAAAAAGCAGCTTCAAAACCTACTTCTGCGGTAGCGTTTTCTTCCGGTGTTAAATCTAAATTTCCAAAAGGTGAATACAACTGATATAAACTTGGGGTAATGTAAGCCGTGCTGTAGGAAGTAATTATCTTCAGAGGCAATTCTTTAAAATGGTACGAAGGATTGACATTACATACCAATTGATTGTCATACACCGAATGCAAATTCAACCTTGCTCCCGCATTAATGTGTAATCCAAATTTTGAATTAAAAACTGCCGTTACATAAGGGTCAACCAAATTAAATTTGGCATTTTCCCTATTAATCTCATCAAAAGGCGTTTGCGTTTTCATATCGTGAAACTGAAATTGCGTTCCAACGATTAAAAAGAAATTTTTATGAAAGTTGTATTTATTCATCGCATCCACACTAACACTTCTGGAAGTGTAAACATAGTGGTCTATTGCTCCCGAAAAAGAACTGAATTCATCATAACTTCTTTCTAACAAAGTAAATCCGGAATTTAGAATAAACACGCCTTTCTTGTACTTGTATTTTGGATTAAAACCAAAACGAAATTGTTCAGAAAGTGAAATATTTTCTAATACATCCGGATTGTTTACATTGTCAAACGGACCATCGTAATCCGTTTTCATTCGGTCGTAATTTCCAAAGAAATCCAATTTTAATTTTGAAGTAGCTTGAAAACCAATTTTTGCTAATGCATTCACTCTCGAAAAACGGTCTTCTTCAAAATTTTCTCCCGTTGCTTGTGAGATGCCTTTGGTTTCAGTGCTGTTCAACGAAGCATAATAATCAATTTTATCAACCGTTCCATTTAACCCAATACCTTGATTAAAATCTTGTGGATTGCCTCTAAAATTTTCACTTGTGTTTTGTGTGCCCAAATGCATGTAAGCATTTCCGGCAATTTCTTTTTTTGCTGCTTTTTTCAATGTAATATTAATCACCCCTGAAGCCGCACCGGTTCCATATAATGTACTCGCAGCACCTTTCATAATTTCAATGCTTTCCACTTGTTCTGCCGGAAGCAAACGCAAATCATACTCAAAATTAATCCCAGACGCATCGGTCATCGGAATACCATCAATCACAATCAGCACCTGACGGTTTCTTCCGCCACGAATAAAATAGCTCAAATTTTTTCCGTTTGCACTTTGATTACCATTCACTTCCAAACCAACGGCTTGACTTAAAATGGTGGCCACCGATTGACCTGTGTTTCGCTCCAAATCTTTTGCCGAAATTTTTTCAATAATTTTACCTGATTTTTCTTTGGACTGCTCAAATTTTGTGTCCGAAATCACCACTTCTTTTAACGAAATTGTGTCTTGTTGTGCCATGGCACACGTTCCCCATAACGCTACAATAGCGGTACAGTACCTGAATTTTTGATTCATTTTAAGTTAAAAATAAATTTACTAAAATGGGAGAAAAGCATAGAATTTACCCATACCCAAACCTTTTTTCCCGAAAGTTTGTTACTCAATGTATGTGGCAGGTCTCCTGGCTTGCGTCTTGTTGTTGGCCTTCTCATTCGCCTAGGCGAACAATGGCATGAAAGTGAACAACAAGCTAATTAGCTCACAGTTGCGGGTACAGCTCAGGATTTAAATTGGAGTAACTCATTTTCTGCTTACTGAAAACTGTCACTGCCAACTTTTTCACCTGATTCCCTTTTAATGCTCGGCCCAAAAAAGGCGTTGCAACCAAAATACGGGGCAAAAGTAAACATTTTAAGTAAACATTTCTTAATTTTTTTCAGAAGCTATTCCGGCTTTTCGTTCCAAGCTTTTTTGTCTTGTTGCTTTTTTCTAAGGCACAAAAAGAGCTCCCTTTGGTCGCTTTTTTGTACCAAGAAAAAATGCAACAATCCTGCAAAAGGCTTTCCACTACAATCCGGGCTAGGGGAGCCTGCTTCAAAGAAAACGGAATTAAGATTTGTCATTTTTCCTTATTCATCTTCACCCACAACCAAATAAAACCCACTACAAAATGAAGCACAATAATTCCCCCAACAATATACATAAACAAATTTGAATCCCGCATTGTGTTTTTTCTGTAAAGTTAAAAAGTCAAAATTTTCGGGAAGATAACATTTGTTACAAACCGTTATCTTTGCAAAAAATTGTTCCATGAAAAAGCTCATTTTATTTTCAATATTTTCTTTTTTCTACATTTCCTGTCAACAAAAAGAGAAAAAAAGTAAAGAAATCCAATCTCCCGAAAATTACATTCGCTACGCGACCGGACTTTCCATTCAAAAACAGGACGATTTTTCCATCGTAACGGTATCCAATCCGTGGCCCACATCCGATAAAAAGTACACGTATATTTTACACCAACCATCCGCCAAAATCCCGGATAGTTTACAAAAATACGCTGCGATTCAAGTTCCGATAAAATCGATTGTAGTTACATCCACCACGCATATTCCGGCTTTGGAATTATTAGGAGTAGAAAATAAATTAGTCGGATTTCCTAACACCGATTATATTTCTTCCGAAAAAACCAGAACCTTAATCGAAACCGGAAAAATCCGTGAAATCGGAACCAACCAAAGTTTAAACACCGAAGTTTTACTCGATATGCAACCCGATGTTATCATCGGTTTTGGTGTAGATGGTGAAAAGAAAACCTATGATAATTTGCAACAAAACGGTTTGAAAATTCTTTATAACGGTGATTGGACGGAGCAGCATCCGCTCGGTCGAGCCGAATGGATTCAATTGTTTGGTGTTTTATTTGGCTTAGAAGAAAAAGCAAATCAGGTTTTCAAAACCATCGAAAATGATTATTTAGCAGCCATTACATTAGCCAAAAAAGCCACTTCAAAACCAACTATTTTGAGCGGAGCAATTTACCAAGACCAATGGTATTTGCCACAAGGGAAAAGTTGGGCAGCCCAATTTCTAGACAATGCAGGCGGAAATTATCTTTGGGCAGCAACCGAAGGAACCGGCAGTTTATCCTTATCCTTTGAAACTGTTCTCGAAAAAGCCCAAAATGCCGATTTTTGGATTGGTCCCGGGCAATTTACTTCCTTCGAAGAACTCGAAAAAGCAAATCCCAATTACAAACATTTTAAAGCCGTTCAAAACAAAAATGTCTATTCGTTCAGTTCCAAAAAAGGAAGAACCGGTGGGGTAATTTATTATGAATTGGCTTCAAATCGTCCGGATTTGGTATTAAAAGATTTAATCAAAATTCTTCATCCGGAGTTAGTACCGGACTACGAATTATACTTTTTTGAAAAATTGAAATAGTTTATCAATCACATTTTAATTCGAGTCTTAGTATATTTACACCTTACTTTAGTTCAATAAATCCTAAATGGTTTAAATTAGTGTTCACTCAAAAAAATAAAATACTATTCATAGTTTTAGTTTTCGTTTTACTCGGAACGTTTCTCTTAAATGTTAGTTTAGGTTCCGTTTCTATTCCAACAATCGAAATTTTTAATTCAATTTTAGGCAACGAAATCAAAACATCTTGGGAAATCATTCTGTGGAATTTCCGACTTCCTAAAGCCATTACCTCCATTTTAGTGGGAATGGGCTTGTCCATTTCCGGATTGTTGATGCAAACGTTATTTAGGAATCCGCTTGCCGGACCTTACGTACTCGGTTTAAGTTCCGGTTCAAGTTTGGGTGTTGCATTTGTGATTATGGGAGCCGGATTTTTACCTTCCTTTTTAATCTCCGATTACGGAATTGTTTTGGCTTCTTCGTTGGGAAGTTTTTTAGTTTTAATGGCCGTTTTAGTCGTTTCCCAAAAATTACGCGACACGATGGCAATATTGATTGTAGGACTTATGTTTGGCAGTTTTACCAGTGCCATTGTGAGTGTGTTAAGTTATTTTAGCACAGCACAAGAATTACAGAAATTCACTTTTTGGTCGATGGGAAGCTTGGCTAATTTGCCATGGAATTCCATTTTAATTTTAGCTATTTGTTGTGGTTTGGGATTAGTGTTGAGTATTTTCAGTATTAAACCTTTAAATGCTTTGTTGTTGGGCGAAAATTACGCCAAAAGTTTGGGTTTAAATTTCAAAAAAACGCGATTCATTATCATTTTTGCTACAAGTATATTGGCAGGAAGCATCACTGCTTTTGCCGGACCCATTGCTTTTGTGGGATTGGCTGTTCCACATTTGGCTAAATTGCTTTTTCAAACCAGTAACCATTTTATCTTGTTTTGGAGTACTTTGTTAATCGGTGCCATTTTGATGTTAGTTTGCGATAGTATTGCCCAACTTCCCGGCAGTGATTATACTTTGCCTATAAATGCTATTACTTCTATGGTTGGAGCACCGGTTGTGGTTTGGCTTTTGGTTCGAAAGCAGAAAATAATGATTTAAAAAACCTTAGTAACTCATAACCTCAGTACCTTAGCACCTCAAAAAAAAAAATGATTCTCCAAACCCAAAACCTTTCCATAGGCTATACCACCAAAACAACAACCAAAACCATTGCTTCTGAGGTTTCCATTCAATTGGAACCAGGAAAATTAATCGGTTTGGTGGGAGCCAACGGCATTGGAAAATCCACTTTGTTGCGAACGTTAACCGGTATTCAAAAACCACTTTCCGGAACGGTTTTATTAAATCAGAAATCAATCGAAACAATTGAACCTTTGGATTTAGCTCAGCAAATCAGCGTTGTTTTAACCGAAAAATTACCACCCAGTAATTTAACCGTTTATGAATTGATTGCTTTGGGAAGACAACCTTATACCAATTGGTTGGGAAAATTAACAGAAGAAGATAAAATTCAAATAGATAAAGCCATCCAATTGACTGAAATTCATCATTTAATCCATCAAAAACATTACGAAATCAGTGATGGGCAATTACAAAAAGTATTAGTAGCCAGAGCATTGGCTCAAAATACACCACTTATTGTTTTGGATGAACCCACCACGCATTTGGATTTATTACACAAAGTTTCACTTTTTAAATTGTTGAAAAAATTATCTATTGAAACCCAAAAATGCATTTTATTTTCTACACACGATATTGATATAGCTATTCAATTGAGTGATGAAATGATTGTCATGAATGGACAAACTGTGATTCAGGACCAGCCTTGTAATTTGATTTCGAAAGGTGTTTTTTCTTCTTTGTTTAAAAACGAACATATTCAATTCGATGCTTCAAAAGGGAAATTTGTAATCAAATAAATGTCGATTCATATCATTTTTACTTATTTTTACTTTTCAAAAAAATCATCGCCATATGTCAGACCTTATTCTTTTTACAATTGTATTCATTATTGCTTTAGCCATTGGAATTTTTATTGGAAAACAACTTTTTACAGCTCAATCCAAATCTGATAAATCAAGTTTAGAAGAACGGATTAATGGACTTTTAGCCCAAATTGACCAATTGAAAGTTCGTTTTCAAGAAGAGCAAAATCAATTTGCCAAAAATTTGGAATTAGAGAGAAAAGATAAAGAGGAAATTCGTCGCGAAAAAGATTCTTTATCCCTCCAACTCACCAAAAAGGAAGCCGATTTTGAAAATCTTTGGCAACGCAACAAAGAGCAAAAACAAGAAGTAGAGGAATTGCAAGAAAAATTTACCAAAGAATTTGAAAATTTAGCTAATAAAATTCTGGAAGAAAAAACAGTAAAATTTACAGAACAAAATAAAGAAAACCTTAAAATTATTTTATCGCCTTTACAGGAAAAAATTCAGCACTTTGAAAAGAAAGTCGAAGATACGCATAAAGAAAGTATTGATTACCACGCTGCTCTTCGTCAGCAAATTGTTGGATTAAAAGAGATGAATGAGCAAATGAGCAAAGAAACACTTAATCTAACCAAGGCATTGAAAGGTGACAGCAAAATGCAAGGCAATTGGGGCGAATTAATATTAGAACGCGTTCTTGAAAAATCCGGTTTAGAAAAAGGACGCGAATACGAAGTTCAACAAAGTTTTGTGACAGAAGAGGGCAATCGAGTGCAACCCGATGTAGTAATCAATTTACCCGATGGCAAAAAAATGATTGTCGATTCTAAAGTTTCGCTAACGGCATATGAACGTTATGCGAATGAGGAAGATGATTCGCAAAAAGTTGGATTTTTGAAAGACCATATCAACTCTATCAAACGTCATGTAGAGCAATTGAGTGATAAAAATTACCACGATTTGTATCAAATGGAAAGTCCGGATTTTGTCTTGTTATTTATACCAATTGAATCGGCTTTTGCGATTGCTTTGAATGAAGATAATTCCTTGTATAACAAAGCATTTGAGAAGAATATCATTATTGTGACACCAACTACATTATTGGCTACTTTACGAACTATTGACAGTATGTGGACGAACCAAAAGCAACAAGAAAACGCTTTGGAAATTGCCCGACAAGCCGGAGCTTTGTATGATAAATTTGAGGGATTGGTTTCGGATTTAATCAAAATTGGAAAAAAAATGGAAGAAGCCAAAATCGAGTATGGCAATGCCATGGGTAAATTGGTTGAAGGGAAAGGCAATCTTATTGGTAGCGTGGAGCGATTGAAAAAAATGGGTGCCAAAGCTAAAAAAGCACTACCTGAATCTATTTTAAAGCGAGCTGACGATTCAATAGATAATTAGTTTTTGATTTATTGCTTTGACGATAAATGTTGAAGATTATCGAAAAATTCAAAGTTATTAGACAAAAAACTTGTTCATTAAATAAATAATATGTTATTTTGAAGCATAAATAATAAAAGATGAAAAAGATTTATGGTGCTATTACTGCTTTTATTGCATTAGCATTATTTACCGCCTTCTTAATTTCTTGTTCTGACGATGATAAATACACAGAACCGGATGATTTACCGGTAGCTACGAATGATGTTTCTACATACATAGCCGGGAATGTGGCTGTTGTAAATATTTTAGAAAATGATACTACCGGTGACAATGTAAATCCTGCAAGTGTAAGTTTAGTTAATGGTGTTGATTCTGATTCAAACGGAACTGTAGATCGAAAAGAAATAGTAGGAGAAGGAATATGGACAGTAAATACTACCGGGGTTTTAACTTTTACTCCTGCTTTGAATTTTTTATCAAGTCCAACTCCAATTACTTATACTGTTCAAGATACTCAAGGTAATACTTCCAATCCAGCAACCGTTACATTGACCGTTATTTCAGGAGTTAATGTAAATTTATCTTTAGTTCCCTATCCAAAACTTTCCGATTACCAATTTTTTGTTGGTGTAATGAAGGATCAAAATCCTACTTTAGGTGTTTTGCCTTAT
The DNA here is from genome assembly GCF_044339515.1 of Flavobacterium sp. Classification (GTDB taxonomy): domain Bacteria; phylum Bacteroidota; class Bacteroidia; order Flavobacteriales; family Flavobacteriaceae; genus Flavobacterium. The sequence goes on from NZ_JBIIVK010000013.1 coordinate 16,831, forward strand.
GAACCTGCAAGTTCATTGTTTACCGATTATGCTTTAAAAAAACGATTTGTTTGGATGCCAGAAGGAACGTTGGCAACCTACAATGGTGATGGTAATGTGTTAGAGTTGCCAGTAGGAGCTGTGATTATTAAAAATTTTTATTACAATAATGTACAACCATCCAATACAACTCGTATTATTGAATCACGATTAATGATACGAAAGTCAACCGGTTGGATTTTTGCAGAATATGTTTGGAATGATGAGCAAACAGAAGCGTTTTTAGATATGAATGGAAGTACTACAGCCATTTCGTGGTTGGATGAAAACAATACTTCTCGAAGTGCAAATTACCGAATTCCATCCGAAGGAGAGTGTTTTGTCTGCCACAAATCAAATGAAGTTGCTATTCCAATTGGTATTAAACCACAAAATATTAATGTACCCTATGATTATGTTACAGGTTCTCAAAATCAATTGGCAAAATGGGTACAAATGGGTTATTTAGAAAATAATTTACCCTCAAACATATTAACCACTGTTAATTACAAAGATGAGTCACAACCTTTGGATTTGCGTGCACGATCTTATGTAGATATCAATTGTGCTCATTGTCATCGAAATAATAGTCATTGTGATTACCGACCGATGCGTTTTGCCTTCAGTGAATCTGCAGATCTAGGTAACATGGGTGTTTGTGTAAATACGCAAGATATGGCAGGATTTCCATCTGCATTGGGCAGAATTGTAACTCCCGGAAATATAAATCGTTCCATGTTATATCACCGTTTGAGTTCAACTGATCCGGCAGTGATGATGCCATTAGTAGGCAGAACTTTAGTTCACGAAGAAGGTTTAGCATTGATTGAGGCTTGGATCAATTCTCTGGGACCTTGCGAATAATTTTAAATAAATTTAACTAACTTATAATCATGAAAAAAATTACATTAATTTTATTTTTACTATCCGGAGTTTTTTCTGCGATAGCTCAGACGACTTGTGCTGAGCCAACCGTGTTGAGTGGCCCTGGGCTTTATTTAGTAGATGGTATCAATGGTGCCGATGTAGCAGAACCTATTTGTGCAGAAAATGGTTTAATTGAAAACAACGCTAAATCAGAATGGTTCAGTTATACACCTAGCGAAAATTACACTGTGACTATTACAACTGACATAGATGAAAATACACCAAGAAGAGATACTCGTTTTCATGTATATACCGGAAATTGTGGTAATTTATCCTGTTTTGCTGGTGATGATGACAGTGGTGTTGGGGATACAAATTATTCCTCTATAGCAACTTTTAACGTTACTGCAAATACAACTTATTTGATAGCTTTTGACAACAGATGGTCTACGGGTAATTTTACCTTTCAATTGATTGAAGCACCTGTAGAAGTTGTGCCGGGAAATCCTGTTACATTTAGTAACATGAACGTAAGTAGTATTAGCAGTCAGTATAACATTTGTGTGGTTGATATGAATGCGGATGGAATGGATGATATTGTTGGAGTAAGTTCCACTAATATTCGTATCCACACTCAAAATGAAAACGGAACGTTTAGTTTTGCTGATTATGTAACAACAACTGCGGAGAATATGCCAAGTTGGAGTTTAGCTGCCGGTGATTATAATCGTGATGGCGTTAATGACTTAATGTATGGTGGGGGAAGTGGTGTAACTTTTATGAAGTCAAATGAATCAGGTTTTGAGCAAGTTAGTTTTGAACCTTATGTTTTTTGTCAGCGAACTAATTTTATTGATTTGAACAACGACGGACATTTAGATGCATTTTCTTGTCATGATGTTCAACCTAACGTTTATTTTTTGAATGATGGAACTGGAGAGTTTGATTTTTATCAATCAAATGTTACTCCAGGTGCAATTTCTTTAGGGATTTTCCCTTCAGGAGGAAATTACGGTTCAATTTGGATTGATTATGATAATGATGGTGACCAAGATTTGTTTATTGCGAAATGTAGAGGTGGCTCTAGCGGAGCTAAATTCAATGAACTTCATAGAAATAATGGTGATGGAACTTTTTCAGATGTTTCTGTAGATTCAAACCTTCGTGATCCTCTTCAAACATGGTCATCCGCTTGGGCTGATTTTGATAATGACGGAGACATGGATGTTGTTGTTGGAGCAAGTTCTTTTGCTGACGGTTCTCATAAATTTATGGAGAATAATGGTGATGGCACTTTTTCAGATATTACCGCTGGATCAGGTTGGGATACCAATACTAGTACAAGTATAGAACATATTGCACATGATTTTAATAATGATGGTTTTGTAGATGTAATGGGAGGTGGATCTAAAATTATGTATAATTTAGGAGATGGTACTTTTGTAGCTTCTTCCACTGGATTTGGTGTAGCTGCTGTAGGAGATTTGAATAATGATGGTTTTCTAGATTTTCAAACCGGAAATACTTTACGTTTAAACAATGGTAATAGCAACAATTGGATTAAATTCAATCTACAAGGTGTTGAAAGTAATAGAAATGGAATTGGTGCCAGAATTGAAATTTATGGTGCATGGGGAAAACAAATTCGTGACGCTAGAAGTGGTGACGGTTTTGAATACATGAGTTCATTAAATGTACACTTTGGAATTGGAGAAGCTACCACTATTGACCAAGTTATTGTTCGTTGGCCTTCAGGAATTGTAGATACTTTTAACAATCCTGATCCAAACCAAATAATGTCTGTAGTTGAAGGTTCTACTTTATCTGTCGGAGATAACGCCTTTTCATCTTTTTCAGTTTATCCAAATCCTGCTACAGATTTGGTAACAATTAAATCCAGTTCATTAGTACAAGTTGTGTCTGCTGAATTGTATGACATGAATGGTAAAAGAGTATACGAATCTGCTGTGGTAAACGAAACGATTTCTATACAATCACTTGCTGATGGTACTTATATTCTTTTAGCAAAAGACAGCGAAGGAACATTATCAACACATAAGTTGATTAAACAATAAACAACCTAACCAAACTAAATTTTAAAAAGCCCTCCATATTGTGAGGGCTTTTTTATAACTTTGAATTTCAAAAAAAATAAAAATGAACTACATACTTTTTGACGGACCGGTTCGTAATGCACTTTTACCTTTTACATTCACACGTCCGGTAGCTGATATTCGCATCGGAATTTTAACCATTCGTGAAAAATGGGAGAAATATTTAGGCTATACCACCACAACCATTACCGAAGAATACCTATCTGAAAAATACCCAATGGTTGAAATGGATGAAAATATCTTAATCAATTCCTCTTTCTTACCGAATGAAGTATTGGTAGAAATGATCAAAAGCTTAGAAAAAAACCAAGCTATTTTTAAAGGGGATGAAGTAGTGGCTTTTTATACCAATGATACCCAAGAAGAAGTAGATTTTGATTCGTATGAAATCATCGATTATAACGAAGAAGGTCTCCGTATCGAAAACACTTGGGATATTTTTGCCAAAAATGATGCTGCCATCCGCGAAGATTTTGAATTGTTAACCGAAGGTAGAACATCACAACCCATTCCAAAAAGTGTGAATGTAATTGCTCCTGAAAATGTATTTATTGAAAAAGGTGCAAAACTTGAATTTGTTACGTTAAACGCTTCAACCGGACCGATTTATATTGGATATAACGCTGAAATCATGGAAGGTTCTGTCATTCGCGGTCCATTTGCCTTATGCGAAGAAGCACAAGTGAAATTAGCCACTAAAGTGTATGGAGCTACAACCGTTGGTCCACATTGCCGAATTGGTGGTGAAGTAAATAACTCCGTTCTGTTTGGCTATTCCAACAAAGGACACGACGGATTTTTAGGAAATGCGGTATTGGGTGAGTGGTGCAATATTGGAGCGGATTCAAACAATTCTAATCTCAAAAATAACTACGAAGAAGTAAAATTATGGAGCTACGAAACAGGTGGTTTTGAAAAAACCGGTTTACAGTTTTGCGGACTCATGATGGGTGATCACAGTAAATGTGGTATCAACACCATGTTTAACACCGGAACGGTTGTTGGTGTTTCTACCAACATTTTCGGTAGCGGATTTCCACGAAATTTTGTGCCGAGTTTCAGTTGGGGAGGAGCTGCCGGGTTTACAACCTATATCACTAAAAAAGCGTTCGAAACCGCTCGTATTGTGATGTCTCGCCGTCATGTTGAATTCACCGAACAAGATGCGAAGATTTTAGAGCATGTGTTTGAAGAGACGAAGAAGTGGAGGAAGGAGTAATTTATTTTTGTTTCTCGCAAAGTCGCAAAGTCGCCAAGTTTTTCTTTGCGTCTCTGCGTCTTTGCGAGAAATCACTTTTGCGAGCCAAGATTTAAATCTTCCTAACCTTTTTTAAAGATAACAAATTCAACGGATTAATTCCCAAACCTTCCACATTTTTTCTCGTAAACCGTGCCACTTTATCATAAAACAAAGGAATTATAGGAGCTTCTTCAATGATGATTTGATCCATTTGTTGGTATAGTTCAAATCGCTTGGCATCATTGGTTTCTAAAAAGGCTTTTTCGTATAAGACATCAAATTTAGCATTCGAAAAATGCGTATAATTTGGTCCGTTGGGTGCAAAGTTTTTACTGTAAAAAAGCGATAAATAATTCTCCGCATCCGGGTAATCGGCAATCCAACTCGCTCTGAAAAAAGTCACTTTTCCGGTCGCAATTGCTTGGCGTAAAGTGGATGGCGGATTCACATCAATCTCCACATCCAAGCCGATTTTTTGCCATTCGCGTTGTAAGAATTCCCCAATGTCAATGTAGGTTGCATTGGTACTCAAAACGATTTTTGGTTTTTTAATGCCGGTTTCTTTGACAAATTCAGCCACTAATGCTTTAGCTTTTTCAGGGTCAAAATCATAGCCTTTTTGGTTGTTAAAACTCGGCATACCGCTAGGAATGATTCCACTTGTGGCCGGAATTCCCATGTTGTTTCGCAAATACGTAATCATCTTTGCTCTATCAAAACCATAATTCAAGGCTTGACGAATGCGTTTGTCCAAAATCGTTTTATCCGAACCATCCATTCTGAAACCCAGATATTCGGTGTTGAGGTAAGAACCGCTAATCAAATTTACATCATCTGCATATTTTGGTTGTAATTCGCCTTTTTGTGTCAGAATTTCATCTTTATAAGAAGGGTCTAAACCGGAAACAAAGTCAATTTTTCCTTGAATAAATTCTAAAAAACCACTTTGTTTGTCAGGTAAAAAAGTAATGGCAACAGCTTCTAAATAAGGTAATTGCTTTCCGTTTTCATCTTTTTCAAAATAAATGGGATTTCTTCGCAAGACCAATTTTACATTTTCTTCCCAAAATTTAAATTGAAATGGGCCGGTTCCGATGGGTTTGGTTCTAAAATCGTAATTCGGACTTTCGATGATTTCTTTTGGAACAACCGACGCATATTTCATCGATAACAATCCCAAAAAAGCCGGAAATGATTTAGTTAATTTTATTTCAAAAATCGTATCATTTATTGCTTGAAAACCTTCCACATTTTGCAAAATCCATCCGCCCGGCGAAGCGATTTTTTCGTCTTTCAAACGATTCAAACTGTATTCAAAATCACTTGCTTTCACAATTCGGGTGGAATCTTTCCCAAACAAATGATGCTTGTGGAAATAAACATCACTTCGAAGTACAAATTGATAGGTTTTTCCATCTTCCGAAATCGTCCAACGTTTAGCAATATCGGGCTGAATGTGTAAACTATCATCCAACTGAACCAAACCATTGAACAATTGATTACACGCCCAAATGATGTTTTGCGATTTGGAAAAGGCGGGATCTAACGTGGCAATGTTTGCACTTTCATTGTATCTGAAAACGAGGTTGTCATTGGTTTCCGCTTTCTTATTTCCACAGGAAATGAATACTGTAAAAAAGTAAAATAGTGATAGATAGCGAAGTAATGATTTCATTTTACCAAATATTGTGTGTAAATTTGCACTCTTTTTAATAGGGTAAATATAAGTAAAGAAACCCTTTTTCCAATTTTAGGAAATGCAGAATATGATAGCAAGCCCAAAAAAAGTCGCTTTTTACACATTAGGCTGTAAACTGAATTTTTCAGAAACGTCTACTATTGCTCGAAATTTTCAACAAGAAGGTTTTGAACGCGTTGATTTTGAAGAAGTTGCTGATGTTTATGTGATTAATACCTGTTCGGTGACCGAAAATGCTGATAAACAATTCAAACAAATTGTCAAAAAGGCATTGAAAAATAACGCGAAAGCATTTGTGGCTGCGGTGGGATGTTATGCTCAATTGAAACCTGAAGAATTGGCTGCCGTGGATGGTGTAGATTTGGTTTTGGGTGCGACAGAAAAATTTAAAATTACCGATTATTTGAATGATTTGACCAAGAATGATTTAGGCGAAGTACATTCTTGTGAGATTGAAGAAGCTAATTTTTATGTGGGAAGCTATTCCATTGGCGACCGAACCCGAGCTTTTTTGAAAGTGCAAGACGGTTGTGATTATAAATGTACCTATTGTACCATTCCTTTAGCTCGTGGGATTTCTCGCAGTGATGAATTGCAAAATGTGTTGAAAAACGCTAAAGAAATTTCGCAGCAAGGCATCAAAGAAATCGTGTTAACCGGTGTGAATATTGGTGATTATGGCAAAGGTGAATTTGGTAATAAAAAACACGAACATACTTTTTTAGAATTAGTACAAGCGTTGGATGAAGTAGAAGGTATTGAGCGATTGCGAATTTCGTCTATCGAGCCGAATTTATTAAAAAACGAAACGATTGATTTTGTTTCCAAAAGCCGAACTTTTGTACCGCATTTTCATATTCCGTTACAATCAGGGAGCAATGACATTTTGAAGAAAATGAAACGTCGTTATTTGCGAGAATTGTACGTAGATCGCGTGAACAAAATCCGTGAAGTAATGCCCGATGCGTGTATTGGTGTGGATGTGATTGTCGGTTTTCCCGGTGAAACGGATGAGCATTTTTTGGAAACCTATCACTTTTTGAATGACTTGGATATTTCTTATTTGCATGTTTTTACCTATTCTGAAAGAGATAACACAGAAGCCGCTGAAATGGATGGAGTTGTGCCGGCCAATATTCGTTCCAAAAGAAGTAAAATGCTTCGTGGTTTGTCTGTAAAGAAAAGAAGAGCGTTCTATGAAAGCCAACTCGAAACAACGCGAACCGTTTTGTTTGAAGCCGAAAATAAAGAAGGCTACATTCACGGTTTTACCGAAAATTATGTAAAAGTAAAAACCCCTTGGAATCCGGAATTGGTGAATACGTTACACGAAATCAAACTGACGAAGATTGATGAAGATGGTTCGGTGAGGTTGGAATTTGTGAGGGATTTAGCGGTTTTGTAAATTTCATTGAAGGAGATGCTATTAGAGAAGATTGATGTAGAGAAATCAATTAAAAGTCAGAAGGTTTATAGAAAAAATTCCTTTATTGAAAAAGTAATTGATTTTTTAATGAATTTACTTTTTATTATAGTATTTCCATTTATTGCTTTTATAAATTTGAAAAGAAGTTTAAATATTGGTGCAGATATTTTTTTTCCAACAACCCTTTTTATTATTACTTTATTGCTTACTATTTCATTTTTTTACGCTTTGCTAAATATTAACAAATTGCGAAAAATAAAAGGTCTTTCTCCTAAAGAAAATAAAAAAATTATCACTCATATATTTGAAAGCCTAGAATGGCAGATTTACAGAAATAACATTCAATTTACACAAGCTACATTAGATTGGAATTGGTTTTCATTTGATTATGGCAAAGAAATAATTGTCCTCTATGAAAATGAAAGTATATTAATTAATTGTGTTTCTTATGGACGTGGTGATTTGAAATTGTTTACACATTGGTTCATCAACCGTAAAAAGGAAAATGAAATAATTAAAGAGTTTGAGAAACAAATTAAAATGAAGATAGAAAAACAAACAAATCTTTAATTAAATTACCTCACAAACACAGTCACTCTTCCTTCCATCGTATAACTCGAAAACCCAATATTTCTACTAATCCATTCCATTGTTTTCGGATGATAGAAGAACACATGGGAATGGTCATTTTTGTAATACCACGAATCAAAATTTTGAGTTTCAGAGAAAAAATCGGTCATGCAGATGAGTTTTCCGCCGGGTTTAAGGAGTTGGTATAGTTTTTTAAATTCCTCAAACGGATGGTGAAAATGTTCAATCACTTCGCAACACGTGATGTAATCGTATTGTTTTTCCAAAACTTCCGGATGGTTGGAAAAGAACGGATCGTATTCTACTATGTTGTACTTTTTGTCTTTCAATAATTTCACAATCACCGAGTTGGTTCCGGCACCAAAATCTAAACCGGAATGTTTGGGTGTAAAATCGTCTAGTACTGCTTTCACAATAGGCGATGCAAATTGCTGATAGCCTTTATCATTTACATCATTATTGTGAAATTCGTAGTGCTTTTTTTCTTCTGCTTCTGTAAGATAGTTTTTATCATCTAAAAAAACAGAAAAGCAACTGGTACAAAAATAAAACTCACGGTGTTGGTGTGTATAAAAATGATTGGATGGCGAAGAACAAAGCGGACATTTCATAATTTATAATTTTATACCGGGAGGAAGTAGTTCTTTGTAAACCGGATTTTTTCTGAAAAAATGAGCTACTTTAGGATGAGTAGGGACCACTTTAAATTTTCGTTCTTCAGCTATTGAAAGAACTGCTTTGATGAAATCGTTAATTAGTTCTAGGTTAAGGTCTTCCGGATGATTTAATTTAGTTAAAAACAACTTTCTTTCTTGCACAGCATATTCCATGACCAATAAACCGAGATCGGTTTGGGTTTCAAATTGTCTTAATAATTGATTGTCTTTGATTTCCATACTTTTGGTGGGTTAGGAAAATGAATTTAGTTTACGCAAAGGTACGGATTTTAAAATTTTTTTCTTTCATAAAGAATGTTAATGTCTGCTATTGCTAAAATTATCAGTAAATTAACTACCAATTCAATTCTGTTTCGTATTAATGTTTTAATTTTGAATTTAAATAATTGTTATGGAAAAAATTCCGGTTTATTTCATGCCCGGATTGGCGGCAAGTACGTCAATTTTTGAACGAATCGAATTGCCTCAGGATCAATTTGAGATGTTTTTGTTAGAATGGATACTTCCAAATCCAAAAGAGTCCTTAACAGATTATGTAATTCGTTTATCTGAAAGTGTAAAACACAAAAATCCGGTTTTGATTGGCGTTTCATTTGGTGGTGTTATTGTGCAGGAAATGGCAAAAGTGATTCCGGTGAAAAAAACAATCATTATTTCAAGTGTAAAATCCAACAAAGAATTTCCAAGACGTTTAAAAATTGCTAAATCAACCAAAGTTTATAAGTTATTACCGACCGGATTAGTTCAAAATGTGGAAGCTTTATCAAAATTTGCTTATGGCGATACGGTGAAGCAACGTTTGAAGTTGTATGATCGCTATTTGTGTGTGCGAGACAAATGTTATTTAGATTGGGCCATTGAAACAATAATTCTTTGGGATAGAACGGATCCTGATGCAAATGTAGTGCATATTCACGGTGATGCTGATGATGTATTTCCCATAAAATATATTCAGGATTGTACCGTTGTAAAGGGTGGAACACACATCATGATTTTGAATAAATTCAAATGGTTAAATGAAAATTTGCCAAAAATTATTTTAAATGCTAGTTGAGTTGAGTTGATTTTTGTAGTTTTACAAATAACAAATAAATAAAGTTAGGTATGAAAAGGATAAGAAATGTAGCAATTGCAGTTGTTTTGATAGGATTGAGTGGTTTTTTTGTTTACTCAACTTCCAAAAAAATTGTCGTGACCGAAAAGAGAGAAGTCTTAGCACTTCCTTTGGAAATTGATTTTGCCGGTGAAAAAACGCCTTTGCACATTGCCGATGTTCGTGAACGTTTGGATAGAGAAATGGTTATCAACACCAATTTGCATTCTACCACAACGTTAATTCTTAAAAGAGCAAATCGTGCTTTCCCGATTATCGAGCCGATTCTGAAAAAATATGGTGTTCCGGATGATTTTAAGTATTTAGCTGTAATTGAAAGCGGCTTAGCCAATGTTGTTTCGCCAGCCGGTGCAAGAGGAGTTTGGCAATTTATGCCTGAAACGGCGAAAGAGAAAGGCATGGAAGTTAATGATTTTGTTGATGAACGTTATCATTTAGAAAAATCAACAGAAGCAGCTTGTCGTTATCTTTTGGACGCAAAAAATAAATTTGGAAATTGGACTTTAGCTGCTGCTGCCTATAATGGTGGGATGGGAGGCGTAAATAAACAAATAACCAATCAGCAAGTGACAGATTATTATGATTTGTTGTTGACGGAAGAAACTTCTCGTTATGTATTCAGAATTTTGGCTTTGAAGGAAATCATGAAAAACACTACGAGATATGGTTTTGAAATTCCGAACGAGCAATTGTATCATCCAATTGAAGTGAAAAAGATTGAGGTAGATTCTACCATAACTGATTTGGCTACCTTCGCTAAAAATCAAGGCATTAACTATAAAATTTTAAAGCTTCATAATCCGTGGTTGCGTGATAAAAAGTTGGAAAATAAATCTAAAAAAGTTTATACATTAGAAATTCCTACTGAAGGTTATTAATCTTATATAATGAAAATGACAATTTCAACATTGCTTTTGTTACTCTGTATCGGATTGTTAGCCGGATTGTTAAGTGGATTAATTGGCATTGGCGGTGGAATTATCATGGTACCATTACTCTTGCTTTTAGGCATGTCGCAACACGAATCACAAGGAACCAGCTTAGCTGTTCTCTCTGTTCCGGTGACTGCTTTAGCGGCATTCAATTACTATAAAGAAGGCTATGTTGATTGGAAGTATGCTGCAGTTATTGCTGTTTTTTTTGTGATTGGAGGTTATATTGGAAGTAAGTTCGCCATTCAGATAGACGAAAAAATCCTAAAAAAGATTTTTGGTTTCATATTATTGCTTGTTGCCGGTAAACTAATTTTCGGGAAATAACTAATTCGTTACAAGCATTCCTTTATTTTCCTCTTTCATTTTGGTAAGTTCTGTCAGTCGTTCTTTAAAAACCGTGTAGTTCATTTCCATGGCTTTTTTGGTTGGTGTTTTTAAAGGAGTAGGAGAGGCACCTCGTTTTATATTGACAACTTGTAAATGTTCATCTATCAAATAGCATGTTGGAAAACCTAAAGTTTCTCTCATGCTTTCGACAATTTCATCATCATTTTTATAATTTTTGTGTGCATAGCAGACTTCAATGTGGCTATTAAATTTTTTTGCAAACTTTTTCACTTCTTGTTTTTTACCCCAGACGATTACGATAAATTCAACGTCCTTATTTTCTTTAGCTAATTTATTCAAAGCAGGAATTTCACCTTTTCCGGGAACACACCACGCTGCGTAAGTGATTAAAAAAATAGGTTTTTTAACCTTACTCATTTTGAGTTTTCGGTTGGAAACCCTTTTTAAGGTGTAATCATTAAATTTTGAGCCAATGAGTTGATTTTGAACTAAACTGTCAAACAAAAACTGGCCTCTTTCAAAATCACCAACGCGATATGCCTCATTGCTTTGTGACTTATACTTATGAAAGTTAGTACGAACAGCTTCTGTAAATAATTTAGGAGAATCCTCAACGGTTTGACTTAGAAGGGCTAAGTTTGAGGTAACAAATACTAATATGAGAATAATTTTTTTCATATTTAAAGTAATTTGATTCAAACAAAGCTATTTAATTTTATTAACAAATCCAAAAAATAACGGTTAATAACCTGTTAATAAGTTTAATAGTAAATAAATAGCTACAAAAAAGACTTAGGTTTATTTCACAATCATCTTTTTGACACTCTTTTTATTTCCTTGATAAACAGATACAACATACATACCTTTTGATAAATTTTTGATATTTATGGGTTCATTTAAGGAGGAAGAAACCAAAACCAACTTACCGAGTAAATTGTGAATTTCTATTTTGTCAATCGCAACAGCTGAATTGATGTGCATGTATTCGTTTGCGGGATTTAAAAAAGTAAATAAATCAACTTCAGTTGTTGGATCAATGGTTAGTGTACAATCATCACCAACTACATATGTAAAATATTTGGTTACAGATAATCCTCCTGCAAAAGCAAATTTAACAGCATAACTGATGGTCGAACCCATTGTTTGTCCTGTGATAGTATAGGTATAAATATTTCCCGAAACATTTGCCATCTGATATTCAGTAAACGGATTTTGTCTCCATAAGAAAGCAACCACACCAACTTTGTCTGTGTCTAATAACTCAAATGTAATTTTTACATTGTTTCCAATGGTTTCAAAAGCATAATTATAACCAATTGAGAACGTACCTTGTTGGGCTTCGGTATCTGAACCTGAGCAACCTGTTACTCCCGTTGTTGTGGCACTCAGAAGAATTGGATTGTTAGTGAATTCGTTACCGGTAACATCACTTGCGGAAACTGAAAAATTATAGGTAGTGTTAGGAGTTAAATTCGGAATGATGACTGATTTTTCTTCCCCGGAAGGATTTGCCGTTGTAATATTTTCACTACCATAACTTATGGTGTAGGCTACATTTCCAGAATTATCATCGGCATTGAGTAACAATTCTATAGTTGAGCTTGTCACTTCTCCTACAGATGCTGTAAAATTAGTTGGACCTTCAGTATCAACCAATGTATTTTGATAAACTCTTACGTAATCAATTTCCATTCTTGCTTGCGTAAAATTGGATGGAATGTTTCCGGCAACACCACCCATTGCAATATTTAGTAAAAGGTATTGTTCGGCATTAAAAGGCCAATTGTTAGGATTTTTAACGGTTGGATTATAGGTGTAGAAAGCCACACCGTCAAGTAAAAATGTAATTTCGAAAGGGGACCAATTCATAGAATAGACATGAAAATCATTTCCTAGGTTTGAGGCAATTGTACCACCAATGTTAACGGTATTTCCATACGAGGAAGGCGTGTGTAAAGCACTTTGAATATAATTTGTTGGTTGAGAAGGTGTTATTCCATGTTCCATGATGTCAATTTCACCACAGGCAGGCCAACCTGTATTTCCGAATGCTGCATCAAAAAAACCACCGTCTTCATTGACATTTTTTCCTAACATCCATAAAGCTGGCCATGTTCCCTGATTGGTTGGTATTTTCGCTCGGATATCCACTCGACCATAAAGAAATGCAAATTTTGAATTTAAACGAGCAGATGTATATTGTTTGGTAACCCCTTGATTAGTGTAGGTTTCCTTTTTTGCTACAATATTTAAAAAACCATTGTTTACAAACGAATTGGTAATTAGGTTGGTATAATGTTGCACTTCACCATTGAACCAGCTTCCACCGTTTGGAAGTTGTGTTTGATGATGCCATTTGGTAGAATTTATTGCTCCGTTTGTATCAAATTCATCAGACCAAACTAAATCATTGTACACTACATCAACTTGTGCATCGGTATGGTAAGTAGTCAGTACGAATGATAAAATAAGCACTAAAAAACTTCTGTTTTTTATACTAATTGATTCTTTTTTCATAGCTTTTTTTGAAGGTTAAACCTTTGGATTTTAATGTTTATTGTATAAAAAATATAGCGTTTTTTTATTTTTTTTCTTGGTATTTTAGTTCTTCATTTTTATCCCACAATCCCCAGTAAGCACCAACTTCTCCTTCCGGTCCAACTTTCCACGATTCATCAAAAGAAGAAAAGTAGAAAATTTCAATATTGTTTTGTTCTGACCAATTTTGTGTATCGATAAAATATTTCATAGCGTTTTCTTCAGAAGCAAAAGCTCCTTTGAGCGATCCACCTTGACTTGGCCAACCTGTTTCAGTAATAATTACTCGTTTTCCGTTTCCGGCTTGTTTAGCGGATTCATACATGCTTTTCATGTGATGGAAGGCATATTCAATCGGGCATCCTTCCCAATAAGGATAGCAGTTCGTTAAAATTACATCACAAGCTTCGGTAATTCTCGGACGATGTGAAAACTCGTAATAAGCATCCACATAACCAACCGGAATGTTTGGAAGAGCTTCTTTCACACGATGAATGTATTCCAATAATTGATCTTCTGTTAAATCGTTTCGGTACATTACTTCATTGCCAACGGCAGCAATTGTTACACAACCTTCGTTAGCCAGTGAAATTAAAGCTTCGATTTCGATTTCATTTTTTTCTAAATCATTTCCAAGCCATGCACCAACCAACGTTTTCATTCCATTTTGATGTGCAATTCTTGGGATGTGTTCATTTCCTTCAATACAAGAAAAAGATCGCACCCATTTGGCATAGGGTTTTAAGATTTGAATACGTCGGTTTACTTGTTCGCCATAAATAACATCACCCGGTTTTTGATGATTTTCATACATGCTGAAACAAATGCCATGCATCCCTTTATTTAAGGTTTTTAACCATAATTTGGATAATTCCTCTGAAGTATACTCGGAGATTTGTATTTCCGGATGATTATTTTCTCCACCAGTATAATTTTTATTTTCATCGAATGAAAAATAATGACCTTCTCTAAATGACATACGTATCTGTTTTTAATTCAAATTTTAGCTTTTCGTTTTTATCCCAAATTCCCCAAGCGGCTCCAACAGTTCCTTCTTGTTTTACTTTCCATGATTCGTCGAACGAGGAGAAATAGAATAGCTCAATCGCATTGTTATTTGCCCATTCCTGTGCTGCTATAAAATAGTGCATAGCATTTATTTCAGACGGAACAGCTTCTTGAACACTTTCACCTTTGCTAGGCCAACCGGTTTCAGCGATAATGATTTTCTTTCCATTAGCTACCGATTGTGTGATTTCTAACATATTTTGTAAATAAGATAGAGCATAATCGGAATTCGCACCTTCCCAAAAAGGATAAAAATTAACCAAAAGCACATCACAAGTAGAAACCAACGCGGGTCTGTCTAAGAATTGGTAATAAGCATCAACATAGCCAACGGGAATGGAAGGAATGGCTTCTTTCACTCTTTTTAGATAACCAATGAGTTCTTGTTCTGAAATTTCATTCCGATGTAACACTTCGTTTCCAACAGCGGCTATATCAACTAGACCTGCTTTTGCCAGTTTAATAAGGTTTTCAATTTCTTTTTCATTTCTATTTCTATCATTGCTTATCCAAGCACCTACCATTGTTTTTAGCCCTTTTTGGTGAGCAATTTCAGGGATTAATTCGTTTCCTTCGGTACATGAAAATGAACGAATCCACTTGGTATGTGGAGCTATTATGTCTAATCGTCTTTTAATTTGATTGGAAGAGAGAATATCACCTGCTTGTTGTCCTTCTATGTATGGACTAAAACTAAGTCCGTGAAGGCCATCATTGAGTATTTCGGCATAACGAATTTTTAACTCAGATTCGTTTTTCGTAGTAAACTCAATAGCACTGATAGCGTTATTTTTAACCAATGATTTTAATTTACCCGGTAAATAGGAAGACGATTCTACGTTTTTATTTGCTTTTCTTTTTGCTAATTCGGCACTAATTTCTCTCGCCTTTTTTTCATCAACACTATAATCACTCATTACCCAAATAGCGATTAAAGTACCAATCATTGGAATGGCAGAGAAGAATAATCTCAATTCAAACATTGTTTCATAAGTTTGAGTAGGTGCTCCTGATTTAAAATCAATGAAGGACAAAATCAATCCGCTTAATAAACCGGCAATGGCTAAACCAAATTTGACCATCCACCAGTAGATTGCACCGAAAATACCCTCTCTACGCTTGCCAGTGTTAAGTTCATCAATATCAATAACATCTGATGTCATGGACATCATTAAAGTAAATAAACTTCCAATTCCAAAGGAGATAAAAGGTAAAGCAAAAAGAAACAAGTAAGGTTTACCCGGTACGAACAAGAATAATAAAGATACATAACCAATGATGGATATGCCTTGCGACCAAATAAATGCTTTCTTTTTCCCCATTACTTTAGACATTTTCGCAACTACAGGGATAATTAAGAATGTTGTAAACAATGCTCCAACACATCCGAATAAAGTAGGCCAAATGCCTTGTCCATCACCATTGAATAAATAATATTTAATGATAAAAAATGAAAATCCGGCAGTTGTATTAAAGGCATTAAAAATGAAAAAAGTAGCAATACATAACTTTCTAAATGGAACTATTGTTAAAGCTTCTTTGAAACCTTGAATAATAAGGTCAAAACTTCTACTGGCATTTTTTAAGTTTAAGGGTTCGTAGTTTTCATTTAAAGTAGATTTACTTTTAATAAAAATTCCGGGTATTATAGCAAGAATTGTACAAAATATAGCCGCATAAACAGCTAGTGTTCTTGTTGCTTCTTCTGCTGAAGGAAAAAATGAAACATCATACATGATTACCCAAAGCCAAGGAGCAAAAACCCACGCTAATTGTCCAATTAATTGTGAGGTGGCCATGATACTGGTTCTCTCATGAAAATCATCACTCATTTCATAGCCCATCGCTACAAAGGGTACGCTAAATATTGTTATCCCTAAGTAAAAAACTAAGGATACAATCATAAAGTAGTAAAAATTATAATTTACAGAATCATCAGCATATAATTGCCACATAAAAGCAAATGAAATACCTGTAATTAAAGCACCAATAATCACATATTGTCTTCTTCGTCCCCATTTCGATTTGGTATTGTCTGTAATAAAACCCATAATTGGGTCTGTAATTGCATCGAATAATTTAGGTATAAAATAAATTGCACTAAGCATCCAACCCGGAAATCCCAGTTTATCTATTAGAATAACAATAAAAATTCCTAGCATTGCAGGAAACAGTTGATTGGCAAGCATACCAAGACCAAATGCCAGTTTTTGACTGAATGGTACTTTATTTTGCATAGTTTAAAAGTTTTATTTAATCACAATTGTTTGCAAAGCTTTTGCTGGAATTGTGATGCTTGTTTTATTGTTATTAAGTTTTATTTCAATGGAATGACTCTTCTCGGATGGATTAAAAATTGCAACTGCAATAGTTCCATCCGGATTTTTTACAGCGGTAGCCATTAGTTCTTTATGATCAATCGTACAACCTATTTTTACAGCTCCCGGACGCATGAATTTGCTAAAATGTGCCATTACATAATACAATGGTGTAAAATAGACTTCATCTTTTTCAGGGTCAACAATTACCGGAGCTACGCACCAGTTTTTAAACCAATTTGGTCCACCTTGACGGTCTAAAACCATATTCCAATCTACCCAACCATCTACCCAATTGTTTAAACAACCGATAATATCACCAGCATAACGATTCACCGGGGCATATTTCGGATGTAAGTGTTTGTCTTTTTCACTTGCCCAATCCCAACCCCAATCGGTAGCTTCTTTTTTCCAATACCAAGCATCATCTTTCCAATGTGGGATTTCGGAATCTATACAACCTTCCGTTTCAATTAAGTATTTGTTTGGAGCTTTTTTGTGAGCATATTGCAACTGCTCCGGGAAAAAATCATAGGTACTTTCATACCAATGAATGGCCGTTCCGGCGAAGTATTTTGATGTTTCTTCGTTTTTATACATGGCATCCACCCATTCCGGTAATCCGGCTCTGTTTTGGTCGTAGCCGAAGATTTTTACATCCTTCCAACCGTCTTTTTCTAATTTTGGTCCGAGATGATTTTGTACAAATAAAGTCATCTCCTCCGGTGAAAATAGCGTACTTTCCCAGTTGTTTCCGTTTCCATGCGGTTCATTGATCACGGTAACTCCCCAAATATCAATACCTTCTTTTTTATAAGCCTCTAAATATTTTGAAAAGTATAGGGCAAAGGCATCATTGTATTCGGGTAATAATTTTCCGCCAACGTAATTTTTATTGTCTTTCATCCAAGGCGGGCAGGACCAAGGCGACGAAATGATTTTAAAACCATCTTTAGAAATCGCTTTTGCTTCTAAAATCATTGGAATTAAATCGTTTTTATCATCTTCAATGGTGAAATTTTCCATTAAAGTGTCGTTTTCCAATTTGGCATAGGTGTAATTGCTTAATGAAAAATCGCAAGACGCAATGTGAGTTCTAGTTAAGGAGTACTTTGCACCTTCTTCACCAAAATAGGCGTCCAAAATTTTCTTTCTGTTTTCTTTACTCAATCGATTGAGTAAATAGGCCGAAGCTTCCGTAAATGAACCACCAAAACCTGTTATGGTTTGAAATTTTTCTTCCGGATTGATGTTGATTACAATCGGATTTTCATTTGGTGAAAATTCAGTTACTTTTGTCAACAAATTTCCACTTTCAGAAGTTTGATATACTTCAACTTCTAACTCTTTTGTATCGGAACAACTGGTCATAAAAAAAGTCATAATTAACGATAAGGTTAATAAATTGATTTTGTAATTTATGTATTTACATTTCCTCATTGCTTAATTTTTTAAAATTAATGTAGGCGTTTTTACATCTGACCACATTGCTTTTTCATCTCCATTATAGGTTTTTGTAATTTGCTTTCCGTTTCGGGTTAAACCTTTAAATGTTTCATTATCCACTTCATTCCAAAGTGCATATTTGGCTTCATTTTGTAAATTTATTAATCCAAAATGATTTTCAGAACCGGACGGATTGGCACTGTCTTTCCAATTTTCATCAAAAGCTTCAAAATAGAAACAGGAAACTTTTTGTTTGTTGCTCCATTCACGCATTAATTTATAAAATTGTGCGGATTTGTATTCATCGGTAGCTTTAGAACCATCATTTCCATAATGTTCGTTGGATTGTGTTGCCCAACCGGTTTCTCCAATATGAACGGGTTTGTTTACACCAATTGATTTCATGTAAGCCACCACACTATTGTATTGACTGATGGCGTAATCTCTCGAACGAAGCATGGCAGCATCAATCTTTTCTTTGTCAGATAATTGTTGTTCACTTTCTTTTATTCCCCAAAAAACCGGATTATAATGCGTGTCGTGCATAGGGTAGGTGTGCATGGAGATATAATCAACAGCTTTGATTAATTGATTCAAATCTTCCACATGATATTCATTTCCGCCACCGCCCCAAGAGGCAAAATTGTCGGAACTAGTAATTAATACGTCTTTAGGTAATTTATTTTCCTTCTTCAAATTCTGAAGATGATTCACCCATTTTAAAATGATATTTGGAGTGACATAATAACTAGTTGCCCATTTCACCATCGCTTCATTTCCCACAGCAATAATTTTTACTACATCAGGATATTGATTGGTTAATCGAACGGCTTCCGCAATTTCAATGGCGTTTCGATCGCTTTCTTCGTTATGAATCGGAGGCAAATTTGTCCATGCGTTTTTGCAATCTATCCAAGCACCCAACATGACATACATTTCGAAATTGGCGTTCTCTTTTTTTAATTCGGTAATGGCTTTTAATAAATTGGAAACTTCTTCATAATGCACATTATACGTTCGTAAAACTTTAATGTTTAAGGCAAATAGTAATTTTAAATCTTCTTTTATTTCTGCTATTGTGGGTTGAATTTCGCGAGAATTCGTTCGATATCCTCCGTAACATATAGCTTGATAATTTGTGTTTCCTAAAATCATTTTGGCAGTAATTTCTTTTGAGACTAAATTTTTATTGTCTTTTTGATTACATGATAGAACCATGAGGAATATGATGTAAATCAACTTTTTCATTATCGTAAATTATTCGCGGTTAATGAAACTGTAATTTTTGTAATATCACCGGTTCTATCAAAAACTTTTTTACTGTTTTTATAGTCTAATTCTAAGCTTTCAATGGTTTCTTCAATTCCGTTTTGATAAGTAAGTTTGATATCGTTTACCTGATCAATTTTATAAATAACTGGAACTTGACAAACGGTAAATGCCAGGCAATCTTTATCAAGTGTAATGGTTTTTGTTTGACCGTTTACCAATGAAAAAGTTGCTTCCTTTGGCTGGGTTAAAAACTCATTTTTGTGTAATAAATTAGGTTGAAATTGAAGTTTTCCTTGGTTCATTTTTACTCCTAATTCTCCAATTCTGGTAAGAATATCTTCTTTCACTTGACCTGTCATTCCCGGTTGTTGAGCTCCCTTGTTAAATGGCGTGTGCGAATAAGGATCAGTTGGAAATGCACCGTAAACCTCAGGTGATTTATGAACGCCAATTCCATTTCCAATTTCATAGAAATGAGAAATTAATTGGTCAATAACTTCTTTATTTTCTTGGTTTGCAATAGCTGAATCAGTTACTTCATAAATGGAAAGATAAAGTTTAGAAACCATGTGCCAGTAAATTGAACCCAAACCTTCATAACCATAAAACGTTCCGGAACGACCTGTGAATGCTTTGTGGTTGAATACATCTTCAAAAATTTGCAACACTTTTTCAGCATCTTTGGCAACTAAATCTTTAAGATGTTCTTGCTTTCCAAGTTCTTCTAAAGCATTTTTAACATCATTAGCATTATGGAAATTTCCATTAAAATGAAATCCACCTTTGCTATCTTTATTAATTAATTGAAAATTGTGTTGCTGAAGTAATGTTTGCATTAATTCAGACGTTTCAACTTTCTCTTTTGGAATTGTATTTTTTTCTAAAAACTTTGGAAGATCTTTATTTGGATATAAGATATAACTTTGTTGATCGGGTCGATACAACGAACTATTTCTCAATGCATTTAGCACATCAAGTGATTCTTTTCCGCTTAAATAGCCAGAACTTAAAACGGCCACTTGACCCTCTAACATTTCCGGTAAATAGGAAATAGTAACGCCGTTGTTTTCAATTGACATTAAGTTATAGGCATGAAATAATTTGTCTTGTCTTTGATTAGCATTGATAGCATGTTCGATGAATGCTAAACTAACTTTCGTAAACGTTTTTAAACCATCCATAGAATGTGTTCTCTTTTTACCCCAAAACCCACTATTGTAAATTTGATGACGGTAATCAGAGGCCGCTTTTCCTAAAGCATCGACAATTTTTTTTCTGTCTTCGTTGTGGATAGAAGCAGAGAGTAACGGTTGAAAGGCAATTAAATTTTCGCGAATGGCATGATAAAATTCAACCATTTCGTTGGATATTTTAATGGTTTCTTGGTTTGAATTATCCAATAGTTGCTCGAAGAATTTCAAAAATCTCCTTAAATAATAGAGCGTTACCATCGAGACTCCGTTTCCAACCAAGGCATTATTTGCATCGTTCCATTCAGGACGTTGGGTGTTCATCCAAATACCGGCTTCGGGAATAAAATTGGACATTTTTGCTAAAACTGTTGCCAGGATTTTTTCTATCAAATTGACATGATAAATCTCGTCGTTATTGTCTCGCAACAAAGCACCGTCTGCACCGATTGCACTTCTTCTTTTATTGATTTTTGCTTCCCACTCGTGGCTGTAAGCAATAGTGTCTTTTGAGTTTTGTACAATTTCCTCATACGATTTAATGATATAAGGAACAGCAGCATACACAAAACAATCTTTATCGAAGTAGGAATTTAATTTTCCGGGTTGGTATTTTTCGATAAACTCTAAAAATTTCAGCAAATAAATGATTTGATGGTCGCCCCAATAACCGATGTATGACCACGGATTGTCTGGTTCGATAGCCTCCCAATCAAAACCACTTTTGGTTACTCGGTACGGATTATATCCATCAAAAGTGGAAGCATTCAAGAATTTATGAATCATTCCGTCAATAAAATCAGGGAAAGCGTAGGCGAGGGCTTCCCAGTTTTGGAAGATGTCACGCCAGTTTCCTTCGTAATCCAATATTTTTGAGCCGTCTATTTCACTTCTTGTGTTGATGGAAAACTTATTCCATGGGCGACTTGGGTCACCGTGTCTTCTACTAAATTTCAGCGGAAGGTACTCTATACATAATCGAATTAAATCGGCATCATCCAACTTTTCTATACGTTTTTGTAAATCGGAATAGTCGAAAGTGGTTGGTAATTCATTTAGAAAGGATTTATTGTTTTCAAAAACAAGTTTGTTTGCTTTTGAGATGTACGAGGTAAAATCGCCTTTCTCAATTTGATAATTGTTATCAAAAATTCCGCCTCGCATGATATTGAACAGCACATTAGAAAAATGGCGGGTATCTTTTCGGGCATCAGCTGTGAATTGTAAACCATCTGCCGTAGCATTTAAAGCGATGAGGTTTTGCGTACCAAGATTCATATCATCAACCACTTTTTGTTCCAGCGATTTATCAGTACAAATAGCAGCCGCTAATTCAATGATTTGTGCTTGATTTTGATTAACATTGGCGATTATTTTCCAACTTTTAGAAGAATTACCACCTAAATTCAAATTAGTAGAAACAAAATAGGCACCTTTTTCACCTTTTATATCGGTTTCAGTTGTAGGCATTTGATTTTTACGAAAAGCAGCAACTTGTTTAGATGAAAGCAAATAAGTTGGATTTTCCAATCCTAACGACCACGCGATGTTGGCTTTGAGAGCTTCACTCGGTTCGGCTTTATCCACGATGATGGCACTGAGTGCAAAAATGCCCAATCCGCTGTTTTCTTCTAATTCGCTGCGTTTGTAAGCATCTACCAGATTACTGGTAGTTGCTTGCAAACCGCTTTCTACACCATGCGGAAGAATATTTTGAATTCCGTCTAACAGTGTAATTTTATAATTTTTGTCTGAATCGTTTATGATTTCTGAAGTTCGTACAAAGCCAAATGCGTTGCTCGAATTCCAGTGGTATCGAAACGTGAATTGCAAATCATGAAAAGTTTCTTCAAATATGATTTTATTACCGTACGTATTCTTGTATAAATTTCTACTAATGTTGTATTGATCATTGAATCGTTCGGAAAAAGGTTCCCAAATTAATGTGTTGTCATCTGTATGAATTTGAAAAATCGATTTACTTCCGGTGATATCGGCAAATTCTGTGATTTTATCATCGGTGTAATAGGGGAAGAGGGCGAATTCTGCATTTTTTCTTCCGGCTGATAATCCTCCATTACTGGAAATAAACATCCAATGATTGGAGTCACTTACGATGCTCATGAAAAAGGGTCGCATGCAATCGGAGTTTTCTATTTTATAATAACTTTCTCCTTTGATACTAACCATTTCCATGGATATTGATTTCTCTTTTTTGTCTAATTCTTCAAAATTCATAGTATACCGACTTTGGCTCATATTTTTTAACTGTAACTTTTTTTTGCTTTTTTTATTCGTAAACTCTTATGTAATCAACTAACATAGTTTGAGGGAATGAGGTATCAGCATTTGGAGAACCTGGTAAATTTCCTCCAACTGCCATGTTTAAGATAATATAAAAAGGTTGATTAAATACCCATTCACCATCCACATCAGCAGGAGTAATTTGGTTGTATAATACATCATCAACATAGTAATTGATATAATTTTCACCCCATTCTATTCCAAAAATGTGAAAATCGTTATCAAATCTATCATTTGGCAATGTGTATGTTTTTCCAAAAGAATCACCACCGGAATAGCCTGGTCCGTGAACGGTTCCAAATACTTTTGTAGGTTGATTTCCAAGGTATTCCATAATATCAATTTCACCACATTGCGGCCAACTTACTTGATCAATATTAGCTCCAAGCATCCAAAATGCAGGCCATAAGCCTTTTCCCCATGGCAATTTAATTCTAGCTTCAATTCGACCATATTTTTGTTCAAATTTTCCTTTGGTTAAGATTCTGGCAGAAGTGTAGGAAGAACCCAAAAATAATTCCCGACGAGCTGTAATTTTTAACATTCCGTCTTCTACAGTTATATTTTCCGGTCTGTCAGTATAATATTGTAATTCATTATTACCCCATCCGTTGTTTCCGGTTCCAATATCAAAACTCCATAAAGCAGAATTTGGAGCACCGTTTGTGTCAAATTCTTCCTGCATTACTAATTGTGTTTTAGTAACTACTTGTTGTTTTTCGTCTTCGGAACAAGCCATGAGTAATAAAAATGAACTTGCAAAGAGAAAACTTTTTTTATTTAAAATATATCTTAATTTCATTCGTTTTTTTTTAATAAATTAGAAACTATACTAGTTATAAAAATAGATATTATCAGCATAAAGAACTGAACCATCGCCACCTTCTAAGATAATTTGTGCTAAATTGGAACGGCTTGCTAAATTTGGCATATTTGCGAAAGGAATATCTATAGATATCCAGTTTTGAGACACTAAAGCTGGTGCTGTGAAAGTTGTAGAATGTCTTGTGTCATCTCCACCACCAAAAACACCACCTGCACCAAAATCAACTACAATTACTCTTAACTGTCTTCCTGGAGCAATAGGACCGGGAATAAACACATCCATGTGAATATGAGTCATTGCAGTTGCATTAACAGTAGGACTACTAAATTCTATTCCCACAAAATTAAAAATTGTATAATTTAAAATATTATCTCCATTCACAGTGAAATCATTTGAAACAGTTGTTTGCCAAGGTTGCCAGTAACCGTTGTAGTAATTTACCGGAACATTTGTGTATGCATCTGAGAAAATGGAAATCACATTCGCTTGATTTTGGGGAGGTGTAGGGGCATGAACAAATGTACCCACACAATTAATTGTTAAACTACCTGTTGCATCAACACCATTAATTGTTGCAGTAATTACGGCTGTTCCCGGACTCATAGATGTTATTAGTCCATTTGCATCTACAGTTGCAACGTTAGGATCAGATGATGAGAAATCTAAATAGGCAGTGCTTAAATTTACAACTTGGTTAACTCCGTTGGGTAAATTGAAAGTTGAAATTACACCTTCTACATTAGAATTAACACCTACAAAAGTGGTTTCAGAAATATTATTTCCGTTCATTATTGATGCTTGACCATGAGCGATAGTGCCTAATTTTTCAAATTTTAATTCATCAATCCAAAAAGTATAGCCAAACCCATTTGTACCTTGACTTCCGGCCGCATATCTAAACATTCCTCTTTCTTGAGTTAGTTTAGAAGCATCAGGAATAGGGATAATCACTTTTGTCCAATTGGTTCCTACACTAACATTGGTTATTGTAGCCATGTATTTGTTTTGATCGAAATCTTCACCAAAACCAAATTCACCAATTACAACCCCTTGTGAAGCTTTTACATAAAAAGTTAAAGCATCATAGTCGGTTAAATTACGTCCGGCTCCATCAACTCTTAAAATTGCACCGGCATAGGAACCTTCCGGATCATTAGCATTTGGTACGTCAATTCGCATTGATGCAGTACTGTTGTAACCTTCTGTATCATCAACTGACCATGCAGTTGGTTTAGATCCTCCGTATGGGAAATAAAAATCACTTCCCATTCCTACGAAATCGTCTGTAAATACTTCACCAGTTTTAGAAAGATTAGCTAATACCGCTTCATCAGACAAATCTCTCTCACAGTTAAGATTGGTAATTAAAACCAATCCCAAAAGGAGTGTGTTTCCTAAATAATTAATTTTTCTATTTTTCATTTTTTTCAATTTTTTAAAATTATTTTCCAATATTTATGTGAATATAAGTTCTAATTTCCCATTCTGATCCATTTCCAAATCCTACAGGAGATAAAATTGGTTCAGTGTCAAAATCATTAGCTGTTTGATTTGGAGAATATCTTGGAGAATATTGGTCAAGTGAACGCCAAATTCCCATGATTCCGATTCTAGTATCCGGTAAAATAAACCAGTTTGGCTTTCCAACAGAGGTTGAAATATCTATAGCACTTTGGAGAGGATAGGTTAAGTTAAAATCTCTATGGTAATCAAATGGACCCCAATCGTTTATTTTTAATGAAGTAACCACTTTTACTTTTCTGTATATTGCTCTTAAATCATAGCCCATTCTGTTGATTGTTCTTTCGGAATCACCATTGGCTTGTCCGTTTCCGAAATAAATATTGGCAATAAGACCAAAATCAGGGGTTAATTTAGAAACAATTCGTGTATTTGATTCCCATAAATCTTCTGCAGGAGCTGATTTTTCAAAAGCAAAAGATGAACGATTTTCTAAGAAACCAATTGCGGCATCTTGTGTGGTTGGTAAATGACGATAAACAAATCCGGTACTAAAGGCAAATTTTGCATCTTCTACCATATCATTATTCCATTCGTACATCCAAGTTGCAGGAGTAGGGTCGTAGGTAACTAAAAGTTCTGCCCCAATAGTTTCTCTATTTGCTCTTACTATAAATGGGTCATCTAAAATATTTCTTAGAACAGATGTTGATAGTATATCATCTTCTAATAATACAGGCACATCTGACTCGATTGCTTCTACTAGTGGCTTTTGCCAAAGAAAGTTTGGTGCTATTTGTAAATTTGAATTAATGTTATATGTAAATCCGGTCAAAAAGTTCATTTGATTTCCACTACCGCTATCTTTCAAACGCCAACCCGTGAATGTTTGTGTATTATCAGCACCACCATTTGCGACCAAACCCATAATTGCTCCTTGAGCATATGCATTGACTTTTCCTTTTGAAAATGTAAATTTTGCTTTACCACCCCAATTGTCTTTCGAATTAATTTTGTCTTCATAGTAAAATCGAGTTCCTTCGGGTGCATCAAGAGGAACACCATCTATTTCATAATCATCAGGAACTAAACCACCCATCATTTGAAATTCTCTACCATTTAAAGGTTGACCTCCCCAAATACCACCTAATTCGATTCCTAAGCTTCCTATTTTTCTCTGTACATAAATTGTGGCTCTTCGTGTTTTTGGTATAGGAAATGCGATGGAAGAAACCGACTGAGAAACTTCAGCTTGATTGATATCTTCATGATAAACCGCTGCGATATTAAATTTTCCTATTTGTTTAGCATATTTTAGTAAATAAGCAGGGTTAGCACCCCACCATAATTGTGGTCCGAATGCTGCTTTAAGTCCTTTTAGACTTCTCTTTCCATCGATTTCAAAACCTAACGTTTCTCCATTATAGATATCTAAATTAGGGCCATAATTTGCTTCCGGATAGAGGCCAAAGAAATCGCCTTCATAACCCCAATGGTAGTGCCCGGTTCTATAAAAACCTCTTAATTCAAAATCTTTTGCATTCCATGTGTAAGAAGCATTATAAATTTGAACTCGGTTGATATCTGTGGATAAAACTCTTCCATCTGCTGTTTCAACATTTTGAGCTCGACCTCGGTTTTCGTAGAAAATTTCGTTAATAGGATTTTCAGCTACACGACCTAGAATGTTTACGTTTACATTAGCTCTCATATTGGCTGTGGGATTTCCTTCCACACCAATAAAATAGGACTGCATGTGGTCAAAACCTAATCGATTTGGATATCCAGATGTATCTGGATCGTCTGATTTAGGTGTTGTAATCAGACTTCCACCGGTGTTAAAAGTTGTAAATTCAGCTCTTAGATTACTAATTTTTAAAATTTGAGTGTCATTTCCTCCCATGGCTGCTTTGTCACCTCTCGCTCTTAAGGTTGCATCCATAATTTGTGCATCTCCAAAATGTAGATTAATGCTTTCTAGGTTAGCACCCGGAGCATATGGATTGAATTTATGTAAGTCTTTCAATAAATAGTAGGAAGCACGCGGAAACAATTGATATAGACCTTTTTCGTTAGTTGGACCTTTGGCACAAATTCCGAACCATTCTTCATTCATGTTATTTTCACCTTCATTATAATCTTTTTGATAACCACCATTTGACCAAGAAGCGTTGTTATCGTGTATTTCTAAATTTTTAGTTTGGCCGAATTTCCACCAGCCATCACTGAACTGGAAAGTGTAACCACCTAATGAGTTTCCGGCTTTACCTAAACCGGCAGCATTTTCATAGATTTCTTTCCAATTTCCTTTTAAGTAATAAGCTTGAGATTTTTGATCTTCTTGGTTGGTGATAACATTAAAGGCATCTGCACCAAATTCTGTAAAAAGAACCGGTTTTCCGTATTCTTTTTTAACTCTTTCAAACAAATCTCCAAAAGAAACACCACGGTATACGTTTGTTCCAAAAATATCAACATCTTTACATTCCTCAGCAATTAAATCTAAAAAAAGTAAATCACCGTTACACAAAGCAACAGGATGATTGGAGTCAATAGCCTTTATTGCTACAGAGGCCTCATTGAAAAGTTTATACATTTCACGAGCTCGTATAGTTGATTTTCTGTCTTTAATCGGAATATTTTCAGTCTCGGCACCATCCCAGAACAAACCGTAATTGTTTTCATTACCCAACAAGAATAACAAGAGACCTTTGGTATCCTTATAATCAGTAGCCATTTGTGTTACTTCTTCAAGAAGTAATTTTCTAGTTTTTTCGTTGCTGTATTCTGTATTAGGCGTCCATACTCCATCCAACGTTAGACCATATCGTCCGAATGAATGATTGAGCATGGTATAAATTCCGTAGTTAGTATGAATATATTCAATCCATTTTTTTGGAATTCCTGTATAGACACGAATAGAATTTACTCCCATATTTTTCAGCAAGCCCATTTCCTCATCTAATGCTTCTTGAATCAAATTATCGGGTTGATTCCAAAGACTGTATGAGTAATTGGTTCCCACGGGGAAATAATCCCAATTCATTCCGTTGACTATAAAATCTTTTCCGTTGACTTTAAGTTTCATTTGAGAATTATTCGCATCAACATAAACTTTTTCAGTTTGCGAAAAAACAGGAAGCGAAAAACACCAAAGTAGGAGTAATAAAATTATTTTTTTCATTTTGGTTTGTTAGATTAAAAAAGATTAATGATATATGTAAAAAGTTGTTAGTTAAAATTTTGATTTTATAAAAATACTAATGAAAAATTACATTATTAATAAATCAACCTCAACAAAAAATATACACACTATTAAAACCTAATAATTAAAAGATTTTTTTCTTTCAAAAAGTTTAGTGATTAAATTACAAGCTGAAAAGTAATCAGAAAAAAATAAAGTCATTATTAAAGTATGTTTTAGTTTGTTTGAACTTGTTACATTTATGTAAACAGCTGTTGAGCAGCGTGTAATATTTGTATGGATTTTATAGAATTAATCTGTCTATTTAACTTTTTAAGTTGTTTTGAACTTATAATTTTTATTTTTATTTGTTTTTCTGCAAAAAGAAATAAATAATATTAATTTTTGATTTTTTGAGATTTCAAACTTTAATGTTGAGGTTGTGTATAGTTTGGATTGTATTTTTTGTTGTGTTTTGTTCCGATATTGATTACTTGTTTTTACATAAATAATAACCTAACTTAATAACTATACTAGTAATGTTTAATTTGTTTTAAATTATTTTTCCAACGTTTTTCTTCATTAGAATTTAATAATTCTTCAACATTAATTTTAAAACTCTGTTTAAGTAAATAAAAAAGGCTGCCTAAATGATTGGGCAGCCTTTTTATTATTTTTTTATTTATTCTTTTATAATTCTTGATGTTGAAACGTTTCCATTAATAGTAGCTTTTACAACATAAATACCAGCTTGAAGTCCAGAGATATCAATAGTTGCTTGGGTGTTGTTAGGATTGTTTGTAACTACTTCTTGGCCTAAAACATTAAAAACACTTACATTGCTTACTAACTCTTGTGCCTCAATTGTAAAGTTGGTGCTAGCAGGATTAGGGTACATTTTAATTTTGGCAGTTTCAAAACTTGAAACGCTCAAAGTGTTTTTGTGTAAATAGATGTTGTCGTACCATACATTGTTAACCATTGCAGTTGTGATACCAATTTGAGCTACGTCATTTCGAGCTAAACTTCCTGCTACAACTCCTCCAAGAGCAGTAATAGGCACATCTACAGAAACCCATTGATTGGCAACCAATTGAGGTGTTGTTCCTCCGTTTATGTTTACTTCAAGTGCTGAACTTTCAGAATTTCCGCCATTAAAATTAACTAGTTTGAAATTAAAAACATCACCAACTAAATTGGTATCGGTAATGTAAAAATCAAAATGAACGTGAGTAAAACCAGTTAAATTTTGTCTGTTAGTTTGAAAATCAATACCATGACAAACTACACCTGGGTTTTTCTGTAAAGTATTATTACCTTCAATAGTCATCAAGGTAGTTGCTGCTCCTCCGCACCATCCGGCATCAAAATTATCAAAACCTATATTTGTATATGCATCACTAAAGATAGATACAACATCTGCTGCTGGTCTTGCAGGAGGAGTAGGTGCTGCTGAAGTTGGTAAAACTAAACATGGAGGACAAGTTCCTCCACAATCAATTCCTGTTTCATCACCATCTTGTATACCATTATTGCAAGTTGTTGTAGTAATTTCTAACATTACATCATCAATACCAACAAAACCAGTATCAGCACCCATATCAAAAATAATTCGGCTATTCGCACTAGCAAAGTTTGTTGTTAAATTCACTACATATGTTTGTGGACCGTTAGTTAAATCAACAATTTGTGTAACTGCAGTCCAAGGAGCTTCATTTAATCCTACTCCAACAACCATAGTTCTATCTCCATCTGAAAAACTTGTAAAAGTTAATTTGTACGTAGTTCCCATAGTTGTCATAGGATATACATAACTTAAGTTAACATCGAAAGCATTTCCGGCAGTTGTAACATTTGCAGCATTGTAATTGTTATCCCCTTCAGTCACCACATTCAAAGCATTACCTGACCAACCGGCGGTACCACTTTCAAAATCACCATTAGTGATGAGATTTTGTGCGAATCCAAAAGTCGCTGTTAATAAGAAAATAAAAGAAGTAATTTTTTTCATAATATTTAATTTTTTGAGTTAATATTTACTAATCTCAAATTTAAGTATTAATTGATTATTAAATTCATATTTCCGTATATTTTAACTATACATTTCTATTTATTTTATCCATGCTTTGAGAAAGTCTAATTTTCGGACTTTTTCTTTAATATCCAATGCTTTCGGAACTTTTTAATTGGTTTAAATTTGCATTGTTGTATAGTTTTTGTATAGGTAAAAAACATTCAATTTTAACAACTACAACGATTTCTTTTAACAATATTTTCTCGTTTAAATGGTATAGCCATGCTTAAATAAGAAAAATCATTTTTGTGAAGACAACTTAAATTTAATTAATGTGTCAATAGAATTAAATTAAAAAAATCGATTCACAACAATTTGTAAATCGATTTTTCATATTTTTAAATAAGATTTTTTTAAATTTTCTTCAACTGCTGCTTCATCATTGTAATTTGTTCTTTCAACATATTTTGCTTGTCAAGCTTATTGGCTTCATTTAGTAGATTAGTTGCTTCAATTTTTCTTCTTCTGGACATAGCGATTCCTGCTAAATTTAATTTGGCTACCGCTAAATCCATATCCATTGAAAGACCTAATTCAATGGCTTTCTTAAAAAATTTCTCAGCTTGGTTCAAATTAGTTTGAGAAACCATTAATCCATGTAAATAATTATAATAACCTTGTTGTTTTTTTACTAAAGCAGATTCAGGGTTTTTGATTTTGTCTAACCAATTTTTTGCACCTTGAAAATCTTGTTTTCGCAGTTTTAAAAAAGCAAGTAGAATAAATTCGTTTTTAAAGTAAAGGAAAATCGGAAAAACAGTTAATAAGATTAGAAAAATTCCGTTTCCAATGTTGTTTTCTGTAAACTGCCATATACCTAATGCGATAAGTAAGCCCGCAAGTACTAATTTGATATTTCTGTGAAACATAATACTGACTTTATTTTTTGTGTTTGCAAAGGTAATAAAACGAATTGAAAATATTTTTATAAAACTGCTTGTGAGAAAAAAAAGTCTTTGTATATTTGCACTCGGTTTTTGAGAAACCCACCCACTATTAATTTACACGATTTAAAGATACAAAACAATGAGTAAGAGAACGTTTCAACCATCGAAAAGAAAAAGAAGAAATAAACACGGGTTTATGGATAGAATGGCTACTGCAAATGGTAGAAAAGTCCTTGCTCGTAGAAGAGCCAAAGGAAGACACAAATTGACTGTTTCCTGCGAACCAAGACACAAAAAATAATGATTAGTAATAATCATAAATAAAGGCGTTACTTTTTTTAGTAACGCCTTTTTTTTATAACTTGTCAACTCAAAAACAACTAAACTACTATAAAGCAACAACATGCCAAAAGACAATTCTATCAAATCGGTTTTAATTATTGGTTCAGGCCCAATTGTTATTGGGCAAGCCTGCGAATTTGATTATGCAGGTTCTCAAGCCGCCCGTTCCATTCGTGAAGAAGGAATTGAAGTAATTTTAATCAATTCCAATCCGGCAACCATCATGACCGATCCATCTATGGCCGATCATGTTTATTTATTGCCTTTAACTACAAAATCCATCATCGAAATTTTAAAAAAGCATCCTAATATTGATGCTGTTCTTCCTACCATGGGAGGACAAACAGCTTTAAATTTGTGTTTGGAAGCGGATGAAAAAGGTATTTGGGCTGATTTTAATGTAAGATTAATCGGTGTAGATATTAATGCTATCAATATTACAGAAGATAGGGAGCAATTTAAACAGCTTTTGGAACGTATTGGAGTGGGAGCCGCTCCTGCGAAAACAGCTACTTCTTTTTTAAAAGGAAAAGAAATTGCTCAAGAGTTTGGATTTCCATTGGTGATTCGTCCTTCCTTTACTTTGGGAGGTACAGGAGCAGCTTTTGTTCACCATAAAGAAGATTTTGATGAATTACTGACACGAGGATTAGAGGCTTCACCGATTCATGAAGTGTTAATAGATAAGGCTTTATTGGGATGGAAGGAGTATGAATTGGAATTGCTTCGTGACCAAAATGATAATGTAGTTATTATCTGTTCTATTGAAAACATGGATCCAATGGGAATACATACCGGTGATAGTATTACCGTTGCACCGGCAATGACACTTTCAGATACTACTTTTCAGAAAATGAGGGATATGGCGATTTTGATGATGCGAAGCATTGGAAATTTTGCAGGCGGATGTAATGTTCAATTTGCTGTTTCTCCTGATGAAAAAGAAGATATTGTTGCTATTGAAATTAATCCGCGAGTTTCCCGTTCATCCGCTTTAGCTTCAAAAGCAACAGGTTATCCCATTGCAAAAATAGCTTCTAAATTAGCCTTAGGTTATCATTTGGATGAACTTCAAAATCAAATTACCAAATCGACTTCGGCACTTTTTGAACCAACTTTGGATTATGTTATAGTAAAAATTCCACGATGGAACTTTGATAAATTTGAAGGAGCAGACAGAACTTTAGGTCTTCAAATGAAATCGGTGGGAGAAGTTATGGGTATTGGGCGTTCGTTCCAAGAGGCTCTTCACAAAGCCACGCAATCACTAGAAATTAAACGAAATGGTTTGGGAGCAGACGGTAAAGGATATAAAAACTATGAACAAATTATTGAAAAGCTAACTTACGCGAGTTGGGATCGCGTTTTTGTGATTTATGATGCCATTCAAATGGGTATTCCGTTGAGTAGAATTCACGAAATCACCAAAATTGACATGTGGTTTTTAAAGCAATACGAAGAGCTTTACTTATTGGAAAAGGAAATTTCGAAATATACAATTGATTCTTTACCAAGAGAATTACTTTTAGAAGCCAAACAAAAAGGATTTGCAGATAGACAGATT
This sequence comes from Flavobacterium sp., assembly GCF_044339515.1. Classification (GTDB taxonomy): domain Bacteria; phylum Bacteroidota; class Bacteroidia; order Flavobacteriales; family Flavobacteriaceae; genus Flavobacterium. The sequence continues at coordinate 50,334 of NZ_JBIIVK010000013.1, forward strand.
GCCCACATGATGCGTGGATTGGAAAGTCAAGTTTATAAAAAACGTGATGAGTTATCCATAAAAAGAGTTTACAAATTAGTTGATACTTGTGCGGCAGAATTCAAAGCGTTAACACCTTATTATTATTCCACTTTTGAAGCAGAAATTGAAACGGCAACGGGAGAAAAGTACGTGCAAAATGAAAGTGTGGTTACTGACAAGAAAAAAATAATTGTGCTAGGTTCGGGACCGAATCGTATTGGACAAGGAATCGAATTCGATTATTCTTGCGTTCATGGTGTTTTGGCAGCCAAGGAATGTGGTTATGAAACAATCATGATTAATTGTAATCCGGAAACGGTTTCAACCGATTTTGATACGGCCGATAAATTATATTTTGAGCCTGTTTTTTGGGAACATATCTACGATATTATACAGCATGAAAAGCCGGAAGGTGTTATTGTGCAATTAGGTGGACAAACCGCACTAAAACTTGCTGAGAAATTAGACCGCTATGGCATAAAAATCATCGGAACCAGTTTTGATGCGTTAGATTTAGCCGAAGACAGAGGTCGTTTTTCTGAACTTCTTTCTGAATTAAAAATTCCTTTTCCGCAGTTTGGTGTTGCTGAAAATGCAGATCAAGCTTCTGCTTTAGCAGATGTGTTGGATTTTCCTTTGTTGGTTAGACCTTCTTATGTTTTAGGTGGTCAAGGAATGAAAATCGTGATCAACAAGCAAGAATTAGAAGAACATGTGATTGATTTGTTGAAAAATATTCCCGGAAATAAATTGCTTTTAGACCATTATTTAGATGGTGCAATTGAGGCAGAAGCCGATGCCATTTGCGATGGAGAAAATGTTTACATCATCGGAATCATGGAACATATTGAACCTTGTGGAGTACATTCTGGTGATAGTAATGCTACTTTACCTCCCTTTAATTTGGGTGAATTTGTAATGCAACAAATTAAAGATCATACCAAAAAAATCGCATTGGCATTAAAAACAGTAGGACTGATTAATATTCAGTTTGCTATAAAAGATGATATTGTTTATATTATTGAAGCCAATCCAAGAGCATCACGCACCGTTCCGTTTATTGCAAAAGCATACGGTGAACCGTATGTAAATTATGCTACTAAAGTGATGTTAGGCGAAAATAAAGTAACCGATTTCACTTTTAACCCTCAATTAAAAGGCTATGCCATCAAACAACCGGTTTTCTCGTTTGGAAAGTTTCATGGCGTAAACAAAAAACTTGGTCCGGAAATGAAATCAACGGGTGAAAGTATTTTGTTTATAGAAGATTTAAAAGACGATCAATTCTACGAATTGTATTCGAGACGAAAAATGTATTTGAGCAGATAATTTTAGTTATAGATTTATAAATTGAATTCCCGATTTATATAAATCGGGAATTTTTATTTTAGAATAAACTCTAATTTTATATTCACTTTTTTAGACACTTTTTTACTCACAACACTAGGAATTTCAATCGCGAAATCATCAGCATTCACCGAAAAATCGGATACAATTTCAATTCCTTTATCTGTTTTTTTAATTTTGGCAGGAATACTTATGTCTTTAGATTTACCATGAAGTTCTAATTTTCCTTTAATAATAAAGTCTTTTCCATTTTTATCTAAAACGGTAAGATTGAATTTCTCAATTACACCTTTAAATGTGGCTTTTGGATATTTGTCGCTCTCCACATAGTTTTCATTAAAATGTTCCTCCATCAAGGCAATTTTAAATCGAAAACCTTTCATTAGTGCCAAAGAGGCAATCTCTCCCGTAGTTGTATTTAAAACACACGAAGAGCTCTCGTTAGTTGCTTTTACCTCCTCAAAGGAAGGAACTGAAGCTTCAAATGTAATTTTTCCTGATTTGGTTATCAGTTTTTCCTGTGCTTGTGTGTATCCAAAGGATAAAAATAGTAGTAAGTATATCTTTTTCATAGCTTTTGTATTTATTCAAGTAAACCTTCTGCTTTCCATTGTATAATTGCGTTTATGTCGTTTTGAGGAAGTCTTGGGCCTCCCTCTGGCATTGCTCCGGGACTTCCTTCCGCAATTGAGATTCGTTCAATCAGACCACCATTTAAAACCGCTTCTTTTACATTTTCGTAAGTTGTTAATGAATTAGGTGCTCCATTAACCGGAGTGGCCGCATGACAACTGATACAATTGTTATCGATTATTGATTTGATATTCTGGGTATAATTAACCGATTCAATTTCTTGAACAATTGTCAAATCTGATAAACTATCAGTAGTGCAACTATTCAAAACAAAAACAGTAAATGCGAAACCAGTGATTTTAATTGCTTTATTTTTCATGTTTTTTTATCAAAAATAAATAAAATTCATAATATTAGTTAAATTTTAAAAAAAATAAATAAATTTGCTCTGCTATGAAATCTTCAACTACAAAAAAAATTGTTATTATTTTCTTTTTGGGTACATTATCAGTATCCGCTTTCTTGTATTTTTATGTTTATAAAAGTCATCGTAATATAACTACAGAATCAGTTGCTTTTTCTATATCAGCCATTCAATTGCATCAAGATTTCATGAATGATTCTGAAACAAATATCAAAAAATATGCAGATAAAACTATAGAAATTTACGGTAAAATAACTTCTTTGGATTTAGAAAATAATGCTATTGTTTTGGATAATAAAGTTTTTTTGAAAATGACAGAAACGATTTCGAAAGATTTAACTATTCAACAAACAGTTAAAATTAAAGGAAGATTTGTTGGATTTGATGATTTATTGGAAGAGTTAAAAATGGATCAATGTATCATTGTTAATTAAGTAGAATATGTTACAGAAAGTTTTTGTTGTTGTTTTTCTTCTATTTTTTGTGAGCGGTATGGCTCAAAAAGATGTTTTTGCGATATCTCGTAATGGTTCTCTGGCTGAGTTAAAAGAATTAATGGAAAGAAAACCAAATTGTATTAATGAGCAAAATGAAAATGGTTATACTCCGCTCATCTTAGCCTGTTATAGAGGAAACAATGAGTTGGCAGCGTTTTTAGTTCATAAGGTAAAAGACATTGATGCTATGAGTGAAATGGGTACTGCATTAATGGCATGTGCGGTGAAAGGTAATGTTCAAATAGCAAAGTTACTGTTAGAAAAAGGATGTAATCCTGACCTAACTGATGCGAATGGAACAACAGCTTTGATATATGCAACGCAATTTAAAAATAGTGAATTAATAAAAGCATTATTAAAGCATAATGCAGATAAAACAAAAATTGATAACAAAGGAAAAACCGCTTTTGAATACGCTGTTTTTTCAGGTAGTGAAGAAATTATTAACCTCTTAAAATAAATAAATACTATGAAAAAAATTACTTTATTTTTTACAACTATTTTTAGCATTGCTGTATTTGCACAGCAGAAAAGCACCGGAACAATTTCGCTTAGTAATAATGTGCCTATTACTGCTAATTTTACTTTAAATAATACAACTTCTCAAGTTACTTTAGTACTAACAGGACCATCTGACAGATGGTTTGGATTAGGTATTGGAATTGTGTCCGGTTTTGGTATGGATAATGGCGATGTTGTTGTTTTTACGACGGCCACAACCCCAAATTTAACAGATAGAAATTTTATCGGTACACAGGCTCCTGCACAAGATGCCATGCAAAGCTGGACAACCGTGTCTAATACCGTAAGTGGAAATGTACGGACTTTAATTTTAACTCGAGCATTAACTAACTCTGATACAAATGACTTTCAATTTCCATATGCTACAACCAATTCAATTAGCTTCGGAGGGGTTAGAGCTTCTAGTGCGACAATGAATCTTGGTTCGCACGGAGGAAGTGCAAGTGCAGGATATGCTGTAAATGTTCCCTTTACAACACTAGGAGTAGAAGATTTTTCATTAAATGCTTCAAAAGTGTTTCCTAATCCATCAAAAGGAGATTTTACTATTCAAACCAAAACCTTTTTGAATAAGGTTAATATTTATACTCAAACCGGCGTTTTTGTAAAATCAATCGAAGTAGAAAATAATGCTGAAAATGTTGACTTTAACATAACAGGTTTGCAAACGGGTATCTATTTAGTAGAATTGGTAAATGATTCTCAAAAATCATGGAAAAAGGTAATTGTGAATTAAAACTATTATTAACTAAACAACGTAAATAGTAGTCTAAACCGCTACTATTTTTTATTATGAAAAAACTTCTCTTCCTCCTTTTTTTACCATGTTCACTTTTAGCTCAAGATGATTTGTTAAGTGATATTGATAGTGTTGAATCAAACATAAAAGTAGAGTCAGCTTTTAAGTCTTTAAAAATCATTAATTTAGAATCAACCAAATTAGCTTCTAAAGGTGATTTTTATTTTGTAGTAGCTCATCGTTTTGACTATTTTAAAAATGGTTTTGATGATTTTTTTGGTCTGGACAATGCCAACACACAACTTAAGTTTTTATATGGTGTAAATGAATGGCTAACTGTTCATGTTGCTCGAAGTGGATTTCAAGAAACATATGATTTGGCCGTAAAATATAAATTAAAAAGTCAGATAAAGGATGGTTTTCCATTTACAATCGTAGGTTTTAATAGTATTGCGGTTAATACAGAATTAAAAGAGAAAGATTATCCAAATTTGACTTTTGAAAACAGGTTAAGTTATGTAACTCAACTTTTAATTTCAAGAAAATTTTCGGAGAAATTGTCTTTACAAATAGCACCATCTTTCTTTCATGAAAATACCTTACGTGATATTTTAGACGATGAAAATCAGGCTATTTTACCAAATCCACAAGACAACAGTCAGTTTGCAATAGGAGTGGGAGGACGTTACAAACTTACTAGTAGATGGTCTGTAAATGTAGATTATGCAGCTCATTTGAATCGTACCTCTCGATCAATTTATAGAAATCCTCTTTCAATAGGAGTTGATTTAGAGACCGGTGGACACGTTTTTCAAATGCATTTTACCAATGCACGGGCAATGCATGAAAGTGGTTTTTTAGGACAAACCACTGGAGACTGGAGCGATGGAGAAATTGCCTTTGGATTTAATTTGGTACGCGTATTTTAAAACAAAATAAAAAACCCTATAAAAACTTTTATAGGGTTTCTTTTTTAAAAATGGTTTACACTAATTCTTTTTCAACAGAATTTTTTCTTGTGTAAACTGAAAGGCATCTTCTAAAAAGTCAATCATTTTGTTCCAATTACTGTTTGGTTCATAATAATTGTTATAAGATTTTGTGGTTTTAATTGTAATCAAATTACCATTCTGGGTTACTGTACTTATAAATCCACCAGTCTCATTTTCAGCATTTTTATTAAATTTTTCCAAACCGGTTGCGGTGTAACCTTGCGGAATTTCGAATTGAATTTCGTGTTCAATTTGTCTGGGGAAACTCATGTGAATGTTATTAGGTCTCTTTTTTTCTTTTTCTGAAAGTTCTATCTGGGAGGTTAAAAATTTTCCTAGTTCGACAATTATATTATTACCTGCTTTTTTGATGTAATGGTCTTTGATGGTGAACGATTCTTTGTAAGCCAATGGTTCTTTACTGCCGAATCTTCCTGTGTTTTCGATGGATAAGCTATAATCATCAATATCATGTCCCAGCTCATCTTTTACTGAATTGGTAAATCTTTCCTTTTGCGATTCCTTTAATTTAGCAATAAAAGCATCAAATTCTTTTTGAAGTTTTGCTTCATATTTTTTATTTTTAAACCTTTCAATTACCGATAAAGTTCCGTATTTTCCATAATCTTCATACACATAATCAAAGAAATATAGTTTATCCATCTGTTCACTTTTTTTGTAATGTCCGGATAAACTGTTTTCTCTTTCGATTTTAAAACTATTTAAGTCTTCGTTAAATTTTACTTTAGTAATGTTTTTAGAAATATTATCACTTTTAGTTGATTTAGGAAGTCTTATTAATTCTGAGTCAACTACCTTTTTGTTTTTTGAAATTTGTAGTAGATAGGCATCAGTATCTTCTAAGCTATAATCAAATTGATCAGCAGAAGTGTAAGGTGAAAAATACTCTAAATAGATAGGGTTTGGTGTATTCACACGAAGTAATAACTTTACATTTTGCTGTATTAGCATATCTGTAATAGGACCATTATACCTCGGTGTGCCAATGACAATATCATAGGAAATATTATTATCTTTTAAAAAAGCCATAAAAAAGTTTATGAATACCTCTTCATTTCTAAAAAAAGTATAATTGCTATATAAATGAGTAAGTGTATTTTGAAGTATTTTTGCATCTTCTCCTACAATAGCTTCTATAAAAAGTGTATAATATTGATGTCTAGAAAAATAATATACTTCTCTTATTTTTTCTTCATCAGAACTAAATGTTTTGCCTTTTAAAAACTTTTCGATTTCCTTTGTATTTCCTTGAGGTTTAAATTTTGTGTTATAATAATTAAAAACATCTTCTTTAGAAACGGTTGATTTTACTATACTTTCCTTTTCAGAAAGAAAGGCTTCTGCTCGCTTTTCAAATTTTCCTGATCGTGCAAAAAACACTTGAAATTTGTAACACGGTAATTCAATCAATGGATAAAACCATCTTGGAAATTCATTTTTTTCAATGTCTTTGGCTACAAATTCATAATGACGTTCGCCACTCTTGTTGCTCGGAATTTCTTTGAGTTCCGGTGCTCCGTTATAAGTTGCAAAATTCAAAAAGAAATCGTTTTCAGTTTGAAAAATAAGTTTATAGTCCATAATTGGATAAACGTCACCCAAGGTTCTTTCCACCGGATCAAAACCCGTTTCTAATTGTGATTTAAACGGTTCTTCGGAGTGTAAATAATAATCAATAATATCACCTATTTCTAAATTAGGAATGGCTATTTTTTTCTCTTTGTCAGCATCAACCGCTTCCTTGCTTACATTGATAATGGTTTCTTTGCCATCCGGTTTAATTACTTTTATGCCTAATGTATTTTTTCCAGCTCGTCTGCTCCAACCTTTATCTGAAGAAAATCGTTCTTTGAATGTAAATTCTGAAAATTCTTTTACAGCGGCATCATCGAGTAATTTTACTCTACTTCGCAGGGCAGATGTATAGTTTACATTGGTGCCAAATTTATGATAATCGTGAAATTCATATTTATATATCATCACCGCTGACTCATTTTTCCATTTATCCGGTATAGTCATTGTTTTAGCATGCGGATCGTCTTTTCCCCAAAAGAAATCACGAATTTTTAAATCTTCTTGAGCAGATAATGAAGCAGTTACAAAAAGAAAGAGGAGTAAAATTTTTTTCATTTAACTATGATTTTGATAAAGTAATGGATGAATTATAAAGTTCGGTAAGTTTTTTATTGGCTGCATTCCATAATTCTTGTTGGCTTTTTCGGATGATGGCATTTTTAAAAGTAAAAACTTTTCGGTAAACAAGATCTTTACCTTTGAGTGAGAAAGTAGCTTGAATATCGTAATCTTCATTTTTCTCACTCAAATTTTCCGGCAATTTATCCACTTTATAGCCGTCAGGAAGTGTGATGATTATTTCAGAATCATATAAAGTTTTATAGTCTAATTCATAATCGGTTTCACGTTCTTTAAATGTAAAATTTTTATATTCATTCATAAATTCAAAGTTTAAGTAAATTTCGTTATCAAATTCACTTATTCTATTCGAAGATTCGAATGCATAATCAATAGCGAGTTTTGCGTCTCTGTTCTTTAAATCACTCGGTTTAATGTCTTTTACTTTATTGTTTTTGTCACTTTTAGCCAGATAATATTGGAGAGCTTCCGCTTTTTTATCACTTTCAAAACTGTTGTAAATGTTTAAAAATTGACTTCTGCTTTCGCCGGAGTACGTTCGGCTGCAGGTTCCTATCAATTTGTCTTTTTCAATAACTAATTTTGCTCGGAATGTTTCTTTATTTGATTCGGCGGAACTTGTTGGAATTTTATCAATAATGAATTCATTTCCGTTTTCAATCATCACTTCCTTGTTCTGAATTCGCTCTGCGTAATTTCCTAACGAACTAAATTTTTCAGTTCCATCCAAATAAATTTTCTTCCCATTCTGAAAAACAGTACAAATCATATGATTGTCAACTACCAAGGAAGGAATAGAGTAATTATAAGCAATGTGTTTTGTGCCAATCCACGTTAATCGAGCATCAAAGCCTGCTATTTTAAGCATTTGTTTAGTGAGGTTAGCCATACCTTTACAATCACCATAGCGTTTTGTAAAAACCTGATGTGAATCATCAGGTTTAAATCCGGCAATGCCATCTTCAAAAGCAATGTAACGAATGTTATCTTGTACCCAATAATAGATGTTTTTTATTTTTTCTTCATCTGAAGTTGCTTTTGCAGTAAGTTCATTCACTTTGCTTTTTAATTGCTCAGTGTCGTCTTTCATTTGATCAACAAGGGATTTATACCATCCATATAAATCAGCAGTAGTTTTAAAGAGGATTCCTTTTTTACCACTATAATCATATGATTTTGCTAAAACCAAAATATGCGGATAGAGATAGGATCTTCCGGGACTGCTTTCTTCATTAAAAACAGCGGGAATGTCTTTGTAGTGATATAAATAAATTGTTGATTTATTTTTAGCATCCTTAGTTTGACTTTTAATGATAGTATGTCCATTAAAGTTCATTTCTTTTAATTCAACTTCTAACCAATCCGGAACTATAATTTCAATTTTTTTATCAATAACCGGGAATTCATCATTAAAATGCAACGAGGTAAAATATTTTACATCTTCAAATTTCTTGTTCATTGCATAATTATAAGTATATCCTTGAACCGGAAAATCAATTTGAACATGTTTTACCCGAGCATCATTGTAAAACAAGTCTTTATCCTTGTAAAATTCATCTCTAATGGGTAAAGAAGCTGTTTTTTCATTTCGATACTTCAACAAAAACGTTTCAATTTTTGACGAACTATCATAGAACTCATATTTGTAGATATCTGCACGATGGTTAATATTCATAAGAATTTCATTAACCGCTAAATCTACTGTTACATTTGACGTTGATTTATTAAAGCCAAAATTAATAATTTCAGTACTTTCTAAAATGGCAACATCTTGCTTACTGTATTTTCCACGAATAGTTTTGGCAAGTTCGATATCAGAAGGAGTAGGGTCAATGTTTTTTTGACTCCAAACAGACAAATTTCCCAATAAAAAGAGAAAAAGGATAGTTTTGAAATGCATAAAAATTGTTTTTGCTAAGTAAGGGAAAAATAATAGTTTATGCCAAATTATTTTTCAAAAGACTATCGTTTTTTTAATTTTTTGGAATTGAGGTATTTTCAATACACTATTTTATTTTTTGAAATATTTCCATGGTACAACCAACATTCCAAAGCATTCACCATGTTCTTTACCAATGTGTTTATGATGCATTTTATGTGCTCTTCGCACAGCTTTAGCATAAATATTATCCGCATTTCTAAATAACTTAAAACGTTGGTGAATAAAAATATCATGCACAAAAAAATAAGCTAATCCGTAAGCAAAAATTCCAATTCCGATGGCTAATCCAATTTCCAAAATATTGTACTTCCAAAGTAAAAAGAAACTAATACTCACTATGGCATAGAAAATGAAAAATGCATCATTTCGCTCAAACCACGAATCATGGTCTTTTTTATGATGATCGGCATGCAAATTCCATAAAAAGCCATGCATAATATATTTATGTGTAAACCAAGCCATGAATTCCATCATGGAAAAAGTTATAAAGAAAACTAAAATGTGAACCCAAGTACTCATATTATATGGTTTTAAATCGATAATTAATGTAGCATTTTGCCAATAATCCCACTTTTTGATAGTCAGGAACTCTAATACGTGTGTTTTTTATTGCTAATGAGGGTGTTTTTTTTAGTTTTGAAAGCAATTTTTTATAGTAAACATAAGCAGTATAAACACCAAACTTTGCTTCAATCGGCAGTTTACGTATTCCTTCAAATCCTGCTTCAAAATCAGCTTCAATTTCTGCGATAATAGTTTGTTTCGAAATCTCATCGAGTTGATTTAAATCAGTATTGGGGAAATACGTTCGGTTTAATTCTTCATAATCCGCTTTTAAATCCCTCAAAAAATTTACTTTTTGAAAGGCAGAACCTAATCGCATGGCACTTTCTTTCAGTTCATCATATTTATTTTGATTGCCATTTACAAATACTTTCAAGCACATTAATCCAACCACATCAGCGGAACCATAGATGTAATCATGGTATTCTTCTGCGGTTTTATATTCTGATTTATGTAAATCTAATTTCATACTTTTCATAAATGCATCGATTAATTCTTTTGGAATTTCAAACCGATTGACAGTGTGTTGAAAAGAATTTAAAATCGGATTTAAACTAATTTTATGATGAAGAGCATTTTCTAAATCACTTTCAAATAAAGTAAATAAAGTTTCTTTGTTATAATCATGAAAAGAATCTACAATTTCATCTGCAAATCGTACAAAACCGTAAATATTATAAATATCCTGACGGATAGAGGGTGCCAACATTTTTACTGCTGAAGAAAACGAAGTGCTATAAGTCTTCGTTACATTTCTACTGCATTCATAAGAGATGGTGTCAAAAATAGATTTCATAGCAGTAATTTTTAACGTTTAATTGCATTTTTTTTAATCAATTCAGAAACCAGTTTTCCTGAAATTAAAGAAGGTGGAACTCCAGGGCCAGGAACGGTAAGTTGGCCCGTAAAGAATAAATTTTCAACTTTTTTACTTTTCAATTTTGGTCTCAAAAATGCCGTTTGAAGTAACGTATTGGCCATTCCATAAGCATTACCTTTGTATGAATTATAATCTTTAATAAAATCATTTACACAAAAAGATTCTTTAAAGATAATATTATTTTTTACATTTTGTTCAGTTAGCTTCTCAAAACGATTCATAATAATGTTAAAATATTTTTCTCTAATTTCTTCCGTATCATTAATTCCAGGTGCAAGTGGTATTAAAAATATACCTGCTTCTTTACCATCAGGAGCGGCAGAATCGTCTGTTTTAGAGGGAAAACTAGCATAAAAAAGCGGTTCGTCAGGCCATGATGGCTTGTCATAAATTGCTTCAGCATGTTTGTCAAAAGATACATCAAAAAATAAAGTGTGATGCTCTACATTTTCAATTTTTTTATCAAAACCTACATAAAAAAGTAGGGAAGAAGGTGCAAATGTTTTCTTATCCCAATAGGATTCAGAATATGCTCTATGTTCTCGATCTAATAGACTTTCTGAATGATGATAGTCTGCACCACTCAATACAACATTACAAAATTGTTCTTGCCCATTCACCTTGATGCCAACTGCTTTTTTTTGTTTTACTATTATTTTCTCCACATTGGCATTCGTTTGAATTTTAACTCCTAATTCTTTTGCCAACGATTCCATGGCTAAAATTACGCTGTACATTCCGTTCTTTGGATGCCATGTTCCCATTCCGAAATCAGCAAAATTCATAAAACTATAAAATGCTGGGGTATCTTGTGGTTTTGCTCCCAAAAACAGAACTGGGAATTCTAATATTTGTACTAACTTTTGATTTTTAAAGCGTTTGCGAACTTCTTTACTGATATTTGAAAAAAATTGACCCACTTTTAAAGCTGTTTCAGTTGTAATCAATTCAAGAGGAGAAACACCGGGTCTGTATACCAAATTTTTAATGGCGATGTCATAATTGCTTTTGGCTTCGTCCATAAATTTTTCTAAAACGGCTCCACTTCCTTTTTCAATACTTTCAAAGGTTTTGACAATGTCATTTAAATTATCGGCAATGGTCACAAAATCACGGATACCAAAATATACTTGATAGGCAGGGGAAAGTTTAATTAACTCATAATAGTCATGAGGCTTTTTGCCAAAATCATCAAAGAAGCGTTCAAAAACATCTGGCATCCAATACCAAGTTGGTCCGATGTCAAAAGTAAAACCTTCCTTTTTAAGTTGTCTGGCTCTTCCACCAATTGTTGAATTTTTCTCGAATACGGTAACATTGTTACCTTCTTTTGCTAAATAGCATGCGGCAGCCAAAGCTGAAAATCCGGAACCGATTATAAAGATGTCTTTTTTCATATTGTTTAACAAATATATATAAAAAGTTAAACAAAAAAAAGATTTAAGGAAAAATTAAAGATTATTTGACATTTCCTGGATTGAACTGAAGATTTTTACGTTTGGATGTTGATCTTGCTTTATAAATTCAGTCAATCGACCTATTGTCCATAATTCAGATTGACTGCTTTCTAAAATTTCAGTATGAATTTCTTTCAAATAATTGTTTATTTCATCTTTGGATGGCTCTACAGTCATGTAAGAAATATAAGTCACATTATCAAAGTATTTTTTAATGTCTTTTAAACTTTCAATAGGAACACTCTCTCCCAAATAAATTGTTTTGTAGCCATTTAAAATTATTTCATAATTAAGGTACATCAATCCCAATTCATGGATTTCATTGGAAGGAAGAAAAAGTATAAAAACCCTATCCTCTTTAGTTGGGTCTAATGACTGAACTTTTTCAGTGTTTACCAACAATTTTTGTTTTATTAAGTAACTAATAAAATGTTCGTGTGCAGGAGAAATCGTTTCAGATTGCCACAGCAAACCAATTTCATTCATTAATGGAATGAAAATTTCATAAAAAATTTCTCTAAATGACTTTTCTGATAATAAGTTATTGTAAGTATTGACAAATAATGTTTGATCAAAATTCATCATGGCCAATTTAAAAGCATTGATGGCATGATGTTTTACACTTTTTTCGTTCACAATTTCTCGTACGAGAATACTAATTTTATCGGGACTTAATTTTGATATTTTTGAAATTTTATAACCGTGATTATGAAGCAAAGTAATATTCAAAAGCTTCTGAAGAGCAGGTAAATCATAAAAGCGAATGTTGGTGTCTGTTCGCATGGGTTCCAAAACATTGTATCGTTTTTCCCATATCCTGATCGTATGTGCTTTGATGCCTGATAAATTTTCAAGGTCTTTGATACTGAATACATTTTTAACATTGTTCATCCTTTCGCTGTATTTGTTAAACAAAATTAGCAATTATTAATTAATGAACTATTTTTTTATGGTTTATTTTTGAAAATTATACAATTAGTAAAGAAAAAAACTACAATTAGTTCAAATGGAATGATTATAAATTTTCAGATTGAGAAATTAACAAGAAAAATGGAGAATAAAAAAAACGTTAAGCGAACTTAACGTTTATAGATTTGAGTGACCACGATGGGATTCGAACCCATACGCCTTGCAGCACCACCCCCTCAAGATGGCGAGTCTACCAATTTCTCCACGTGGCCTAAAAAAGTAAAGACGTTGCACGCAACGTCTCTTTTGTGACCCGACTGGGGCTCGAACCCAGGACCCCAACATTAAAAGTGTTGTGCTCTACCAACTGAGCTATCGAGTCATAGCATTTAGAAATTTCAAAAAAATTGTGACCCGACTGGGGCTCGAACCCAGGACCCCAACATTAAAAGTGTTGTGCTCTACCAACTGAGCTATCGAGTCAAATGCAATTTCTTGAATGCGGGTGCAAATATACGGCCTTATTATTTATTTTTCAAAGCAAAATTGTCTTAAATTTGGTTTTTTAAATTATTCTTTCTTAACGCCTTATTATACAGTGATTTATTATGTGTAAAAAAATTATTTTAGTAGGATACATGGGGTCGGGAAAGACAATTATAGCTTCAAGATTGGCAAGTGTTTTGCGAAAAATGCATTTAGATTTAGATTCTTTAATTGAAAAAAAAGAAAATTTAGGAGTCAATTCAATTTTTAAAACAAAAGGTGAACTCTATTTTAGACAACTGGAACATCAGGTTTTTAAAAGTCTAATCGAATCAGATGATGAATTTATTTTGAGTCTGGGAGGAGGAACGCCATGTTATGCTAACAATCATCTTTTTTTAAAAAATGAAGATGTAGTATCTATCTATTTAAAGACTTCTGTAGAAGAGCTTCATACACGTTTATTGGATAATAAATCATCAAGACCGCTCATCGCTGCGATGGAAGAGGTGGAGTTAAAAGAATTTATTGCAAAACACCTTTTTGACAGAAGTTATTATTATCATCAAGCGAAATACATCGTTTCAACTGATGCTAAATCAATCGATGAGATTGTGGAAGAAATAAAAAATTTAGTTGCTTAAATAGGCCAAACTTGTATTTTCTTCAAAAACTACTTGAACGTGTTCTTGTAAAGAGGTTGAAAGTGAAATACCTTTAAAATCAACTTTCACCGGATATTTTTTATGATTTCTGTCCACCAAAACAGCAGTCTTGAATTTTTTTAAAGGGACATCCAAAAAGTGTTTTACGCCATAGACTAAAGTGGTACCCGAATTTAAAACGTCATCAACCAAAATCAATCCCTTGTTTTGATAATCGTTTTTTGAGATGGAAGTTGTTATCGGTTGAAAAGGGTCGTTTTTATCTATAAAAACTTCACACAAGACAATTTTTAAAGAAGCAATTTTGCTCAATTCGTTTGCTAATTTTTCTGCAAAAACATAACCGTTCTTGGCAATTCCGGCTATTATTATCTCTTCTTCATCCACAAATGTTTCGTAGATTTGATAAGCAATTCGTTTAATTTTATGCTCAATTTCCTGATGTGAAAGAATTGTAATTTGCGGCATGATTTTTTATTTTTTCAAAGATAGAAAGATTATACAACATCCAAAAAACATTTTTAGAGTATGAAATTTAAGTTTGAATTTTGTATGGTGCTTCTAGGTTAAACTTTTTTAGTTATCTTTTAAGCTACTGATTTTTTTATCAAAAAGTTCTTTATTCAATGATAAACCATAGGCTAAACTCATAAAAATACACCAAGAAATTAAATAGGCCGGAAATTTTTCCACACCAAATTGTAGGTATTCATTTTTCGAAAATACAAACATAACAATGACTACAAGGATATTACAAATGCTAATGACCCAAAAACTAAATTTAAATTTAATTTCCTTAAATAGATAGGAGTAGAAATAAAAGAGTAACAATGCAGCTAAATAACCTCCTGTAGTGATTAATGCAACGCCTTCTAACTCTGAACTATCTCCATTCGTAATATTTTGAATCAGCTCGTCAAAAAAGTAAAGCACAATTCCTAATCCAAGAAACACTAAATAACTTTGTACAACGCTAAGAATAACGCCAAGTACTTTATTTATTTTAAATTTATCTGTGTTTACTAAACTGACTGACAATGCAAAAATAAGCGGTAAAAAGAATAATGCTTTTTCTACTGAAGGGACAAGCAGCATTATAATAATTACCATAACAGAACCTACTAAAACACGTATCATATGCTTTTTATTTAAACTAAATTTATAATCATAAAGATAATAAAAAAAGAGCTGCCTTTTCAGACAACTCTTTTATATAAGTAAGTTAAAATCGGGTTGATAAAAACGTTTATTTTACTTTGTTCACAATTGCTTTGAAAGCTTCCGGATGATTCATTGCTAAATCAGCAAGTACTTTACGGTTCAATTCGATACCGTTAGATTTTACTTTTCCGATAAATTGAGAATAACTCATTCCTTCCAAACGAGCACCAGCGTTAATACGCATAATCCATAACGAACGGAAGTTTCTTTTGTTTTGTCTTCTGTCACGGTACGCATAAACCATGGCTTTTTCAACCGCGTTTTTTGCAACCGTCCAAACGTTTTTACGTCTTCCAAAGAAACCTTTGGCTTGCTTTAATACTTTTTTTCTTCGTGCTCTTTTAGCAACAGAATTTACTGATCTTGGCATAATTTTCTTGTTTTTTTGTAGCAGGCGTCCCGAATTGAATCAAGGGAACTTATCGGCCATACTCCAAGGTTATTAAATAATTTTTAACCTAAAGAATTAATTATTGAACAACTAATGACTATTTACTAATCACTAATTACTATTCACTAATTATATAATTCTTAATTGTTGTTTAATGCTTTTCTCATCGGTAGGGTGAACCAACGTCGAATGAGTTAAAGCTAATTTACGCTTTTTAGATTTTTTTGTCAAAATGTGACTCTTAAAAGCGTGCTTTCTCTTGATTTTTCCAGAGCCAGTTACTTTGAATCGCTTCTTTGCACTGGATTTTGTTTTCATTTTAGGCATAATTTCCCAAATTTATTTGTGATTCAACTTACTTACTATTTTTAGTTTCTGAGGGCCGAAGGTTATGAGGGACTGAGTTTAATTTCAGCAACTCACAAACTCAGTTACTCAGCAACTTACTTCTTCTTCTTAGGAGCGATATACATAATCATTCGCTTTCCTTCTAAAACGGGCAAAGCCTCTACTTTTCCTAATTCTTCTAAATCCTGAGCTAATCGCAATAAAAGAATCTGACCTTGCTCTTTATAGATGATTGATCGTCCTTTAAAAAACACAAAGGCCTTTAATTTAGCTCCTTCTTTTAAGAACTTTTCAGCATTCTTTTTCTTAAACTCATAGTCATGCTCATCCGTTTGCGGACCAAAACGAATTTCTTTCACTACAATTTGAGTCGATTTGGCTTTAAGCATTTTTTCTCTTTTCTTCTGCTCGTAGATAAACTTGCCGTAATCCATTAATTTACAAACCGGTGGCTCAGCATTGGGAGAAATTTCTACCAAATCCACCTCAAATTCTTCGGCTAAACGCAAAGCTTCAGAAATTTTGTAAACGCCCGGTTCGATGTTTTCACCTACCAATCGTACTTCGGGCACACGAATTAAATTGTTAATTCTATGTGCTGCCTTTTTTTCTACTCTGGGTTGATATCCCCTGTTGTTTCTAATTGCTATGACTTTTAATTTTTAAGTTAAACTATAAATGGTTTTAATGTTTTGCTAATTTCTTCGTTTACAATTCGAGCAAATTCCTCCACTGTAACTGTTATATTTCCTTTTCCTTCTTGACCGTGTCTTCTCACAGAAATGGTGCCGTTTTTCTCCTCTTCATCACCCACAATAATCATAAAAGGAATTTTCTTAACCTCTGCATCCCTAATTTTCTTGCCGATTGTTTCGTTCCTATTGTCAATTAGGCCGCGAATTTCGTGATTTTCTAGCAAAGTTAAAACTTTTTCAGCATAATTTTCGTATTTCTCGCTCAAAGACAAGATTATAGCTTGCTCCGGCATTAACCATAGTGGGAAATTTCCTGCCGTGTGTTCGAGTAAAATCGCAATAAATCGCTCCATCGAACCAAATGGTGCACGATGAATCATCACCGGTCGATGCATTTCATTATCAGCTCCTTTGTAACTTAATTCAAAACGCTCCGGTAAGTTATAATCCACTTGAATGGTTCCCAATTGCCATTGTCTTCCCAAAGCATCTTTCACCATAAAGTCAAGTTTTGGTCCATAAAAAGCAGCCTCCCCATATTCTACAACGGTATTCAAACCTTTGTCTCGTGCAGCATTGATAATCGCATTTTCTGCTTTCTCCCAATTTTCATCACTCCCAATATATTTTTCCCGGTTTTCTTGATCTCTCAATGAAATCTGAGCCGTAAAATTTTCAAATCCTAACGAACTGAAAACATACAAAACCAAATCAATTACTTTTTTAAACTCGCTGTCTAACTGATCCGGAGTACAAAAAATATGGGCATCATCCTGTGTAAACCCGCGAACTCTTGTCAAC
The DNA here is from genome assembly GCF_044339515.1 of Flavobacterium sp. GTDB lineage: Bacteria > Bacteroidota > Bacteroidia > Flavobacteriales > Flavobacteriaceae > Flavobacterium. Next base: position 67,983 of record NZ_JBIIVK010000013.1, read on the forward strand.
CCATGCAATTCACCACTTTGCTCATAACGATAAACTGTTCCAAATTCAGCATAACGTTTTGGCAAATCTTTATAACTCCATGGTCTTGTGTTGTAAATTTCACAGTGATGCGGACAATTCATAGGCTTCAACAAAAATTCTTCACCTTCTGCCGGCGTGTGAATCGGCTGAAAACTATCAGCACCATATTTCGCATAATGTCCCGAAGTAACATACAATTCTTTCTGACCAATATGTGGCGTAACAACTTGCTCATAACCCGCTTTTTTCTGAGCTTTCTTCAAAAATTGCTCTAAACGATCACGCAAAGCAGCCCCTTTTGGTAACCATAACGGTAAACCTTGACCCACTTTTTGCGAAAAAGCAAATAAATCCAACTCTTTTCCTAGTTTTCTATGGTCTCTGCGTTTGGCTTCTTCCAACAATTCCAAATATTCAGTTAAATCTTTCTGTTTCGGAAACGAAATACCATAAACTCGAGTTAGTTGCTTGTTCTTCTCATCGCCACGCCAATATGCACCGGCAACACTCATAATTTTCATCGCCTTAATTAATCCCGTATTCGGAATGTGACCACCGCGACACAAATCAAAAAAGTTGGCGTGATCACAAAACGTAATCGTTCCGTCTTCTAAATTCGAAATCAATTCCGTCTTGTATTCATTATTTTTATAAACTTCCAAAGCCTCGGCTTTTGATACTGAACGCATTTTAAATTCGTGCTTTTCTCTCGAAATTTCCAAAACGCGGTCTTCAATGGCTTTAAATTCGGATTCCGTAATTTTAGTATCACCAAAATCCACATCATAATAAAACCCATTATCAATCGCCGGACCAAGCGTTAACTTAATTCCTGGATATTGCTCCTCCAAAACCTGAGCCATCACATGTGAAGTCGAATGCCAAAACGCCTTTTTACCTTCTTTGTCATTCCATGTATACAATATAAGTGAACCATCCGTGGTCAATTCCGTCGTCGTTTCCACAATAGTGCCGTTATGCGACGCAGAAATCACATTTCTCGCCAAACCTTCACTAATACTTCTCGCAACATCCATTGGAGTCGAATTCTTCTCAAACTCCTTAACCGAACCGTCAGGTAAACTAATTTTTATCATGCCTAAAATTTTATGGACTGCAAATATATAAGATTACAAAATCCCACACAATATATATAGGTAATATTAAAATAACATTTTTCAGAAGCTAATCCCGCTTTCCATTGCAAGCTTGTTTGTCTTGTTGTTTTTTTCTACGTCAAAAAAAGAGCTTCCTTTGGTCGCTTTTTTTTGCCAAGAAAAAATACACCAATCCTTCACAAGGCTTTCCATTACAAT